>JAGBCV010000060.1 GCA_017937845.1 Clostridia bacterium | reverse complement strand
TCCCCTCAAGGGGAAGCCCTAAAAATGCCGTTCGGCAATCGCTTTTTGTAATGAGCGCGAGCACGTCTGAGATATACCCCTTTTGCCCACATGAATTACGCGACCTTGGACGAAAGCGATGCTTCAACCGCGTTCTTTGAGCCGGATAATAGGCGATAGGAGAACGCGCGGTACAACTCTTAAAATTTTATAAGCGATAAAACCGCAGGTTTTTTGCTTCTTTTTGCAACTTTTTCTTTCAAAAAGAAAAAGTTGAACTCGTTGAATTTATATGAATCAAAAAATCGACAGCTTTCACTGTCGATCTTTTTATGAAATTAAACGTCATCCTCAAACTTTGGTTTGATCTTATAAAAATCAAGAAACGGAAGCAACACGAGCGCCGTCAGCCCTGCGGTAAAACCGCCGTTATAAAGCACGAAACCGCCGTGCATCGCCGAGGTCGAGGTACAGATGATGGCGCTGATAAACCCTGCAAGCACACCGTATTTGAAGCCGTATTTACCGGCAAAAGGACAAAGACCCGTGGCAAAGGCAAGACCGTTGATATATCCCTGTGTTGAAAGCGTCCACGGCACGTCCGCACCGAAGATCGCGCAGATCACACATACGACCACGAGCAGAAGCGCATAACCGAGTGCAACGGGAGCAACGGTTCTGGGATGCTGTCCGTCCGCAGAAAAGGTCAGCGCCGCAAAGGTAACGCCGACGGTCGCGCCCGTAAAGCCGACACCTTGGGGCAAGAACGGAAAGATTTCGGGGAGAATGAAAATAAGATTGAGATATGCCAAAATACAAAGCCCATAAACACCGACGTTGATCAGACACACGGGCATACCGAATTTATCAAGGAAGTCTACACCGTAGCCCGTGCTGTGAACGAGCTGTTTATATCCGTGAAAGCTTCTTCTGTTGAAGAAAAAGCCCATGAGGATCGTTGCGGAGAAAAGAATCAAGAAAAAGATATTCATAAATCCGCGATACTGATACGGAAGCGCATCGTAGGCGGCATTTTCAATGACCAGCGGTTCGGGCTCGGATGCACCAAGCGTTTTATACATAAAGGAATAAATAAAGATACCGAGAATACCGATGGCAAGTCCCGCCTTATACATATTGAAGCCGCGGTGCATTGCCGTCGTACCGGGGAGCAAGGAGGGAACGACAAATCCTGCCGCAAGTCCGAAAAGGATTGCCAAAACGACACCGAACGCGGTGATTTTCGGCTCGCCAAATTCAAAGTCGCCGCGGAGCGTATAGCGGAACAAAAAGTCGCTGATGAACGGGCCGAGCGCCGTGGAAAAGAGCGAAACGTGAACGTTTTCACGGAACGGCTTTTTCGTGATGAAGCAATAGAGCAAAACGCCGATAAAGGGCGGCCACATATTGACAAAATTGAGTCCGTAAAAGCAATGCGCGATGACGAGCATATAGCCCGCAAAGGTGGTGGCAGAGGCTTTCACACGGCTGAGCAAAATGATGGCGTTGCAGGCAAGTCCGCAAATGGCGGCGTTAAAAAACGTACTGCCAAGACCGCCAAGACGGAAATAGTCGGTGACAAGGCGCGAGGGTGAGGTAAAGATACGGAAAAGATTTTCCAAAAACATATCCGTTTCACCCGTCAGACGCATGGCAATGGGGGTTGCAATGAGAAACGATGCGCTGATAAAAAAGGCATAAAAGGCAATGATCTTTCCTGCGTTTTTGCCGTGGTGGACCTCCGCATCGTAAAAAGAAATGTGTGGGGCGTGTTCTTTGGTTTTCATGATACGATCCTTTTTTTGAACTGTCATTTTCTTATTATTGTAGCACAAATCAGATATAAGGTCAAGATTTTCAGGGAAAACATCAAGAAATATCTTGTGTAAAGCCCATCAACATGGTATAATAAACTTTACTCACCCAAATCCCGTTTCTCTCCGAATATATCATATAAAAGGAGATCTCACATGAACACGGTATGGTCAACTTACATTCAAAAAATTCCAACCCTTTATCTGACACGCTCCCTGCGTTTTTCTGACCGTTACAAGGAAAAATACATGACAGCGTTTGCCATCGACAGCCAAAAATCCCTGCTTGAGATCGGTTGCGGACCGGGTGCGCTTACGGAAGCGCTTGCCCGTTGGTATCCCGAAATGCAGGTCTGCGGATGTGACCGCGATACGAATTTCATTCGCTTTGCAAGAGAAAAAGCGCCGAATATTCCCTTTTTCGAGGAGGATGCTACCAAGCTTTCCTTTGCAGACGAAAGCTTTGAGGTTACGATCTCCAATACGGTTTCAGAGCATATTGAGCCGTCGGCATTTTATGGCGAGCAATATCGCGTGCTGAAGCATGGCGGTGTTTGCCTTGTATTGTCGGGCAGACGGGGCATCGTTCACAATGCGCCTTGTGTTTCCGAAACAAGCGAATTTGAAAAAGAAATATGGTCGCGTGTGTCCGCCGTTTGCGAAGAAATGGATAGAAAAAACGCAGTCTGCGCGTATCCGATGAACGAAATGGAAATGCCAAAGGCAATGGAACGCCATGGCTTCCATGATATTTCCACAGAGTATCTCACCGTCAATTTAACGCCCGATCATCCTTGTTTTTCGAGAGAAGAAGCGTTTGCCATCATCGAATCGCACCGAGCTTCGGCGCTGAACGGCATTGGTATCATGAAGGATACCGTAGGAAACATGGTATCGGCAGACGAGATAGCAGAAATGGAACGCCTTACAAATGCGCGTTACGATAAAAGGATCGCACTTTATGATGCAGGCATCAAGCAGTGGGATACCTATATGTCGCTGACGATGGTTTTGCGCGGCGTTAAGAGGTGATGGCGATGGATATGACGTTCAAAACGCCCGAGGGACGCTTCAATTACAGGGTATGCGCGGTCATCATTCACGAGGGCAAGCTTCTTGCTATGCGAGATAGACCCACGTCCCATTATTATCTTCCCGGCGGCAGGGTGCATCTGCACGAATCGTCAAACGATGCGATCTTGCGCGAAATTCACGAAGAGCTCGGTATCGAAGCGAAAATCGTGCGACCGCTTTGGTTCTGTGAAAATTTCTTCGCGCTTGACGATGGCGGAGAGCGATATCACGAGCTGTCGTTATATTATCTCATCGATGCTTCCGAGGCAAAATTTTTATTTGAAAACGAAACGTTCACGCTGATGGAGGAAAACGAGATCCATCTGTTTGAATGGCTACCCTTTGAAAAACTACGGGATACATATTTTTATCCGCTCTTTTTGAAAAAAGAGATCTTCCATTTGCCCGAGCATTTGACGATGATAACGGAGAGGAAGATTTGATATTCAAAAAAACGGTGAAAGCGATTCGAGCAATTTCCTATAAGTCAAAAAAGCAAATCCCGCCCTACGGCGGGATTCTTCATGTTATCGAATATGTATCGCAAACGCTTTCGAGCAATGTATAATCACAAGCATATTTTGTCACTTTTCCTGTTTGCTTTTGGTTTTCATAAATTTTGTCGGCTTTTCGCATAATATCATCCATACATTTAAGACAGAAAGAATATTCTTTATTTAACAAGTCTTTATATTTCTTCACATCTTCGGTATCGGTGGCGCAAGGATTTAAGTTGACAACATGATATAGTCCGTCTTTAACGGGAATCATCTTTTTAATATCTATGGCAGAAAGAATATGTTTGACATAGTCGGATTCATCGGGAATCGTTTTCCAAATATCGGTAGATGTCAATTTTTCAATTTTTGCAAGTTCGTAAATCAAGTATCGTTCCTTATCAACATCTTTCCATGCGCGATGCTTTTCTTTTGCGGAAGAAAGCGGTATCACATACTTTCTTTCATTGGTCGTTTGAATTAAAATTCCCAAATACGGTTTATTTTCATAATTTAACGGTTTATAATAAACCTCCGTACATACGTCATGCAATGCTTTTATATAATCCTGATTGATGACAATAAATTTTAAGTTATCCGATAGTTTGAACATAAAACTCCTAAATATATAAAAAGATGAGGAGCGACCTCATCTTTTCTCTTTAATGTTCATCTCTTTTATGGTCAAAGCCATAAGGTTAATGGAGACCCTCTTTAATGTTCATCTTTTCTATGGTCATGCCATAAAGTAGATGGAGACTTTCTGTACTTATATTATAATCCAAAACGACAAAGAAGTCAATATCCTATGATAATTTTTGTGCCGAGAATTGACAAAGACATATAAACATGATATAATTTTGTCATCAACATTTTACAAAACAAGGAGTTCCTATGAAAGACGTACTTGGGCTTGTCATCATGTTTGCGGTCGTTGGCATCGGTCTTGCCGCGCTTTTGCTCTTTTGCGCAGGAAAGGTCACGGCATACCGCAGATGGACCTTGCTGATCCTTGCGGGTGTTTTCGGATGCTTCGGGCTTTTTTCCTTGCTTGCCTACGCCCTCGATTCCGCAAAGCTTTTCGCGTTTACCATGCTTTTCGGCATGGCGGGCATTTTTCTGCCGCCGTCCATCATCGAGCTGATACAATATAAGCAATGCACCGTTTCCGTTCACGCAAAGCTGAAGGATAAGAGGATCTATCACCACAAATTCAGTACTTTGTGGACTCCGATATTCTCCTATACCTACAATGGAGAAACCATCGTCAGCGAAAGCTGTATTTCCTATTCCAAAAGAAAATTCAACAAACTTTTTGAAATCGGAAAGACTTATGAAATTTTTATAAACCCCAAGTTTCCGACGGATTGCGCGGATAAACGCAAATTTCCATCGGGCGTCGTCGGCCTTTTGGTGCTAGGCGTCTTGATGCTCCTCTTTGCCGTATGTATCCTGTGCTTACCGAGCAATGCGATCACTATAAAATAAATATCCACCCGCATAGCGGGTGGTATTTCATTTTCGGGCATAGCCCTACACGCTACTGGCTACGCACAAGTGCGTTTTAGATTGGCCTGCCAGCCACGCAATTGTTACTTACTACCCATAAATGGGTCCCGTGGG
>JAGBCV010000059.1 GCA_017937845.1 Clostridia bacterium | reverse complement strand
GTACTATAAGAATGGAAAATCTGCAAATGTGCAAAAAAGAAAAATACGAGAAACACCGAAATGTTCTCGTATTTTTCTTAGCCTTCGCAATGCTCGTATTTCTTAATTCTTGAAAACTGTCCTTAAGAGCCCGAAGCATTTGCGAATGGCTTTTTTCTTGTGATACCCTTTCAAAATCGATCCGCAGAGCAAGTTTTTTCGAAATCGATCCATGCTTTCAAGTCAGCGAATAGACTTATCCCTTGGCGATGATGGAATGTTAGTCTTACACGCTATCTTCCGGAGACTGAACATTATGCTTGCAAACGAATCTATGTAGTATTATTTATTATTACGGAATCATACCGAGTTCTTTCATTGCTTTCATAAAAGTGTCTGCTTCTCCATGAGGATTAGCCTTTGTTGTGGCTTCAATGTCATACCATGCATATTCCAAGCCATGCACAATTATAGGAATCTTTTTGCCGAAGTGTTGTTCAATATATCCCTCCGACTGCAATTTGTTGGCAACTTCCGAAACGATTTGCAATAATTCATAATGACCAATAGGTCCTTTTCCAATGTAATTAAAATTGCTGTCATAGCAATCGTCATCTTCTTTACCTATGTCGGAAATGCCGTTTTCTTTATACCAATCAAAGAGAAGTTTGGTCATCTCAGGTTCTTCATCGGGATCGATGATGGGAGTTTCGTCCTGCCTCCAAAACGCATAATTCCAGCGTTCTTCATCATACAAATCCGCACCATCGCAATCCTCCTCTGTATTATAACTGATGGCAAATGTGGATATGTTACTATAATTTTTGTATTGATATGCTTCGTTGGAATAAACAAAAAACGAAATAGCATAAATACCATTTTCAGACCATGAGTCTATGGTCGATTTTATTTTAGAACAAATAGCTTCGGAAATGTTACTCATAAGATTTTCTCCTTTTTCCTTTATTGTAACACAATTATGTGAACATTTCAACCGTTTCGCGCCAAATCACGCCGGAGGCGATAAGATCAAGTTATAATGAAGCATCGCCTTACGGCGATATGAAGCGCTCGCTTAAGCTCGCATGAAGCGGCGGCTTTGCCGCCGTGAAGCGAAGCGCACAGTAACTTTGACCTGTGCCGAAGGCACGCTTCATGGGGCGAAGCCCTACTTCATTTTTCATGCACCGCAGGTGCGCTTCATTGAAAAAAGCCATTCGCTTTACGCGAATGGCTTTTTTCTTGGCAGGGGCAGTAGGATTCGAACCCACGACAAACGGTTTTGGAGACCGCTGCTCTACCAGCTGAACTATACCCCTATATTCAATTTGAACGGAAAATGGTGGGCCCTCAGGGACTCGAACCCTGGACCGACCGGTTATGAGCCGGTTGCTCTAACCAACTGAGCTAAAGGCCCATGAGCGCTTTCGGCGCATCCGTCATAACGCGATAATTATATTACCACAAGTGATGCGATTTGTCAATAGGTTTTTGAATATTTTTTTGAAAAAATGATAAAAATATTTACCCCAAAAATTTTTAACTTTTTTCAAAAAAAAGTATTGACAAATCGATTGGAATATGATATACTCTTATCCGTCGCAAGGGCAACCGACCCAAGCGACAAGAAAAATGATGCTGGTGTGGCTCAATGGCAGAGCAGCTGATTTGTAATCAGCAGGTTGTTGGTTCGACTCCGATCACCAGCTCCATATGGGAGCGTTCCCGAGTGGCCAAAGGGGGCAGACTGTAAATCTGTTGTCTGTGACTTCGGTGGTCCGAATCCACCCGCTCCCACCAGAAGTCCTCGTACGGTAGTACGGGGACTTTTACTTTTTCACTATTCCCTTTTCACTCTTCACTTTTCTCTTAAACACTCGGATTTTTAGAAGTAAGAAGTAATTAGGTCAAGATGGATTCGAACGACCGAAAATATGATATATCTTGTTTGATTTATTGTTTTATGCTATAATTAAACAAAGGCGGTGTTTTTTATGAAAATCGGTATTTTTACAGATTCCCATTACTCCTCTCAGAAAATTACCTGTGGAAAACGTCACAACAGCAAATCCTTGGAAAAAATCAAGCAGGCGTATGCTTTTTTTGAATCCGAAAAATGCGATCTGGTAATTTGCTTAGGCGATTTAATCGACAAAGAAGCTTCTCACGAAACAGAGGTAGCAAATCTTAAAGAGGTTGCAAAGATCATCCGGAAAAGTGCGATCAAAACGATTTGCTTAATGGGAAATCACGATGCGTTTGCTTTTACTGAAACCGAATTTTATGAGATTTTAGGCGATTGCAAGCCTAAAAACGTGAAAGCAGAAGGTAAAACGTTACTGTTTCTGGATGCTTGTTATTTTAAAAACGGAAAACACTATTTGCCCGGAGATACCGATTGGACAGATACCTTTTATCCGCATATCGAAGATCTAAAAAAGCAAATTGAAGAAACAACTGATGATGTTTATGTTTTTATCCATCAGAATATGGACCCTGATATACGAGAAGACCACTGTCTACATAATTCCATAGAAATAAACGGTATGTTACAGGAAAGTGGGAAAGTAAAGGCGGTATACCAAGGGCATTACCATCCCGGAATGGAAAGTAAACACGGTAATATTGAATATTTTACGTTTTCTGCTATGTGTGAAAACGTAAATGCCCATTATATACTGAATATTTAATGTCGGCATCATAATGGTTCGTAACAGCCAGAAAAACCCGTTCCTTTCGGAACGATATCATGCTTACGAAGCAAATATATCTGTGGTATTCAGCACAAAGAAAGGCTATACATTTATGAACGATACCATCGTCTGCCCTGTATGTGGCAAGCACACGTTTGCAGAAAAAAACGATTATGATATTTGTCCCTTTTGCGGATGGGAAAATGAAAGTAATTTTGATTTTCTTGTCGGTGTAAACGGGCTTACCCTTGCAGACTATAAAACGCGTTATCAGATGTATTTGACGGTAAATCCCGACTATCGTTGGAAAAAAGACGGATTTCCTGTTTTAACCAAAGACGAAAAATGCCAATATTTTCATACGTTTTCTCTTGCAAACAGAAAAGATATTGAAGACTCCCGGGATTGCGGATGCTTTTTCTGTTTGAACATTTTTGATAAAACACAGATCACCGAATGGCTACATGACAAAAACGGCGAAACTGCGATTTGCCCGCATTGTGGCGTAGATGCCGTTTTGCCCGACAGCAAGGTTAAACTTTCAAAACCTGTTTTGGAGGAAATGTATCACGTATGGTTTTCATAATATCCTAAAAAGCCAAGCATGAACGCTTGGTGTTTTCTTTTATCTTGCAAATTATTTGATTCTATGATATAATGAAAGAAAAAATGGAAAACAAACGATGAAAAAACAAACCACCCTAAGCCTGACACAAACAGCCCTCATGACGGCGCTGATTGCCGTTTCCGCCCAGCTTGCTCTTCCCTTTTTCGCCATACCGCTGACCTTACAGACCTTTACCGTATGTTTGGCGGGCTTTCTTCTCAGCGCACATCGCGGTTTGATATCGGTATCTCTTTATCTTTTGCTTGGCGCTTGCGGTATTCCCGTTTTCGCAGGCTTTCAAGGCTCTCTCGGTATTCTGCTTGGTCCGACAGGCGGCTTTCTGCTCGGCTTTCTTCCGCTCGCTTTTTTCTGCGGTATCGCCAAAAAAAGCAAGCTCCCGTCTGTCATGTTCCCTTTGATCGGACTTGCGATCTGCCATCTTTTCGGTGTCTTATGGTTTTCATGGCAATCGGGAAACGGTATGCTTTCCGCGTTTCTTTTATCCTCCGCACCGTATATCATCAAAGATATTCTGTCGTGTATCGCGGCAAGGCTCCTTGCAAAACGGCTTCTTCGCGTCACAAAAATCAAAATCTTTAACAAAAATTAACCAAGTTTTTTTGAAATTTGTTGACAAAACAACGAATTTTATCGTATAATATATTTGATATTATTTTTGATACGAGAATCTTCTCGAAAGAAAGGGAGCCCCTATGAGAGCAGACGGAAAAAGAGTCCGAAACGTTGACCCCATGTATACCCTCGCCCCCTATTTTATGCGAAATCGCAGCGACGCACAAAACGCCATCACCGTAACCGTTCCGTATGAAAACGTACATGATTACGTTTTGGAATGTCGAAAAAACGGATTCCGCACCAGCCATCTTGCCGTTATGATCGCCGCCATCGTGCGAACGATATCGGAATTTCCGGAGTTGAACCGCTTTGTTGTCAACAGTAAAATCTACGCGCACAATGAGCTGAAGATCGGCATGGTCGTGCTTCGTCCCGCCGACAATAACCCCTCCATGAGCAAAATGAAATTCGACCTTTACGACACCATTTATGACGTCAACGAAAGAATCGAAGCATTCATTGATGAAAACAACAAATCCACCAGCAACACCAAGGTAGATAAGCTTTTCAAAATCCTTGTCGGTTGCGGTCCGCTGATGCGCTTCGTGCTTGGTACGTTCCGCTTTTTGGATAAGCACGGCTTACTTCCCAAGTTCATCACCGATCTCAGCCCGTTCCACGGAAGCCTTGTTTTCACGAACCTTGCCAGCATCCGCACCAATCATATTTTCCATCACGTTTACGATTTCGGTACGATGGGTATGGTCATCGCCATGGGCAACAACATCGAAACCCCTAAGCAAAAAAGAGGAGAGATCTATCTCGAAAAAGAGATCCCTCTCGGCATCGTGATGGACGAACGTCTTGCCGACGGTCATAAATACGCGCAGGCGTTTGCCAAGATCTCACAATATCTGAAAAATCCCAAGCTCCTCGAAGAACCGCCCAAGGACGAAGACGTCAAGGTCGATTACCGTTTCGAGGGACTTTCCGAACGCTTCAAACGCGAAAAAAAGAAATAATCCTTCTCTTTCCCCGCGCCTTAACGGACAGAAATCCCTCTGTCCGTTTGCTTTTGTCAACGTTTTTCATTTGTAAACTTTTTTCAAAATCATAAATAGATGTTGAATTTATCACAAATGTATGCTAATATGATAAATAATGATGATGCAAGGGAGGCTTGCCATTGAAACCCGAACAACAAAACCGCAAATATTTTACCATTGCGATCTATTCGCTGATCGTCCTTCTCGTTGGAATCGGCTTTGTATTTCTTTTATGGAATTTTAGCACCGTCAAACTTTATATCTCTAAAATTTTAGATATCTGCTCGCCCATCATGTACGGTGCGCTGATCGCCTATATCTTAAATCCTCTTATGAAGATATTCGAGGAAAAGGTCTTCAAAAACAGAAAAGCCGAAGAAGGACTTTCCCGCACGGCAAGACGAATCGTTTCCGTCATCATGACGTTTCTCTCGTTCTTCGTATTGCTTGCGCTTTTTGTCTGGATGATTTTGCCTCAGCTGACAAACAGCATCAAGGATCTTGGCGAAAAATTCCCGACGTATCTGCAATCGGTCGAGGACCTTGCCCACTCCATTGCGGCAAGCGGCGGCGCACTTGCGACAGCCATCGAATCCTTGCTCACGACCATCAACGAATTTATCGACAATTCCTACGACCTTTTGAAGCAATATCTGCCCGTCATCACCTCGATGCTGCAATCCGTTGCGCTGGGTGCGCTCGATATCGTACTCGGTATCGTATTTTCCATCTACTTCTTGATGGCAAAGGAAAGCATCGCCGCACAAACCAAGAAATTCATTCGCGCCATCTTTAAGGAAACGACCTACGAAAATATTCTCCGCATCGTATCCTTGACAGACAACACCTTCGGCAAATATTTCACAGGCGCCATCATCGACTCTTTCCTCGTCGGTGTCGTTTGCTTCATTCTGATGACGATCTTGCGCTTGCCGTATGCACCGCTTATCAGCGTCGTCATCGGCGTTACCAACGTCATTCCGTATTTCGGACCGTTCATCGGTGCGATCCCAAGCGCCATCATCCTGTTCGTCGCAAACCCCATCTACGCCGTATACTTCGTCGTGATGATCCTCGTTTTGCAACAGATCGACGGCAATATCATCGCGCCCCGTATCCATAGCTCCTCCACGGGTCTTGCGCCCGTTTGGGTCATCGTCGCCGTCACGCTCATGTCGGGTATCCTCGGATTCATTGGTATGTTCATCGGCGTGCCGCTCTTCTCCGTCATTTATACGCTCATCAAGGAGCAGGTCGAAAAGCACCTCGCCAAAAAATCGCTCCCCTTGAAAACGGTGGACTATATGAGCGAGATGGGCAGAGCATACTGCGAAAAGCCCGAAAAGGAAAAGAAGCCCTGGAAAGAAAAATGGAAATCGATGCTGACAAAAGCACCGAAAAAGAAAAAAAACACGCCCACTCCAAAAAAGAAGAAAAAATAATGCGACAAAACCCATCGTATCGATAACAATACGATGGGTTTTGCATCATAAATACACAGAAAACTTTTCCAAACCTCTTGACAAACCGGGTTTTATCTGCTAAAATAAGAATAAATAAGGGAGTAATCGACGCTTTGTCGTAATAAAGTCAACAACACAGGGGTTGGAAGATTCCATCCTATGGCTTTATTTGAAACGATGAGACTTATCTGCTATGGGCAGATAGGTCTTTTTTTGTTGTCCTAAGTATGTTTTTTACGGCAAATACATAAACTTGGAACAAAAAGCTGTCATATTCCCACAAAAATAATCTTTATAAGGAGTTCACATGAAAGAGTACTTGAAAAAGTCAAAAGACGTGCTTTCCGAGCTTTCTGTTACAGAAACCGGTCTTTCCGCCGCAGAAGCCGCAAAGCGTCTTGAACAAAACGGCAAAAATAAGCTTGCCGAAGGCAAAAAAGAATCCCTTTTCCACAGATTCCTCAAACAGCTCGCAGAACCGATGACCATCATCCTCATCGTTGCCGCTATCATTTCCGCAGGCGTGGAAATCTACAACGGCATTTCTCTGAATCATTGGGAGTTCCCCGCTGACGTTGTCATCATCATGGCGGTCGTCCTCATCAACGCGATCCTCGGCGTTTTCCAGGAAAGCAAAGCGGAAAAAGCGATAGAAGCATTGCAAGAGATCGCAGCCGCACAGTCCAAAGTCATCCGCGACGGTCACCAGATCTCCGTCCGCAGCGAAGACCTCGTCGTCGGTGATATCATCGTCCTCGAAGCAGGCGATGCCGTTCCCGCTGACGCGCGCATCATCGAATGTGCAAGTATGAAGATCGAAGAAGCCGCTCTCACCGGTGAATCCGTTCCCGTCACCAAGCAGGAAGAGACCCTTGAGGCAGGCGCAAACGGCGACGTTGCTCTCGGCGACCGCAAAAACATGGTCTTCATGGGCAGTACCGTCGTATACGGTCGTGGTAAAGCCGTTGTGACCGCGACAGGTATGGACACCGAAATGGGTAAGATCGCAGACGCGCTCGCAAACGCGGAAGAAGGCAAAACACCTCTCCAGATCAAGCTCGCAGGTCTTTCCAAAATCCTCACCTATCTCGTTATCGGCATTTGCGTTGTCATCTTTGCCGTTCAGCTCCTGCGCGAAGGTATCGGCTTTGAGCCCATCCTTTCCTCCTTCATGCTCGCAATCTCGCTTGCAGTTGCGGCAATCCCCGAAGGTCTTGCGACCGTCGTTACCATCGTACTTTCCATCGGCGTTACCAATATGTCCAAGCGCAGCGCCATCATTCGTAAGCTCACCGCCGTTGAAACCCTCGGCTGCACACAGATCATCTGCTCCGATAAGACCGGTACGCTTACGCAGAATAAGATGACTGTTGTTGACCACTACGGCGACGACGAAGCGCTTCTCGCAAACGCAATGTCCCTCTGCTCCGACGCAGAATTTGACACAGAAGCCAAGACCGCTGTCGGCGAACCCACAGAATGTGCGCTCGTAAACTATGCGGAAACCTTGAACCTCAGCAAGAACACACAGAGGAACGTCTTCGTTCGTATCGGTGAAGTGCCTTTCGACTCCTCCCGTAAGATGATGTCTACCGTTCACAAGACCGAAAACGGCAAGCTCGTTCAGTTCACAAAGGGTGCGCCCGATGAAATTCTCAAGCGTTGCACCAAAGCCATCGTTGGCGGTAAGGTCGTAGAGCTTACCGACGCCAAGAGAAAAGAAATCCTCGCGGCAAACAAGACTATGGCAGATAAAGCGCTCCGCGTTCTTGCGGCTTCCATGAAGACTCTCACCGAAGAACCCAAGGTTTACGAACCCGAAGCTGTCGAAGTTGACCTCACATTTGTCGGTCTTGTCGGCATGATCGACCCCGTTCGTCCCGAAGTTAAGCCCGCGATCGACGAATGTCGCTCCGCAGGTATCCGCCCCATCATGATCACAGGTGACCACAAGGATACCGCCGTTGCCATCGCAACCCAGCTCGGCATCATCGACAGCCCCGCGCAGGCGATCACAGGCGCAGAGCTCAACGAGATCTCCGACGAAGAATTTGAAACCGCAGTTGAAAAATACTCCGTTTATGCACGTGTTCAGCCCGAACACAAGACCAGAATCGTCAACGCATGGCGTAAAAAAGGCAAAGTTACCGCGATGACAGGCGACGGCGTTAACGACGCGCCCTCCATCAAGAACGCCGATATCGGTGTCGGCATGGGTATCACAGGTACTGACGTTACCAAGAACGTTGCCGATATGATCCTCGCAGACGATAACTTTGCGACCATCGTTTCCGCCGTTGGCGAAGGCAGAAGAATTTACGATAACATCCGTAAAGCGATCCAGTTCCTCCTTGCCTCCAACCTTTCCGAAGTTCTTTCCATTTTCTTTGCAACCCTCATCGGCTTCACCATCTTCCAGCCCGTACAGCTTCTCTGGATCAACCTCATCACAGACTGCTTCCCCGCTCTCGCGCTTGGTATGGAAAAGCCCGAAGCCGATATCATGAATCGCAAGCCTCGTGACTCCAAGGAAGGCATCTTCGCAGGCGGTCTTGGTCTTGCCGTATTCTATCAAGGTGCGCTCGTTACCATCATCACGCTCATCTCCTACTTTGTAGGTCATTGGTTTGAAACAGGCAACTTTGAGATCACAGATAGCGTTGACGGTACGACCATGGCGTTCCTCACTCTCGCTATGTGCGAAGTATTCCATTCCTTCAATATGCGTTCTCTCCACGGCTCCATCTTCAAGATGAAGGGTCAGAATAAGTGGCTCTGGGGCGCAGGTCTTCTCTCCCTCATCCTCACATCCGTCGTCGTTTTGATCGAACCCATCGCAGAAGTATTCAGCATGACAGCAATCAGCTGGCAGGAATACCTCATCGCTATGGCGCTCGGTTTTGCGATCATTCCGATCGTTGAAATCTGCAAGATCTTCACTCGTATGCACGACAGAAAGATGGAAAACAAATAAGCGTTTTCAAAACAGCAAGTCTTCGGGCTTGCTGTTTTTGTTTTGTGATATTTACGGGTGATTTGTGAATCGCCCATACAAAATATAATCCATAATTTTCCCAAAAGGTCTTGACTTTAACAAAATTAAAGTGTATACTTAATATTGTTAAAGATAATATAAAAAAGGAGGTTTCATAAAATGCAAGCAATACCCGAATGGATCATGGCGCTGGATGAAGAAGACTTGAAATTCATCAAAAATTTCATTCTCGCATCGGGTTCACTCAAAGAGATCGCCACGCTTTACGGCGTAACCTATCCCACCGTCAGACTCAGACTTGACCGCTTGATACAAAAGATCAACATCACAGAATCTGCGGAAAATGAGCCGTTCGTAACGCTCGTCAAGCGTCTTGCCCTCGACGATAAGCTTGACTATGATACCGCCAAGCTCATCATCACCGAATATAGAAAGGAGAAATCATAATGACATCTATTCTTCCTCGTCAGTTGGCACTATTGTTTTTCGTTTTCGTGCTTATCGGCATCGCCGTCGCACAATGCTTCATTTGTGCCAAAGCAAGAAACAAATTTATGGGGCTTATCATTCCCATCATCGCCTTTATCGGCGGACTTTTCGTTGCGCTTGTCGTGCAGTTCTCACCCATGGAAACCGCGGAGCTGATCCGTCAGATTTTGGTTTGTCAGATTCCCGCGCTTGTATATCTTGCGATCTTCGTTATCGTTCGCTTGATCATGAAAGCGCCCAAAGACAATGCCGATCAAAATGAAATCAAGAAAATGAATATTCAAGATCTGTAAGCAAAGAACCGAGCAGTTGCCGTACTGCTCGGTTTTTCTATCAAAGCATTGACTTTTTCTGTTTTTTATGATATATTTAGTCAATATATCATTGCTCACAGGAGGTATACACCATGATGACAACACATCCATATCCCATTCTTGAATTTGATGACAACAAAACTGCCAAGCTCAACCCCGAGGTTTTTGTCAACGTCCCTTTTGACACGGATAAAATGGTCATCACCTTTTTCCCCGAAGTCATCGATACGCTCCTTGCGGAAGAAAAAATCACACTCTCCCGAGCCATCGGCGGTGAAAATCCCGTATATGTATACCGTTTTGCAGATACCGATATTTTGATCACGCTCGGTGCTATCGGTTGCCCTGCCTGCGGAGGCAATCTTGATTTGTTTCACGCGATGGGCATTACCAAGGTCATGTTCTGCGGGGGCGGCGGCGTTTTGGATAAAAACATCGAAGTCGGACAGCTTCTCGTCGTTGACGGCGCTATCCGCGACGAAGGCTTTTCGTATCATTACATAGAGCCCTCCAAATACATCTATACCGATCCAAAGATCACCGAAAAAATCGTTGCATATTTGGAAAATCATAACGTATCCTATCTTCGCGGACTTACATGGACGACGGATGCGATGTTCAGAGAAACCAAAGAGCGCATCGAACGCAGAAAGGCAGAGGGCGCAAAGATCGTCGAAATGGAGCAAGCGGGCTGTATTGCCGTTGCCGAGTTCAGAGGCTTTGCCTATGGCGCGCTGATATACGGCGGGGACGATGTTTCTTCGCAAGAATGGAGCAACAGAGCTTGGCGAAGCCGTAAAGGGATTCGCTATGACTTGGTCACGCTTTGCAAAAACATCGTTGAAATTTTATAAAGCATGGAGCATATACGATGCACCCCAAAAGCCAATCGCCTTTTGAGGTGCATTTCTCATTTTAATATTTTTCAACAATAAAATTCTCACTGCAAAGCGTGGGAAAAACAAGGTCGCCACCCGGCTGGTGCCATTTCATAGAACCGCGCAAGCGCTTTTCGGGGTCATAAACACCCCACACAAGACGGCTGATCTCGGGTCTGTGACCATGCCCGGGCTCATAGTTTACCGTACCGACGCTCAGATTGCAAGGTCCGGGTCTATGCCCAAACAATTCTCCGCGTGTGGTGGTGATGATACAGCGATTATGCTGTGCCACGATATGCTGGATCATGGAAATATGCGATGCGTCGTGAAGAACGATACCCTCCTCACAGTTGTGAACGTAGACGTAATCTGCAATCACGTGTTCCCCGATGACAAGACCGTATTTGAAGCCCTGCACCGCTACGCTACGAATGACATTATGGTCATTCTGGTCGCCCGACATCATGAGTCCGACCGTATGACATGGATTTTCTTGAAGCTCCGCGCCAAGCACCGAATCTCCCACAGATTCCAAAAGCGCAAATTGGCTATCGATGACGTGAACGCGGCTGACGTTTTGCAAATTCACAGCAGATTGGGTGGGATACATTTTATCGCGGCGCATCGGAACCAAAAATTCAAGATTCGTGACCGTGACCTGCGAGCAACTGAATTTTCCGCGGCAAGATGTTCCCTCCGGCGCGGAAAGGATCGAATACGGACGTGCCTTTGGATCATGCTCCTCGGGGGCATCCCAATCGGAGAAGATCGTTGTACTGGAAAAAATACGCGGCTCGGGATCGCTCGGTTGCGGCATAAAGCGCGTCGTTCCATACGGACTGTCAACAGGACGCACTTGATACGCATAGAGAAAACGGCATGGCATTTCGCCCTCAAGCTGAATATTGGCAGTCCCTGCGGGAATGACAAGCTGAGCGCGCGTCGGCTTTCCGTTTACCTCCTCGATGGCGGGAGAAGCGATGCGATATCCTCTCGGTGTATAAGGAAAATAAATTTTTCCGCCTCCGCGCTTCGCGGTATAATCGATCGCCGCTTGAATCGCCGCGGTATCGTCCGTCGTGCCATCTCCTTTTGCACCGAAATCGAAAACATTGATGCCGTAACTCATAGATTTTTCCTCCTCTTGTTGAAATATTGCATTTCAAGATAAATTTATTATAGCATTTCATGTTTTTCCTGTCAACGAAAACATAAAAAACATCAAAAATTCGATAAGTTTATAGAATATCCATTTGCATTTTGCTGATACTTGTGGTAGAATGATATTATAAAATATAAAAATCGAGGTATTTATGACATTCAAACTCGTTGCGACCTGTCTTTTTGGGCTGGAGCATCTTCTCGGAGAGGAGATCGATGCCCTCGGCTATAAACGAATCGAAACCATCGACGGCAGAGTAACCTTTGAGGGAGATGAAAATGCCATTGCGCGCGCGAATATTTGGCTTCGCACCGCAGAGCGCGTTTTCATTTTGCTTGAGAAATTCCGCGCCACCACCTTTACCGAGCTTTTTGATGGCACGAAAGCGCTTCCTTGGGAGGATTTCATTCCCAAGGGCGGCACATTCCCCGTCAAAGGACATTCCATCAAAAGCACACTTTTCAGCATTCCCGACTGTCAGAAGATCATCAAAAAAGCCGTTGCGACACGCCTTTCCGCGGCGTATCACACCGATTGGCTTCCCGAAGAAAAGGAAACCTATCAAATCGAATTTTTCCTTCTCAAGGATGAAGCCTCTCTCATGATCGACACCTCGGGCGTAGCGCTTCATAAACGCGGATACCGTCCGCAAAATATTCCCGCACCGCTCCGTGAAACTTTGGCGGCGGCGCTCGTAAAATTCGCCCGCATGAGAGAAAACGTATTGCTTCACGACCCGTTTTGCGGTTCGGCAACGATCCCGATCGAAGCGGCAATGCTCATGACCAACACCGCGCCCGGTCTGAACCGTCATTTCGCGGCAGAGGACTTTGCCTTTCTTCCGAAAGATCTTTTTGAAAAGGCAAAAGAGGAAGCAAGAGCGGCAAGAACGCTCGATACGGAATTTGAAGCGTACGCTTCCGACATCGACGCGGAAGCCGTCAAAAACGCTGAGATGTGCGTCAAAGCGGCAGGCATGGAAGATTACGTCAAGGTCTTCCAAAAGGACGCCTTGAAGATCGCCACGGAGGGCAGACGCGGTACTGTCGTTTGCAATCCGCCGTATGGTGAACGACTCGGCACGCTTGCGGAAGCGGAAAAGCTCTACCGCGGTATGGGCAAGCATTTCCCAAGCCTGGACCCTTGGCAGATCTACGTCATCACCGCGCACGACGGCTTTGAAAAGCTCTACGGCAGAAAAGCGGACAAGGTCCGCAAGCTCTATAACGGTATGCTTCCCTGCTATTTTTATCAGTTCTTCAAAAAAGCAGACGGAAAAACGAACAAAAAGAAATAAGCCTCACGGCAGAATGGAGATATATTATGAACATTTTTGCAAGAATCAACGAACTCCTTGATTATGCGGAGAAAAACGGACTTATTGAAAAGGAAGACCGTATTTATTCTCGTAATCTTCTCCTTGATGCGCTTCATCTTGACAATTTTGAAGATGAACCCGCAGATGCAAACGCAGAGCTGGAAGATATCCTTCGTGATATCCTCGACTATGCGTTTGAAAACGGTATCCTCCCCGACAACGGCGTAACCCAGCGCGACCTTTTTGATGCGCGTATCATGGGTCTGCTCACGCCTCGCCCCTCCGAGGTTATCGGTAAATTCAAGAAGCTTTATGCGGAAGATCCCGTAAAGGCGACCGATTGGTATTATGCGTTCTCCTGCGCGACCGACTACATTCGTACATATCGCGTCAAAAAAGACCTCCGCTGGAAGGTTCCCTCCGTTTACGGTGATATCGACATCACCATCAACCTTTCCAAGCCCGAAAAGGACCCGAAAGCCATCGCCGCCGCCAAAGCACTCCCGCAGAGCGGTTATCCGAAATGTGCGCTTTGCGCGGAAAATGAAGGCTTCGCAGGCAATCTTCGCGCGGCTGCCAGAGAAAATCACCGTATCATTCCCATGACCATTGCAGACGAAGCATGGTTCTTGCAGTATTCCCCCTACGTTTATTATAACGAGCATTGCATCGCACTTTCGGGCGCACACGTTCCGATGAAGATCGAACGCGATACCTTTAAGCGCTTGCTCGATTTTGAAGAATTTCTCCCCCATTACTTCATCGGCTCAAACGCGGACCTCCCCATCGTCGGCGGTTCTATCCTTTCTCATAACCATTTCCAAGGCGGTCATTATACCTTCGCCATGGAAGAAGCACCCATCGAAAAGGATATCGTTTTCAAGGGCTATGAGGATATCAAGGCAGGCATCGTAAAATGGCCGCTCTCCGTTATCCGTATCAGCGGCAAGGATAAAGCTCGTCTTGTCGACCTTGCAGATAAGATCCTCGTCGCTTGGCGCGGTTATACCGACGCGGACGCTTTCGTATTTGCTGAGACCGACGGTGAACCTCACAACACCATCACACCTATCGCGCGCCGCCGCGGTGAAGATTTCGAGCTTGATCTCGTTCTCCGCAACAACATCACCACCGAAGAACATCCTCTCGGCGTATATCATCCCCACGCAGAGCTCCATAACATCAAGAAAGAAAATATCGGTCTGATTGAGGTTATGGGTCTTGCAGTCCTTCCCGCACGTCTTAAAAAGGAAATGGCGATCCTTGAAGAAGTCATTCTCGCAGGCAAAAATCCTGCTGACGACGAACGTGTTGCCGCTCATGCGGATTGGTTCGCACGTTTCAAGAATGATTACACCTTCACCGCAGAAAACACAACCGAAATTCTCCGTGCAGAGATCGGTAAGACCTTCGTCCGTGTTCTCGAAGATGCAGGCGTTTACAAATGCACCGAAGAAGGCAGAAATGCGTTCACCAAATTCGTTGACAGCGTAAACAACTAATAGCTTTAAGCGGAGATAGCTTCTATCTCCGCTTAAAATTGGAGGAAAACAAAAAAATGCCAATCGATTTTAATTTCTTTTTTACAAGCATCATGCTCGGCGTCGGACTTGCCATGGATGCGTTTGCGGTCTCTCTTGCCAACGGTCTGAACGAGCCGAAAATGAAAAAGCGCAAAATGTGCGGTATCGCCGGACTTTTCGCTTTCTTTCAGGCGCTCATGCCCCTCATCGGTTGGGTATGTATCCATACCATCGTACAATATTTTGAATCCTTTGAAGCATGGATTCCGTGGATCGCGCTCGGTCTTCTCGGCTTTATCGGCGGTAAGATGCTGATCGAAGGCATCAAAACGCGAAACTGCTGTGATATGCCCGAACACAAAGCAGGTCTTGGCGGTCTGATCATTCAAGGAATTGCGACCTCCATTGATGCGCTTTCCGTTGGCTTTACCATCGCAGAGCATACGCTTCCCATGGCGCTCCTTGCGGCGGCGCTCATCGCGGCCGTCACCTTTTGGATATGCCTTATCGGTGTTCATATCGGCAAAAAGGTCGGCACCTGTATCGCGGGCAAAGCCAATATCTTCGGCGGCGCGATTCTCCTTTTCATCGGTCTTGAAATTTTCATTACGAGTTGGTTCTGAACAATGATGAAATCCACTCATGCAAAAGGTATTTTCCTTGCCATTCTTGCCGCGGCGCTTTATGCTGTGAACGCGCCGTTTTCCAAGCTCTTGCTTACGGAAATGCCCTCCACGCTCATGGCAGGCTTCCTTTATATCGGCGCAGGTCTTGGCATGGGCATCATTGCGCTCATACGCAAAATCAAAAAAACGAAAACAACGGAAGAAAAAATCACAAAATCAGACTTGCCCTATACGCTTGCCATGATTCTTTTGGATATTGCCGCTCCCATTTTTCTTCTTTTGGGTCTGAGCTTCACCACGGCGGCAAACGCTTCTCTTCTCAATAATTTTGAAATCGTGGCAACCGCCATCATCGCGCTTGTCATCTTCAAGGAAGCCATCAGCCCTCGTCTTTGGGTCGGGATCCTCTTTGTGACCGCATCCTGTGCGCTTCTTTCCTTTGAGGATATCACCGCGCTCCGCTTTTCCGTCGGCTCTCTTTTTATTCTGCTGGCTTGTATCTGTTGGGGCGTTGAAAACAACTGCACGAGAAAGCTTTCTGCCAAAGACCCGCTGGAAATCGTTTTGCTCAAGGGTATTTTCTCGGGAACAGGCTCCGTTATCATCGGGCTTTGTCTTGGAGAACGCTTGACCTCCCTTTGGAGTGTGCTTGCGGTCCTTGCCGTCGGCTTTGTCGCGTATGGACTCAGCATCTTTTTCTACGTCTACGCGCAAAGAATTTTGGGTGCCGCCCGAACGAGCGCGTATTATGCGATAGCACCGTTCATCGGAACGCTTCTCTCGCTTTTCATATTCCGCGAAATGCCCCCCATTACGTATTTCATCGCTCTTTTGCTGATGATCATCGGCGCATGGCTCTGCGCGGAGGATAAACCGCTTTTCAAGAAAGCGACGAATCCCCGCTGACACTTGCTCGCCCATCTCAGCTTCCTACATCACCAAACACAACAAAACGGCGAGGTCGATGTGGACAATTTCCTATGGTATAAAGAAAAAGTGCGACTCAATGAGCCGCAATTTTTCTTTTATTTCATCGCATATTCTTCAAAGTGTTCTTCTTCGACCGAGGCAAGCTTTGTATAAGGTAAATACAGTATCGTATATCTTCTGCCAACTTCGGCTTCTCTGTAATCCAGATTCAGCTTGATGCACTCCAGTGTTCTGTCATCTCGAATAATCGGGTAATAGGTATGAGAATACTTTCCGCTCTTGACTCGTTTGTGTTCAACGATCTCGCCCGTCACACGTTCACATCGATTTTCACGTACGTAAGAGAAATCACGAACAACAGGAATCACACGATATACAGTACAGGTGCCCCACAGAATAATAAGCAAAATAGCCGGCATCCACCGTCCATCTTCAAGATGAAATACACCGCCGCGATAGAAGCAAAGAATCAAAATAAAAATAATATTTCCTAAAAATTCACCAAAAACACATCGATAGTATTTCTTTTTCAGTTTATCCATCAATTCGTCATTTTCTCTTGCTTCACCTTATGGTCAATGACATGACGGGATGCAAGCTCATCAAAAATATCATCGAGAGAAATACCCATTTCGATCATCAAAACCATGACGTGATAGCAAAGGTCTGCGATTTCATAAACGGTTTCCTTTTTGTCGTTTGCCTTGCCTGCAATGATGACCTCGGTACATTCTTCACCGACCTTTTTGAGGATCTTATCGATACCTTTATTGAAAAGGTATGTGGTATAAGAGCCGTCCTTGGGGTTGGTCTTGCGTCCTGCGATCAGCTCCATGAGTCCTGCATAAGAAAATTCATGGAGGTCTTCGCTTTCGTAAACAACGTCGTTAAAGCAGGAATCTGCGCCCGTATGACAAGCGGGACCGTCCTTTTCGACCATTACGACAAGCGCGTCGCCGTCGCAATCGGCGGTAATGGAAACGATATGCTGATAGTTTCCGCTGGTTTCACCTTTCAGCCAAAGCTCGTTACGGGAACGGCTCCAAAAGCAAGTCAGACCCTTTTCCATGGAGATCGCAAGGCTTTCGCGGTTCATATACGCAAGGGTCAAGACCTTTTTGCTTTTCGCATCGACAACGATGGCAGGAATCAGACCCTTTTCGTCAAATTTAAGTTCATCGATATTTAACATCATTCTATCCTCGTTTCAAAAATTTATCTTCTTACGTTAATGCCTGCGTGATGCAGTTCATTTTTGAGGTCGGTGATGCTGACCTCACCGAAATGGAAAATGGAAGCGGCAAGTCCTGCATCCACACGCGGAAGCGCTTCAAAAAGCGTTACAAAATCGCGGATACAACCTGCACCGCCCGATGCGATGACAGGAACATCGACAACGCTCGAAACCGCATCGAGCATTTCAAGGTCAAAGCCACCTTTCACACCGTCGGTGTCGATGGAATTGAGTACGATCTCTCCCGCACCCCGTTCCACACCGTTTTTGATCCATTCGATGGCTTCCATGCCCGTGTTTTCTCTGCCGCCCTTGGCAAAGACACGGAATACGCCGTCCACGCGCTTCACGTCCGCAGAAAGCACCACGCACTGACTGCCGTATTTTTTCGCCGCTTCGGTGATCAGCTCGGGATTGCGAATGGCACCCGAATTGACGCTGACCTTATCCGCGCCGCATTTCAGCACTCTGTCAAAATCCGCAACGGAATTGATACCGCCGCCAACGGTCAGCGGAATAAAAATGGTACGCGCAACCTCTGTCAAAATATCGGTAAAGAGTGCGCGACCCTCGGCAGAAGCGGTGATATCATAAAAGACCAGCTCATCCGCGCCGCCGTCACTATAAAATTTCGCAAGCTTCACGGGCGAGGATACGTCCGCAAGCCCCAAAAAATTGACACCTTTCACCACGCGCCCGTCTTTCACATCCAGACACGGGATAATTCGTTTGGTTATCATGTTTTCCTCCATACCCCACCGCAAAACCTTTTGTGTGGGATTTCTCTGTATTTATGCCAAAAATCCAATCACAGCTAAAATGAAAGCAACAAGCGCACCAAATCCGCAAAATCCTGCAAAAATCCTCTCCAAGGGGCAAAACCATGCGAAATATGCGCGCTTAGGATTCGATACTTGATAGACCACCTTCGTCATTTTCGTCATTTCAGAAGGTCTGCCGGGGGCACTATCCCGAATGGTATAAGGCTTTCCATCGACACGATAAACATAGACGGACTCCGTCCAATGCTTATAAAAACGACCGCTCGCCCTCTTGCCTCCGCTCAAATATACATCCTTTTCGTGCTTGGTGCTCTGCAAATAGGCATTGACCTTTTTCGTGTTCGCTTTGCGATATCCGTAAAGAATCACCAAATTGCGAACACAAAAAGCAAGGCAAATCGCGCCGATAATTAGAAAGATCACGGCTAAAATTTTCACTTCGCCATCTCCAGCGCCTTTTCAAGCTCGATCGCACCCGTATAATACGCCTTACCGATGATAGCGCCGTAAAGGTTCATCTCGCGGAGCGTTTTCACGTCATCAAGAGAAGAAACACCGCCCGAAGCGATAAAATCGATCGTCGGGAACGCGCCCGAAATCTCACCGTAAAGGGTATGATTTGCACCCTTCATCGCGCCATCGCGTGAAATATCCGTGCAAATGACGGTCTTCACGCCGATTTTTGCAAGTGTGGAAAGGAAATCCGCATAGCGAAGCGCAGAGCTTTCCGTCCAGCCCTTGATGGCAACGTAACCGTCGCGGATATCGACACCAACCGCCACAGCATCGCCAAAGCGCTTCACAGCCTCTTCCACAAAGCCCTCCTTGGTAACCGCCGCCGTTCCGAGAATCACACGGGAAACACCTGCTCCGAGATAGGTTTCAATGGTCTTCATATCGCGGATACCGCCGCCGACCTCCGCAAAAAGCGAGGTTTCTTTCACGATGCGGGAAATTACACCAAGATTCGGTGTTTCACCTGTTTTTGCGCCCTCAAGGTCAACAAGATGGATAAATTTTGCGCCCGCGGCTTCAAATGCTTTGGCAACCGAAACGGGGTCGTCGCTGTAAACCGTCATTTCGTCATAATTGCCCTTATATAAACGGACGGCTTTGCCGCCGTAAAGATCAATCGCAGGAAAAAGATTCATTCTTTTTCTCCTTTTATATCGTTTGAATTTTGAGCAAGCATCGGATTATAAATTGCCGTTACAATGGCATGACCAACAACCCGTTCGCCCTCTTGAATCGTAATTTTTTTGCCTATCCAAAGGCAATGGGGATAGGCTTCGGGCGTAATAAAAGTAATCGTTCCCTTGGCATTTCCATTGGGAGCAACGGTATCGGTATTTTCATAATGATGCACACCCGTTGTCAAATATGTATCGGTTACAAGGTGAGCAGGTCTGTACCCATCTATCACAGGAGTTTTTCGTGTACCGTTGAAATAAAATTCCGCTTCAATGTCGGGCGGTCGATGGTTCATGGCATCCTCCCAAATATCACATCATTCTTTTCTTGTATGTTTTTTCTTCGCCATCGCGGTAGAGATAAAACTCCGAAAGGTCATCGGCTTCAAACACACGGACAAGCTCATGGAAATCGGGCGCGACCTCATAATTTTTAAGATCGCATCTGGAAATCCAAAAGACTTCCCCCTCGTCAGAGGATTTGAGTTCGCCCGAAAAGCGGTTGGTTTTATATAAAAACACAACGTATCTTTCACCATCCCACGTCGGAAACTGCTTGACACCGCAAAGAATCGGATGCTCAATGGTAAGTCCCGTTTCCTCAAAGACCTCACGAATGACGGCATCGGTGAAGGATTCGTCCTTTTCCACATGACCGCCGGGGAACGTTACGCCTTTCCAATCGGGATTTTTTCTGTCCTGCACGAGAATATTGCCGCGGTCATCATAGACCATGCAAAGATTGGTGAAGATCGCCTTCTCTGTTCTCGCCATGGCTCAAAGCTCCGCAAATGCGCGGAGGATCGAAAGACCAACGGGGCCGCTCTTTTCGGGATGGAACTGACAGCCGAAAATGTTGTCCTTTGCGACAGCCGCGGTCAGCTCCGCACCGTATTCCGAGGTCGCAATGACATTTTTCTCGCAATCGGCGGCATAGAACGAATGAACGAAATAAACGTGGTCGCCGTCATTCAAATATTGGAAGATAGGACTTTTTTCACCGACGAGATGGAGCGCATTCCAGCCGATATGCGGGATCTTATAATCCGCGGGGATCACGTCGGCAATCGGACGAACCGCTCCCTCAATAAGTCCCAGCCCCTCAAATTCGCCAAATTCATAGCTCTTTTCAAAGAGAAGCTGCATACCGAGGCAAATACCGAGAAGCGGTTTCCCTTTTCTCGCTTCTTCACATACAACTTCATCAAGCCCGCTCGCGCGGAGCTTGGCGATGGCATCCTCAAATGCGCCGACACCGGGGAGTAAAATTTTATCTGCCGCACGAATCACGTCAGCGTCGCCCGTAACGACGACCTCCGCGCCAATCGCGGCAAGCGACGAGGAAAGCGAAAACAGATTTCCAACGCCGTAATCAACAACTGCAATCATAATAAATCTCCTTAAAGGATTCCCTTGGTGGAGGGGATCTCACCCATCGCATCGGGGTCAAGCTTCACCGCCGCACGAAGCGAACGCGCAACGCTCTTGAAAGCGCCCTCAATGATATGATGGGAATTTTCGCCCGCCAGCTTACGGATATGGAGCGTAATATTGGCGCGGCGAACGAATGCTTCAAAAAATTCTTCCACAAGCTCGGTATCAAAATCTCCGACCTTTTCCGTCGGCGTGGGAAGCTCAAAGCAGAGCTTTCCTCTGCCCGAAATATCGACGGCGGAAAGGATGAGCGCTTCATCCATCGGAAGGAGCATATTGCCGTAGCGCGTGATGCCGCGCATCTCGCCAAGGCAAGCCGCAAACGCATCGCCAAGACAAATGCCGATATCCTCAGCCGTATGGTGATAATCCACCTGTGTATCTCCCACGCATTTTACCGTAAGGTCAAAGCGACCGTGCTTTGCAAAAAGGGTCAGCATATGGTCAAGAAAGCCACAGCCCGTATCGATGGCGCTTCTGCCCATGCCATCGAGCGAAAGCGCGAGAAAAATATCGGTTTCCGCCGTTTTGCGTTCAATTTTATATGCGCGAATCATACGTTTTTCTCCTTTTCTGCAAGAATCTCGCGCACACGGGCAAGGAAAGTTTCCATCTGCTCCCACGTGCCGACCGTGATACGGTTATATTCTTTGATTTTTTCGGTTTTGAAATGGCGAACGAGAACGCCTTTTTGTTTGAGCTTTAAGTAAAGCTCTTCTCCGCTTATCTTTTCGGATTTTGCAAAAAGGAAATTCGCCTTGGAGTTTGTTACATCAAAGCCCATTTCAAGAAGCGCATTTCTCGTCATCTCTCGCGCTTCGATGATCTTTTTGCAGTTTTCCATATAATACTCGTTTTCTTTGATCGCCGCAAGCCCTGCCGCTGCCGTCATGCGGTTGACGTTATAGGGATTTGTGGAATACTTGATGGTACGCAAATCGGCAATGAGGCTTTCTGCGCCGATGCCAAAGCCAAGACGCGCTCCCGCCATACTGCGGGATTTGGAAAACGTCTGCGTAACGAGCAGGTTATCGTATTGATGAATGAGCGAAACCGCGCTTTCTCCACCGAAATCGACATATGCTTCATCGATGATGACGATACAATCGGGATTTGATTTCACAATTTCTTCGATTTCGTCAAGTGTGAGTGTAAGACCTGTGGGTGCGTTGGGGTTAGCAATCACGATATTTTTATGAATACCGATATAATCCTCGGCTCTCACGGAAAAATCCTCTGCAAGCGGAATTTTTTCGTAAGGGATCGCGTTCAGTTCTGCGAAAACGGGATAAAAGCCGTAGGTAATATCGGGAAAAACGATGGGATGCTCGTCATCGCAAAACGCCATGAATGCGAAATTGAGGATCTCATCCGAGCCGTTTGTCAGGAGCACTTCCGTAGGCTTTACGCCGTAAAGCGCAGCGAGCGCTTCCGTTGCCGCCGTAGATTCGGGATCGGAATAAAGCTGAAGCTTGCCGACCTCAGCGCTTACCGCCTCCATCACGCCTTCAGAGGGCGGAAACGGCGATTCATTGGTATTGAGCTTGATATATTGCATATCACGCGGTTGTTCACCGGGTGTATAGGCTTCCAAATTTTTGTATTTTTTGCTAAAAAATCTGCTCATGATTTTCTTCTTTCTAAATAGGGTGCAGGCGGATATGAAATCCGCCACAAAATTTATTGATCTTTGCGAGAAATTGCACTTCTTGCGTGGGCGGAAAGTCCTTCCTTTTCGGCAAAGAACGCTACGTCATTCGCAACCTTACCAAGAGCGTCCTTTGTGAAATACGTAAACTGTGTCTTCTTGACGAAATCGTCTACGGAAAGCGGGCTTGAAAACTTCGCCGTACCGCTCGTGGGAAGCGTATGGTTGGGTCCCGCCATATAGTCGCCGAGCGCCTCGGGACAATTCTTGCCCATGAAGATAGAGCCTGCATTCGTGATGGCGTCGAGATAATCAAAGGGATTATCCATGCAAAGCTCGAGATGCTCGGGGGCGATCTCATTGGAGATTTCGATGGCTTCCATCAGATTGTCGGTCAGAATGATCTTGCCGTGAACGTCGATGGATTCTCTTGCGATCTCCGCTCTGGGCAGGAGAGAGATCTGTCTTTCCAGCTCTGCGGAAACCGCGTTTGCAAGCGCTTCGCTGTCGGTCACGAGGACTGCGCTTGCCAGTCTGTCATGCTCCGCCTGAGAGAGCATATCCGCCGCAACGACACGCGCTTCACAAGTACCGTCGGCAACGATGAGGATCTCGGAAGGACCTGCGATCATATCGATGGAGACCTTGCCGTAGACCTGTTTTTTCGCTTCTGCGACGAACGCATTGCCGGGTCCTACGATCTTATAGACCGCAGGAACGCTTTCCGTGCCGTATGCAAGCGCCGCGACCGCCTGCGCGCCTCCGACCTTGAAGATTCGGGTAACGCCCGCAACCTTTGCCGCCGCAAGGATAGCGGGGTTTATCTTGCCGTCCTTGCCGGGGGGCGTTACCATCACGATCTCCTTACAGCCTGCGATCTTCGCGGGAACGCTATCCATGAGTACGGTCGAGGGGTAAGCCGCCGTACCGCCCGGAACGTAAAGGCCGACCTTTTCGATCGGCATGACCTTCTGTCCCATAATAGCGCCGTTTCCGTTTTCCATGATGAAGCTGTTTCTAACCTGCTTTTCATGGAATGCGCGGATATTCTTTTCCGCATCTTCCAAAATGCGGATGAAATTCGGTTCTACAAGAGAAAACGCCTCCGCGATTTCCTCCTCAGTAACCTCAAGAGAGGTAAGCTTGACTTTATCAAATTTTTCTGCGTATTCGTAAAGTGCGGCATCGCCGTTTTTACGCACGTTTGCGATGATATCCGTAACGATCTCCTCTACGTTGAAGCTCGGCGTAACGCGAGCAAAAATCTCATCGCGGGAAACCTCACGGGAATTGAGAATTTTAATCATAACGAAAATTCCTTTCAGCGAAGAACGGAAGAAAGACCCTTTATCATTTCTTCGATCTTTTCGCTTTTGAATTTGAAGTTTGCTTTGTTGGCAATGACCCTCGCGCTGATGGGCACGATGGTCTCAATGGGCTCGAGGTCATTTTCAAGAAGCGTTGTTCCCGTTTCGACGATATCCACGATAACGTCGGAAAGACCGAGAATGGGCGCAAGCTCGATCGAGCCGTTCAGATGAATGATATCGATATCGCGGCACTTGCCTGCGTAGTATTCGCGCGCGATGTTCGTGAATTTCGTCGCCACGCGGAGCGTTTTTTCCGTATCGTCGCGGAAATTCTTCTTCGCCGCGACAGCCATGCGGCATTTACCGATGCCAAGGTCGAGAAGCTCATATACGTCGGGCTTGTATTCAAGCAAGATATCCTTGCCTGCGATGCCGATATCGGCGGCACCTCTCTCAACGTAGATGGCAACGTCAGAGGGCTTGACCCAGAAATACCGAACGCCGACCTCTTCGTTTTCAAAAATGAGCTTTCTGCCGGGCTCTTTGATGGAGGGACATTCAAAACCTGCGGTTTCAAACATCGCGTATACCTTTTCGCCGAGTCTTCCCTTGGGAAGCGCAATGTTAATCATTTGTTTCAAGGATCTCAAGACCTCCGTTTCGGAAAGATAAAAGCTGACGGTAGCGGATACCCGTGGGGATCGCTTTTTCGGCGATGACGCTCTTGCCGCTTCCCGTCAAAAGCTCGATGGCGCGCATGATCTCTCCCGCGTCCGCGTTTTCTTCATAGAGAAGGACCATATCCGCATCGTATTTTTTCTCTCTGCGGTCAAGACGGTCGAGCATATCGAGATAAACGGCAAAGCCGATGGCGCCCGATTTTCTGCCCATCTTCTGCATGAGCTTGTCGTAGCGTCCGCCTGAAAGGATACCCTCGGGGATACCGTCCACAAAGCCGCGGAAGACGACACCGCTGTAATAATTCATATCGTTGACGACGGAAAAGTCGATGTTCACGCGGTCGCCAAAGCCGATGGAAGAAAGCGTATCGGTGATGGTCTTAAGCTCCGCGAGCGCCTTTTCCGCTTCTTCTCCGAGAGAAAGCGCGCGAAGCGTTTGATAGACCTCGCTCGGCTTGCCGTAAGCATAGGTCAACGTGATGAGCTTTTCCGCAAGGGAGGCTTCCGCACCGCAAGCGGCGCAAAGCTCCTTGATGCCGTGGGGATTCTTTTCTCCGATGCAGGCGATCACCTTTTTCTTTTCGTCCGCAGATGCGGGAAGCTCATTTACAAGTGCGGAAACGATGCCGAGATGCGAAAGATCGAGGATATAATTCTCGCTGACCGCCGCAAGGCTTCTCACTGCGAGCAGAACGACCTCAGTCATGGAGTAAAGGTCGATATCACCGATACATTCCAGACCCGTCTGCATAATTTCCTTAAAGGTGTGTGTATTTTTTGAAATACGATAGACGTTTTCGTTGTAATAGACCTTCTGTGTGACGCCGCCTTCATCCTTCGACTTTTTGATGATGGAAAGTGTTACGTCGGGCTTGAGCGCCAGCAGCTTGCCGTCGGTGTCGTTAAAGGTGATAACGCCGTCGCCGACAAGGAAATCTTTATTTTGTACATACAGGTCGTATTCTTCAAATTTGCTCATTTTATACTGCGTGTAGCCGTATCGCTGATAGAGCGCACGCAATTCAAAAACGGCATATTCGCCGTTTTTCAGAACTTTTTCATCGAATTCCATGTATAGTTCCTTTCTCTTTGTTTTATTGTTCTAATATTTTATCATGATAAAACAAGAAAATCAAGAGGATATGAAATATTTTTTCGCGGAAAGCGAAAAAATATCCAAAAAATCACCCCTCGAACCAAACCGTTTCGTGTGCGATCGCCGCTTTTTTGACGGCTTCCATCAAGCGCAGAACGCGAAGCGATTCCGAAAGCTTCACAAAAGGCTCGCTCTTGCCATCGATGACCTCGGCAATATTACGGTAATAGTCGTACGTTCCAAGCTCCTCAACGACGGGCATCGCGCTTTTATGTACCTCCTCCGCGCGGCGGGGGACCATCATTTTTGTCATGCCCGTACCGATACGCGCCGCCAAGACCTCCTCGGTCTCTTCCTCCACGAGGGTCGCAAGCTCTGCGCCCGAGCGGAAATCCTTGATCATAGCAGAGCCCTTTTTGCCCGTCAGATACCAGCGCGGAAGCGGAATGAGGTTGTTCGTGCTGACCTCCACGATGCTTTCCACACCGTCCTCAAAGATCAGCATCGCCGTGAAGCCGTCCTCCACGTCCGCGTCCGTCATATGCGACATCGTTGCGGAAACGTAAGAAACCTTTTTATCGGGCTTCAAAGCGAGTATCTGGTCGATGACGTGCGTTCCCCAATCCCAAAGAACACCGCCCTCATAACGGTTTTCGCGCATCCACGTTTTCGGGATACCGCGCGAGCCGTGGATTCTGCTTTCAATGCGGGAAATCTCTCCAATGCGTCCGCTTTCCATGATATGCTTGACCGTCAGATAGTCACCGTCCCAACGGCGGTTCTGATAAACGGAAAGCACACGGTCATGCTTTCTTGCCACCTCGATCATCTCTTCAAATTCCGCGCAGTTTCCCGCTGCGGGCTTTTCACAAATAACGTGCTTTCCCGCCTCCAAAGCTTCGATGGAAAGCTCATTGTGGCTGTTATTCGGCGTTGCGATGATGACGACGTCGATCTGCGGATCGGCAAGTAAGGCTTTGTTGGAATTGTAAAATCGAATGCCCTTTTCCTGTGCCAAAAGCTTTCTGGATTCGGCGATATCGGAAACACCCGCAAGCTCAAAAAAGTCAGAGATCTCGATCTGATGCGCGTGCCAAACACCCTCTGTTCCAAAGCCGATAATGCCGACATGATATGGTTTCATATTCTCTCAATCTTCCTTATAATCACATAAAAAAACTTCAATATTTTGCAATACTTGAAATGTATTTTACTCCTTTTGCGTCACATTGTCAACAGGGCGAAAACAAAAAAATCAGACTTTCCGAAACTTCTTTTCATCTTAATAAAGTTTTAATCATAAACGTCTTGGTTTTTAAGAAAAAAAGCGGTATAATGACAGTATAACGTTATTTTGAAAGGTATTCTTATGTATAAAATTCTCATTTGCGACGACGAAAAAGACATCGTATCCGCCTTGAAAATCTATCTTGAAAATGCAGGTTATGAAACGCGAAGCGCCTACAACGGACGCGAGGCACTTGCCATCATTCAAAACGAGGAGATCCATTTGGCTCTGCTCGATATCATGATGCCCGAGATCGACGGACTTCGCGCGACCGAGCTGATCCGCGAGATCTCCAATCTGCCCATCATTTTGCTCACCGCAAAAAGCGAGGAGACCGATAAGATCTTAGGACTCGGCACAGGCGCCGACGATTACATCACAAAGCCCTTTTTGCCGACGGAGCTTGTGGCGCGCGTGCGTTCTCAGCTCAGACGATATATGGAGCTTGGCGGAAACACCGTCAAGCGCGACGACCACATCGAGATCGGCACCATCACGATGGACGACACGGAAAAGCTCGTGACCGTGGACGGCGCGCCCGTTTCGCTCACACCCACCGAATATGAGATATTAAAGCTCTTTATGCAAAACCCGGGCATTCTCTTTTCCCCGAAGGAGATATACAAGCGCATCTGGAAGGACGACCCCTACGGCGCGGAAGGCACGGTCGCCGTTCATATCCGCCATCTGCGCGAAAAGATCGAGCTTTGCCCCGCCGAGCCGCGCTATCTGAAAGCCATTTGGGGACAGGGCTATAAAATTGAAAAATCCCCGAAATAAATCCGCGAAAGGAAAGCACATACGATGAAATCTCATTATACGTTTTTCAAAAAATTCTTGGCTGTCTTTCTCGCCGCGCTCTTCTTCTGTCTTGCGGGAATCTCCTTTCTCGGCATCTTCTTTGCCGCGGAATACGATTTTTACACCAGCACGCGAGGACAACTGCGCCATGAATTTATCACACAGCTTCTGCAAAAGGAGATGTATCTCGCCTTTGATAAATATCAATACGGAAGCGACCCCATCGGCTATTACGAGGACACGAACTTCTGCTTTGAGATCAAGGATAAAGACGGAAATCTCCTGCTCACCAACTATCACGGCGAGGAGGTCCTCGAAACCATATCCTTTGAGGTTTCTCCCACCATCGTGTATGAGCCTATCGATTGGAACGATCGCTTTCTGTTGACAGGCTACGTCATCTCCACAGAGCATTACACCGACCTTTTTCATACCGAGCTTGGCTTCGTGAATTTTCTCTTTGCCATGCGCTTCATTCTGATCACGATCTTTGCTGTCGCCTTCATCTGCGCGGTATGCTGCTGGGTCTATCTGCTTTACGCCGCAGGCAAGCGCCCAAATGAGGAAACGCCGAGATGCAGTATCATCGAAAAGATCCCTTTCGATATCTATTGCCTCGCCTACGTTCTGCTCGTTTGCCTTGCCATCTTGCTTTGCGACTTCATTCAGTATTCCATACCCGAGGTCATGTTCTTGATGGGTGTGGCGCTTATCGTTCTCGTCGCGTATCTGCTCATGCTTGCGTTTTGTGTCAGCCTTGCCATTCGCATCAAGACCAAAACGCTTTTCAAAAATACAGCCGTCTATATCGTTTGCGCCTTCCTTGTCCGCAAAATAAAAGCACTTTTCCGTATCGTCCCCTTGGTCTGGAAGACCGTCATTGTTTTCACACTCAATTTTCTTCTCGATATTTTTCTCATTCTTCTTTTCCGCGACGCTGCGTGCTTCTTCATTCTTTTCAAAAGCCTTTTCTTCCTCCCCGTTTTGGCGTATATCGCGTATAGCTTCCGCAAGCTTCGCAAGGGCGCGGAGGAGATCGAAAAGGGCGGTCTTGACCATCATATCGATACGACGAATATGCTGATGGAATTTAAGTCCTTCGGTGAAACGCTCAACAACATCGGCGGCGGACTTACCAAAGCCGTTGACGAGCGTATGAAATCCGAACGCATGAAAACGGAGCTGATCACAAACGTTTCCCACGATATCAAGACCCCGCTCACCTCCATCATCAATTACGCCGACCTTTTGAAAAAAGAGGATATCCAAAACGAAACCGCCGTCGGCTACATCGAGGTCATCGACCGTCAAGCGTCCCGCCTCAAAAAGCTCATCACAGACCTTGTGGAAGCCTCCAAGGCATCTACGGGAAATATCCAAGTCAACCTTGAAAAACTGGATATCTGCGTTCTTTTGCAGCAGGCGGCAGGCGAATACGATGAAAAATTCCGCTCCGCAGAGCTTATCCCCGTTTTGCGTCTGCCCAAAAATCCGATCGCCATTTCCGCAGACGGCAGACTTCTTTGGCGTGTATTTGATAATCTGCTCGGCAATATCTGCAAATATTCCCTGCCCGGCACGCGCGTCTATCTGAACGCCGCCGCTTATGGCAATATGTGCATCATCTCTTTCAAAAATATCTCCCGAACGGAGCTGAACGTTTCTCCCGACGAGCTTGTGGAGCGCTTCGTGCGCGCCGATAGCTCCCGCAGCACGGAGGGCAACGGACTTGGACTTTCCATCGCGCAAAGCCTTGTTGACCTGCAAGGGGGAAAGCTTGAGATCACCGCCGATGGCGACCTTTTCAAGGTCAATCTGCAATTTCCCATGCTGACGTAAGCTTTTGGTAGAAATGTTCATATTTTTCTGATATACTGATTGATAGAAAACCAAAAAGCTCAAATTTCTTAGTCATTTTGATGATGATATCCCCGAAGAATACAAGCATTTACCTCGGTATAACTTTTAAGAAGATGTTCACTTGGCTTGCCGCTGACCCTACTGAAAGATGATAACTGAACTATAAAATCGAACAAAAAACACTTGCATACCATAATGGTTGCAAGTGTTTTTTCATTAGAGCATTCATCAATGGAAAAATCTCCTAAATTTGATACAGCCCCTTATCGTGTTTATTTTTTTCCAATCCTTTTTTCAAAATCCTCGCGAAATTCTTTCATATACTCAGAAAACGGTTTATCCGAGCGAAACGGGAATAAAAAATAAGATTTTTGCGAGGTCTTATCATGAAAACTGCGGATTTGCGATTTCAAATTTTCGTATTTGACAATGACATTATTCTCCTCCGCAAAGGCTTTCAGCTTTGCGACAAAATGTGCGGAATGTGCGGCATCGATAATAAAAACACCAAAGAAGAAGCCGACAAAAAAAGAAAATGCCAAATTTTGCGAAAGCCAAGACAGCGCGCCCAAAATATGCGGATGAATCAAAAAATAATACAATGCACCAAGCACAGCCCAATAAAACGAAAACTTCGGACAAACAATGCCGCCAATATTTCCCCATTCCTCACTATAATCCCAAAGGCGCACCTTTGTGATCTTTAAGGATATCACACCTGCTATGTATTCGATAATCGTCATACAGATCGCCATCGCACCGAAAAGCGCGATTTTATTCCAAATAGGATTTGAAATGATGTTATAATTTTCAAGAGATGCGATCAAAAAAAGCAAGCATAAGCCAACGCCGTAAAGCGGAAGATATGGCCCCGTACAAAAACCGGGATTGATCCATTTGTGTTCGGGATTTGCCTTAGAGATAAAACGTCGAAAGAAAAGCTCCAATGTCCAACCTGCCACCGATCCGATGCAAAACAAAAATGCCAAAACCAAAAGCAGATTCAAAAAAATCACCATTCCTTTCCAAAAATCAATTTTGATATCGGGAAGTATACACTTTACTTGACAAAAAGTCAATACTTTTCACAGTTTTTTAACAAATCGCCATAAAACAATCCTATACAAAGAGAAAGAGCAAAAGGAGAATCTCCTTTTGCTCTTGCTCTTTTTATGTATAAAATATCAATTCTTCAAGCTGTGCATAGGTGCGGGAACGTGACCGCCGCGATGGATGAAATCCGCGCAGGAGAACGGGCTGACGGGCATGATGGGAGCTGTGCCGAGAAGTCCGCCGAAATCCACGCTGTCGCCGACGTTTTTGCCGTATGCGGGGATCAGACGCGCCGCCGTAGTCTTGGTGTTGACAACGCCGATGGCGATCTCATCTGCAATGATACCGCAAATGGTCTCCACAGAGGTGTCACCGGGGATCGCGATCATATCCAAGCCAACGGAGCAGACCGCCGTCATCGCTTCGAGCTTATTGAGGTGAAGTGCGCCAACATTGACCGCCTCAATCATACCTTCGTCCTCAGAAACGGGGATAAACGCGCCCGAAAGACCCCCAACGGACGAGCTTGCCATAACGCCGCCTTTTTTCACCGCGTCGTTGAGCATCGCAAGCGCCGCCGTCGTGCCGTGTGTACCGCAACGCTCAAGACCCATATTTTCAAGGATACGGGCAACACTGTCACCGATAGCGGGCGTGGGTGCGAGCGAAAGGTCCACGATGCCGAACGGAACGTCGAGCGCCTTGGAAGCCTCCGTTGCAACGAGCTGACCGACGCTCGTGATCTTATACGCCATCTTCTTAATGATGTTTGCGAGCTCGTTCAAGCTGCAATTTCCCGCGCGCTTGATCGCCGCCGCCACAACGCCGGGACCTGATACGCCGACGTTGATGACACATTCGGGCTCGCCCATACCGTGGAAAGCGCCCGCCATAAAGGGGTTATCCTCGGGAGCGTTGGCAAATACGACGAATTTCGCGCAGCCGATGGAGTTTTTATCTCTCGTAAGATAAGCAAGCTCTTTGATGGCTTTGCCCGCCATATAGATCGCGTCCATATTGATGCCCGCCTTGGTGGAAGCCACGTTCAAGGAGGAGCAAAGGAAATCGGTTTCCGTCAGCGCCTGCGGGATCGACTGAATGAGCGCTTCACTGCCGCGGGACATACCCTTTTGCACGAGCGCAGAATAACCGCCGATAAAGTTGATGCCGATCTCTTTTGCGGCGCGGTCGAGCGTTTTCGCGATCTTTACGTAATCGTCGCTGTTTGCCTTACCGCCAATGAGCGCCACGGGTGTTACGGAAACGCGCTTGTTGACGATCGGCACACCGTATTTTTTGGCGATATCTTCGCCGACCTTGACGATATTTTCCGCCTTACTTGTGATCTTATCGTAAATATTGTTGCAAAGTCTTTCGATATCGTCGGAAACGCAATCGTAAAGAGAGATACCCATCGTAATGGTTCGCACATCGAGATTTTCGTGCTGGATCATATGAATGGTTTCAAGAATATCATTTCTGGTTACAATGGACATGGGATATACCTCTTCTCTCAGATTTTATGCATGGAATTGAAAATATCTTCATGCATGGTATGGATTTGAAGACCGCTTTCTTTTCCAATGACCGCCATATGGTCTACAAAATCACCAAAGGTCATATTGAGCGCGCTGATATCCGCAATCATGATCATCGCAAAATATTCATCCAAAACGGTCTGCGAAATATCGATGATATTCGCTCCGCATTCCGCGCATTTGACACTGACTTTGGCAACGATACCAACACCGTCTTTTCCTGTTACAGAAATTACTGCTTTCATAAATATATACCTCCAAAAATATCTGTTTTTGATCAAAACAAAAAGTTGCCGCAAAACGGCAACTCTGAAAAGAAATAAGGATATCCGCGTCTGTATTTCCTCTATCCTTTTGCCTGAGAGATTCGGCTTTTGCCTTGCACCTTCGGCACCCGACGTGCGGGCTTCTCCAGAGTTTTCTCCGCCATCGGTTTGATCCAAGTGGCATCATCGAATATTGTTTTTATTTATTATAGCACTTCTTTTTCCGTTCGTCAATACCATTTCACATCTTTTCAAATTTATTGGCTCGCGTGTCAATGAGAACGTGCGAAAATCTTTCAAGATACAACTTGACATAAATTTTTTATGCGATATAATAAATAAGGATAATTTCGTTTTTCTGTAACAGAAAAATACAAAACGAATATATCAAAGGAGGTTTTATGTTAGAAAAAAGATTGCTCGAAGAAATTCTCGGCATCGCCGTTTCCACAGGCGCGGACTTTGCCGAGGTCTACTGCGAGCTTACCAGAAACGGCAGAGTCGTTTTGATGGGCGGTAAGATCGAAACCATTGCCGATAACACCGTATCGGGTGTCGGTATCCGCGCCTTCCTCGGTACGAGAACCGTCTACGGCTCTACTTCCGATATCACCCGCGAGGGGCTTATCAAGTGCGCGAGATCCGTTGCCGAAGCAATGGGTGATAAGCACGCACCCCAAAACGTCGTCCTCACAGAGCGCGTATTCCCCAATATCCATCCCGTAAAGGTCGTTCCCTCCACAGCGGAAATGAAAACGAAGATTTCCCTGCTCCGCGAGGCTTGCACCGCCGCTTCCGAATACGACGAGCGCATCGCACAGGTCGTCGGTAATCTTCTCACCGTTGACCACACCATTCAGATCGCCAACACAGAGGGACTTCTCACCTCCGATCGCCATATGAGAACGCGCATGGCTGTCAATGCCATTGCATCCGCAGGCGGCGAAAATCAGTCCGGCTCCGCATCTCCCGGCAGAGGTATGGGTCTTGAAGTATTCGAGCTCTTCCCGCCCAAGGAGATCGGTATTTCCGCCGCAAAGCAGGCGATCACCAACCTCACCGCGGATTACTGCCCCGCAGGTCAGATGACCGTTGCCATCGAAAACGGCTTCGGCGGTGTTATCTTCCATGAAGCGTGCGGACATTCTCTCGAAGCAACGTCCGTCGGCACAGGCAGATCCCAAATGTGTGGCAAGCTCGGTCAGAAGATTGCAAACGAAAAGGTCACCGCCATCGACGACGGCACCATTCCGAACGCATGGGGCTCCGTCAATATCGACGACGAAGGACACCCCACACAGAAGAACATCCTCATCGAAAACGGTATCCTCAAAAACTACATGATCGACCGTCTTGGCTCTCGCCGTATGGGTATGCCCATGACGGGTAACGGCAGAAGAGAAAGCTATCTCTATGAGCCGACCTCCCGTATGACCAATACCTATATCGCAAACGGTCCCGATAAGAACGAAGATATCATCTCCTCCATCGAATACGGACTTTATGCCAAATCGATGGGCGGCGGTTCCGTCAATCCGCTCACGGGCGCGTTCAATTTCGCCGTCAACGAAGGCTATATCGTCCGCAACGGTAAGATATGCGAAGCCGTCCGCGGCGCATCTCTCGTCGGCACAGGCTCTCAGATCTTGCAGGATATCGATATGGTCGGTCAGAATCTCGATACCGCGCAGGGTATGTGCGGCAGCGCGAGCGGCAGTGTTCCGACAGACGTCGGTCAGCCCCTCATCCGCGTTTCCAAAATTACGGTAGGAGGTAGATGATCATGGATTTTAACGCGCTCAAAGCCGCTATCCAAAACGCGGCAAAAAAACTCGGTGTAACGGAATATGAGATCTATTATATGTCTTCGAGTGACATTTCCGTTGACACACTCAACAATGAAATCAGCAATTTCTCCTCCGGTCTTGCGGGCGGTCTTTGCCTGCGTCTTGTCATGGACGGCAAAATGGGCTACGCCTCCACAGAGCTGATGGAAGAAGCCGAAATGGAAAACCTCGTGGAACGCGCCATCGAAAACGCAAAATACACCGAAAAGGAAGATACCGTCGGCATTTTTGCAGGCTCTGCATCTTATGAAAAGCCGAACGTTCCCGATTTCGTTCCCAAGGACGCGGCAACGCTCAAGGAGCTTGCTCTTGCGACCAGCGCCGCCGTTTATGCGGAAAGCGACGCTGTTCAGAACGGCACATCTTCCGCGGCGATGTCCAGCGGCTGTGTCATTCGTCTTTGCAACTCTCACGGTCTTGACCTTGAAACCAGCTTTGGCGTCAATGCGGTCATGGCGGCGGCTGTCGTTGCCAAGGACGGCGAGGTTGAAAACAACTATTCCGTCAAGGAAATGAAGGACGGTCTTCGTCCCGAGGATGTCGCCAAGGAAGCCGTTTCCGAAGCGCTCGCAAAGATCGGCGCAAGTCATGTGGAATCCGGCAAAATGAACGTCATCATCGACGGCAAGCAGATGCGCGCCATTCTTTCCGTCTTCTCCTCCGCGTTCTCTGCAAAGAGCGCGCAGATGGGCATGTCCCTGCTTGCAGGCAAGGAAAACACCGAGATCGCTTCCTCCATCGTCACCATTTCCGACGATCCGAAGCGCGAGGGTCTTTCCATTCAGTCCTATTTTGATGCGGAAGGCGTTGCGGCATACCGCAAAAACGTCGTAGAAAACGGCGTTCTCAAAACCTTGCTTCATAACCGCGAAACCGCAAAACGTGCAGGTGTGGAAACCACGGGCAACGCAAGCAAGGGCGGTTATTCCTCCCCCGTCGATATCAGCCCCTATGCGTTCTGCATCGAGGCAGGCGCTTACACCGAAGATGAGCTTTTTGCGCTCGCAGGAAACGGCGTATATATCACCGAGGTAAAGGGACTCCACGCAGGCGCAAACGCCGTCACGGGCGATTTTTCCATCGAAAGCGCAGGCTTTGTCATCAAGGACGGCAAAAAGGCAAACGCCGTCAAATCCTTCACCATCGCGGGCAACTTCTTCGAGCTTCTCCGCTCCATCACAGCACTTTCCAATGAAGTCAAATTCGGCGTTCCGGGCGGCAAAACTACGTTCGGCTCCCCCAATGTACTCATCAAGGATATGAGCGTTGCAGGCAAATAATTGACCTAAAAATCCCCTATCTGACATTTCAGATAGGGGATTCGTTGTTTACTTAGAAAGATGCTTTCAAAAGCGCCTCCTGCGAGAAGGAGGGGATTCTGCCAAGTCCATCGGGACCCACGTTCAAAAGATAATTGATGCCCATGTCATTGAGTTTCTGACGGCGCGCCATGATCTTTTCGGGTGTGATCCAATTCTGATCGTAATATTTGAAGGACCACGAGCTATTCATCGTTCCCGCCGTTTCATAAAGACCGTACGGAGAATACTTAAAGCCCGCAATGCTGTTATAATCGCAAACGGCGTCCTTACTGATCTCCTTGGGAGGCTCCTTGGGATATTCGTTATCACCCAAAGAAACGTAGTCATACGCGCCGTTTCCGATGCGGGAATTGATAAGGCAATTCGGCTGAAGCTCTTTGACAAGGTGATTCAATTCCAAGCTCTGCTCCTTGGTGATGGTATGCGGAACGTCGAACCATATGAGGCAAAGATCGCCGTAATTTTTCAGAAGCTCCTCCACCTGCGGTTTGATCTTTTCTTCAAAGCAGATGGAAAAATCCTTCTGTTCACGGTTCGGATAATCCCAGCTGTTATCCCAAGAAACACCCGCGCAAGGCTCAAATTGATCATATCCGCCGCCATGAGGATGATGCCAGTCAAGCTCCTGAGAATAATAAAGACCGAACTTCAAGCCGTATTTATAGCAAGCCTCCGCAAGCTCACCAACAACGTCACGTCCAAAGGGTGTAGCGTCCACAACGTTGAAGGTATCGACCTTGGAATGATACATCGCAAATCCGTCATGATGCTTGGACGTAAAGACAAAATACTGCATACCGCTATCTTTCGCAAGTTTGATCCATTCGTCTGCATCAAAATAGAGAGGATTGAAGCTTTTTGCCAAAAGCTCATATTCTTTGTTTGGAATCGCCGCGGAGCTTTGAATCCATTCCGCATAGGTTTTGACGCGCTTTCCACGGTATTCCCCAGCAAGCAAGGAGTAAAGACCCCAATGTGCCATCATGCCGTATTTCGCTTCCTTAAACCATTTGATATGATCCATATGATATCACCTTTCCTCATTTTATTTTTCAAGTCATAAACAACAAAAAACCGAGGAACAATTCCTCGGTTTTGCTATGGGGTGGATAATCGGGCTTGAACCGACGGCCTCCAGAGCCACAATCTGGCGCTCTAGCCAACTGAGCTATATCCACCATATGGCGTGCCTTGAGGGACTCGAACCCCCGACCTACTGCTTAGAAGGCAGTTGCTCTATCCAGCTGAGCTAAAGGCACAAATGAAAGACCCCCAAGGGTTTTCGTGGAGCGGATGATGGGAATCGAACCCACGCGACCAGCTTGGAAGGCTGGAGTTCTACCATTGAACTACACCCGCGTTTGAGCGGTTCTTCCGTCGACCGCTCATATATGATAACACAACGCGAGTGATTTGTCAATAGGTTTTTTGAAAAAAATGAAAAATTTTTCAAAAATTAAAATTCATAGTTTGCAATGAACTCATTGAGCTTTTTGATGAGCGGAGGATATGCTTCGTTGGGGATAAAGGTCGCCTTGGAGATATCCACACCGCATACCTTTTTGAGCCATACGCAAGCAACGACGTATCTGCCGTAGCAGTTGCCCATATGGAAACGGTCGCGGTAAAGAGATGCGCCGCCGTTTTCGATGTCAAATTCGGGCATCGTCTTTTTGATGGCAGTTACGACGTTACCGCAAGGAATCATGTCAAGACCAAATTCTGAGGAGATCTTCTGGAAGGTTTCTTCGATCATTCTGTCCATCGTGTCGCGGTCGCGGTTGTAATCTGCGAAACGGCCATGGTTGCTCTTTTCTTCGTAAGCCCATGTACGGTGCAAGAGGACCTTTGCGTTGGGGCAAAGACGCTTTACTTCTGCGTAAACGTAGTCGATATAAGGGTGATAAGTATCGTAAAGACCGGAGTCGCCGCTTACCTGCTGCATGGTGACAACATCCCAATCATCGGAAAGGAGCGCCGCATGGATGGAGGTCTTATAAAGACCCTTGCCGCGAATTTGATAATCGTATTCAAGTTCATCTGTTTTGAGGTTTTCAGCGTGCTTTGTAAGAGGGCAACCGCCGATATAAAGATTGGCAGCGATAATATCCGTTCTGCCGCAGGATTCCGCGATATCTTCCATATAGGTCATCGCATCTTGAGAAAAACTATTACCGATAGCAAGAATTTTCATATTGATATCTCTCTTTTCTGTATTATTTTCGATATTCCAATATCGATTTTAACAAATCAAAATGGTTGGCAAAGGCCTGTCTTTCCTTTGCTTCCGTGGATTTGGAATGGGAATACGGGACGCTCTTGATAACAAGGATCACTTCCTCACCGAGATTATCCACCCCCGCATGAGAGGTCGCGTAATCCGTCTTGGTAAAGGAGATCGCCTTCTCGTCGTAGTACCATTCCTCGGGCACGTCTATGCCAAGCTCCGAGATCGGAACAAAAACACCGTTATCCTTATAAATATCATAAACCAAGGGAGTCATCAGATAAATGTAGTACGGCTGCACCGACATACTGGAAAGGAACTGTGTCGAGGATGCGTTGACCGTCGATGCCATCTCATGCTCCTCGTCATCGATGAAAGCGGTTCTGGAAAAGTTCACAAGGACCTCTTTATCCTCGTTGTAATCCTTGCAGACCTCTGTCAAGGATTTTTGAATATCCTGATACTGCGTATCGGGAATCGGCGCATCACCGACATACATGATGTATACGTCGTAATTTTCACGGGAAACCAGCTGAACCGTCAAAACAATGCCAAGAATCAAAAAGAACGCAACGATGCAAAACGGCCATTTGTAATGATACCAAAAATTTTCAATCCATTTATAGACCTTTGACATAGGATCCTCCCAATCCGAGCAAATTCTCATAGTATCTCATATTATATCACACTTCCCCGCTGTTTTCAAGTCCTTTTTACGGAAAACAAAAACAGACGAAAAAATTTCCGCCTGTTCTCTGTATTATCGGATCGTAACCAAAACGCGGTCAAGCGTACTACGCTTGCACTTCTTTTTGGCAACTTTATCTTTTCAAGAAAAAGTTAGTCCTGGGGCTTCATCGTGGGGAAAAGAAGAACGTCACGGATGGAGGGCTGGTCGGTGAGGAGCATGACAAGTCTGTCAATACCGAAGCCAAGACCGCCTGTGGGAGGCATACCGTATTCAAGCGCTCTGATAAAGTCGTAATCGACCTCGGCGAGCGTGTCGGGTTCTTCCTTCTTCTTCATGGCAAGCTGAGCTTCAAAGCGTTCTCTCTGGTCGATGGGGTCATTGAGTTCGCTGAACGCATTACCAAATTCGGTCGCGCAAATGAAGTATTCAAAACGCTCCGTAAATGCGGGATTGTCTTTCTTGCGCTTTGCAAGAGGGCTGTTTTCTACGGGATAATCGTAGATAAAGGTCGGCTGAATGAGATTTTCTTCTACGTACGCATCGAAGAACTCGATCAGAACTCTGCCCTTGGTCGCGTCCTTTGCCACTTCCACGTGCTTTTCCTTTGCAGCGGCGCGCGCGTCTTCATCGGTCGCCCAGTCGTTGTAGTCCACGCCTGCATACTTTTTGACCGCTTCCGCCATGGTGAGTCTTTCCCATTTGCCCATATCAAGCTCAACGCCCTGATAGGTGATCTTTTCGGAACCGCAAATGGTAACAGCGAGATGCTTGTAAAGCTCTTCCACGAGGTCCATCATGCCCTTGTAATCGGTGAATGCCTGATAAAGCTCGATGGTGGTAAATTCGGGGTTATGCTTGGTATCCATACCTTCGTTGCGGAAGATACGGCCGACCTCGTATACGCGATTCATACCGCCGACAATGAGGCGCTTCAAGTAAAGCTCTGTTTCAATGCGGAGGTACATCGGCATATTGAGCGTATTGTGATGTGTTCTGAAGTGACGTGCGGAAGCCGCGATCTCCATCGGAACGAGGATAGGGGTATCCACCTCAAGGAAGCCCTTGTTATCAAGGAATGCGCGTGTTTCTTTGAGGATCTGAGAACGCTTGATGAAGGTATCCTTTACATCGGGGTTGACGATAAGGTCAACGTAACGCTGACGGTAACGGAGGTCTGTATCTTTCAGACCGTGGAATTTTTCGGGAAGAGGAAGAAGCGATTTTGCAAGCAATTTCACTTTCTTTGCGTGAACGGAGATCTCGCCCGTTTTGGTACGGAAAGCAAAGCCCTCGATACCAACGATATCACCGATATCCCACTTCTTAAATTCTGCGTAATCGTCTACGCCAACGTCGTCGCGCTTGATGTAGACCTGAATCTTGCCTTCGCCGTCCTGGATATGAGCAAAGGAAGCCTTACCCATGATTCTGCGGCTCATCATTCTGCCCGCGATGGCGATGAGAGGCTTTTCTTCTGCGGGGATTTCCGCATCTTCATCCTTAAAATTTTCAACGATGCTCTTGGATGTTGCGGTAACGTCATACTTTACTTCCGTAAAAGGATCACAGCCTGCTTCTTTGAGCGCTGTAAGCTTATCGCGACGAATCTGCAAAAGCTCACCGAGCTTTTCCTGAGTCATTTCCTCAGCGTCGTTTTGTAAACCCATAGTTTCTTCTGCCATAGTTTTTGTATTCTCCATATATATTGATTTCTTGTGCTTATATGCTTTTCAGAATCAGTGAGCCTTCTTTTCGATGCTTCTGATTTCAAATTTTGCTGTACCGTCGGGAACTTCTACGGTGATGGTATCGCCAACCTTTGCGCCGATGAGCGCTTTACCGATGGGGGACTGGTCGGAAATTTTATTGTTGAGCGGATCAACTTCGCGAGAGCTTACGAGTGTGTATTCCACTTCTTCTTCAAATTCAAAGTCGTAGATCAAAACGGAAACGCCAACGCTGACGACGTCTGTCTGGATCTCGTGGTCGCCGATGACGCGCGCGGTCGCAATGGTCTCTTCGAGATCAGCGATCTGCGCTTCGATCTTCGCCTGTTCGTTTTTCGCTTCATCGTATTCGCTGTTTTCCGAAAGGTCACCGAAGGAACGTGCAATACCTACGTTTTCAGCCGCTTCCTTTCGTTTGACGTTTTTTAAGTAATCAAGTTCTTCCTGAAGCTTCTTAAAGCTGGATTCTGTTACAACAATCTGTTTAGCCATGATTTTATCTCCTTATGATATCGCATTATTGCGCAAATTTTGTATTGAAATGAAGCACGTCGAGTGCTCTTCCGAGCTGGTTGTCTTCCTCGTGCGGAATGAGCAAGATATTGGTGCTTCTCCATTCTCTTTCGAGGTAAATTTGGTGGTCGGGCTGAATACCGACGCCGTCGTAGTTCTCGGAAAACGGAGGACTATACAGGAACGTGGTGATGAAGACCACACTGCCGTCGGAAAGGAATATACCCTCCTGACCGCAGCCCTTACCGTAGGTCTTTTCGCCTACGATCTCGGCTTTTTCGTAATCCTTCAGCGCCGATGTGAAAAGCTCTGCCGCGGAAGCAGTATTGCCGTTGACGAGAACGACCATCGGCAGATCGACGGAATG
>JAGBCV010000058.1 GCA_017937845.1 Clostridia bacterium | reverse complement strand
TAAAGCGTTGAAATCTAAAATCGGATGTGGTATACTAATGGAGCTAACAATTCATATCACATCCGATGACCAAAGAAAGGAATGAAATTTGAAATTTACATCGGATAAAATTACCGCTCTCTATTGCAGACTTTCCCGTGACGACGAACTGCAAGGCGAGAGCAATAGCATCACCAATCAAAAATCAATACTTGAAAAATACGCAAAAGAAAACGGATTCAAAAACACACGCTTCTTCGTCGATGACGGTTATTCGGGAACGAATTTTGCACGCCCTGCGTTTTCACAGATCATGGAGCTTGCCGAGCAAGGGCAAATCGAAACGATCATCGTAAAAGATCATTCGCGTCTTGGTCGAAACCGTCTTGTCGTCGGTCAGCTTTTGGAAGAAGAATTTGATCAGCTTGGCGTTCGGTATATCGCAATCCTTGATAACATCGATACCGCACAAGGACTCAGCGACTTTTTGCCTGTGCAAGATTGGTTCAATGAAATGCATGCGAAGAATACTTCGCAGAAGGTTCGAGAGGTCTTTCGCCACAAGGGCGAATCGGGTATTCCACTGACAACTACACCGCCGTATGGCTATTTGAAAAATCCTGAGAATCCCAAGGAATGGATTATTGATGAGCCTGCCGCAGAAGTTGTTCGAAAGATTTTCGCGCTTTGTGTTGAGGGATATGGTCCAACGAAGATTGCCAATATACTGACAAAGGAACAGATTCCTACCCCAAGCGAGCATTGGGCGGGTCAAGGGATTAAATGTGGAAATCTTCCGTCCGTCTGTGGACGATGGGCGCAAACTTGTGTGGCGGATATTTTGGAAAAGCAAGAATATGTAGGCGATACCGTCAATTTCCGTACGACAAGGAAATCTTTCAAAAATAAGGAAAAGGTTATGCGTCCCGAAGAGGATTGGAAAATCTTTGAGAACACTCACCCTGCCATCATCGACCGCGAAACTTTTACATTGGTCAAAGAACTTCGGAAGCATAAACGCAGACCGACACGCGAGGGCAAGATCAGTATGTTTTCGGGACTCCTGTTCTGCCACGATTGCGGCGAGAAGATGTACTATTGCACAGCAAAGAAATTCACACATGATCAGAATTGGTTTACTTGCTCTACTGCACGAAAAAACAAAGGCGCTTGCTCAGGACACTTCATTCGAGAGGTGTATGTAGAACAAGCGGTCTTGGAAAGTATGAAGCGCGTCTTTTGGTATGTCCAATGCTTTGAAAAGAAGTTTGCCAAGCAGATGCAAGAAAAATCCATTGATGAACAGCGAAAGGATTTGTCTCGTAAGCGTCGTGAACTTGAAAAGATGGAGAAACGTATCACCGAACTTGATACATTGTTCTTGCGCATTTATGAGGATAACGCGGGGGGCAAGCTTTCGGATGAACGGTTTGAACTGATGTCGAAAACATACGAAGCTGAACAAGCGGAAAAGAAACTGCTTGCACAAACACTTCGCATCGAACTTGACGAAACAAAGCAGAAAACGGACGAGCTTGAAAAGTTTATTTCCAAAGTCAAAAAGATTACGGAGATCAAGGAACTTACTCCCGAACTTGTTCACGAATTCATTTCTAAAATCGTTGTTCACGCTCCGTACCGCAAGGACAAGCGCCGCCATCAAGCTATCGATATCTATTACAGCGGCGTCGGTATCATCTATATTCCCGAACCCGAGGAAAGCGAAATGATGTTTCAAGAGCATTTGCGTAATTTGGAAGAAAAACAGAATCACGAAAAAACGGCATAACCCATTGTCGGGTTATACCGTTTGATCTTCAACTTTAGCCGCCCTTCGGGTGAACCTGCTCTATCGCAGGCACCCAGAGGGTGGTCTTTTGTTTTGTGATGTGTGTCCGATTTAGATGCAAAACCGTGTGTGGCCAATTTAGATGCGCACCGATTTTGCAGAGGGTACACTGACCCCTTGGCGATGATGGGAGTTGCACTTGACCGCTGTCTTCCGGGGCGCAACGCCATACTTGCAAACGAATCTATGTAGCTATACTTTGAATATCTTATCTATCTGAATAGTGTTGTCTTTTTCAACAAAATATCCATCAAAATCGTTTTTTCTGCTCCAGCCTCTAATCTTGAAGTGATCGACTATTTGAAATAACTTTGTTAAACCGTAATATCCGGTATCTTGTTCTAAATAATCATACGATAAATTTCTCAATTCTTGTGCGCTGATTTGACCGCCAAATCGCCGGTCTTCACCACAAAAATATTCTATTGAAAAAACATCTTCACTTAAAATAGAATCTATCCATTCTTTTGCGCTTTCTTCATCAGTTAGGTGAACGTGCTGAAATGAAAATGAAAGCATATATGGTGAGAATTCATTCGCTTTGTCGTATTCAATGTATAGATGATCTTCACTATTGGGGTTATATATAATTGCAGATTCCAGATCATCGGAAATATCAACTCGATACTTCGGAATGTAGGATCCAAGGAAAGATAAGCTTTTAAGAGATTTCATTGCAAGGTTGCGAACATGACCGTCCATATCAGATAAGAAAGCGGAAAGATTGTATCCGTATTTTTTTGCGACTTTAATTGCTAATAATCTAATCTTTGCAAATTTATCGCAGCTGAATAATTCAAATAATTCTTTTGATTTGGAGGGTAGATAGTTGGCTGCAAGCACCTCTCCGATAAATTCTTTTTGAGAGCATTGTTCCGCTTTTGTAAAAAGCGCTACCAACTTTGTATAATTTTCTTCGCAAATCTCAAGTGTGGTTAATGAGCGTATGGCTGTGTAGAGCTTTGGCAAATGCTTGGTAACAACGGAAAGCAACACCGAATCGGAAATTTTTATTTTGTATTCGGCTATAACGATCAGTCCGTTTTCCACAAACAGAAAATCATCGGAGGAAATCGCATTTTCAAGAAAATCAACCAACTCGGCGGCATTTGGATGATGGAAAATCGTTTTTAGGATATACAGTCTACGATATTTATCCTTGTCGTTGATAAATGGCTTCATCGCCTCGTACGCAGTGACATCATTTTTGTAGGATAACGCTTCGCACGCAAGAGAAAAATCCTTCATAATAGGAGAAGATAACATTTTGCTGAGTTCTTCTACGGAGAGTTCGTAAGGGATACGAGTCCCATTTAATATTTCTTTTTTCATAATGTCACCGCCTTCCTTTTTTATTATACCACAACTTTGTAAACATTTCAACATTTCGCTGGTTCGAATCTGTCTACAGACCCGAAATGCCCGAAATGCATCTGCAAAATTTTGAAAAACTTTAAGTCTCGCCGTTCGTTGGACTCGCTTTTCTGCGGAAAAGCCACGGCGGGAAAAAGCCCATTCAGGGCTTTTTCAGGACCCGCCTTTCGAGTCCTTCCATCAATAAGCCAAAACAAAAGACCACCGCGAGGGTGGTCTTTTGTTTTGGCTGGGATAGTTGGACTCGAACCAACGAAATGCAAGAGTCAAAGTCTTGTGCCTTAACCAACTTGGCTATATCCCAATATTTACCTTGACATTATAACATGAATAAAGTATTTTTGTCAATACAAAAGTGAAAAAAAGATATGAGTTTTCTTTGACAAAATTCGCCCCTTTTGTAAGAGGCGAATGTTCTGTTATTTCACGATAGTCCAAATTTCTTCCGCATTCTTGGCGATATGCGTTGCGCCGTGTGTTTCCAATTCTTCACGGTCGCCAAAGCCGTAAAGCACACCGATGGAATCGATACCGAGGGTCTTTGCGCCGATGATATCGTGCTTTCTGTCACCGATCATAACGACTTTGGATTTATCGGTTATGCTTTGGCTTTCCAAAATATAGGAGATGATCTCTGCCTTTGTACCGCGGGAGCCATCTTGATTGGAGCCGACAGCAAAATCGAAATATTTGGCAAAGCCGATATTTTCCAAGATCTGCAAAGCATAAAATTCATATTTCGAGGTCGCAAGAATAATGGTCTTACCTGCATTTTTGAGCTTTGCAAGAAGCGCCTCCAAGCCGTCGTATACCGTGATCTCAAAAACGCCCTTCGCCCCGTAATATTCGCGGTAAACCTCTATGGCTTCTCGTGCTTTTTCTTCGGGAAAGCCATACGTATTCATAAAGGAATCGATCAGAGGCGGTCCGATAAAGGAACGCAAGGATTCTCTGTTTTCGATATGGATACCGTATTTTGAGAGTGCATACATGGCGGAATTTGTGATGCCAAGACCCGAATCGATGAGTGTGCCGTCAAGGTCAAATAAGATGATATCATACATGGCGTACGTTCTCCTTTTTTGTTTCGTTATGATCATTTTATCACAAAAAGAAAGGCTTGACAAGAGAAAGCAACGATTTTGCAGCGGTCAAGGAATTTCTTTTCTCTGTTTGGTTGAAATCCTCGCGTGAAAATTCAAATGCGCGGTTATTGTATTTCCCCGTTTCCTGCGGTATACTGTAAGTGCAGCTGCAAGAAGAATTTTGAAAGGAAGGCACTTTATGAATCTGTATTTATCTGAAAAACTAAAAGCCTTGAGAAAAGAACAAGGCATTTCACAGGAAAAATTGGCGCAATACTTAAACATCTCCTTTCAAGCCGTCAGCAAATGGGAAACGGGTGTAACCACCCCCGATATTTCATTGCTCCCCAATATCGCGCGTTTTTACGGCATCACGGTTGACGAGCTTTTGCAGGTGGAAAAGATCGATGAAGATAAGTTATATAAGGAATATGAAGAAAAAGCCTGCGATATGTATCGCAACGGAAAACGAGCGGAGGTGCTTACGCTTTGGCAGGAGGCGTATCAGAAGATGCCGCGCAATATCGAGGTCAAGGAGATGCTCATGTCCACGTATTACGATGTAGACGTGAAACAATATCAAAAAGAGATCATTGAGCTTGGTATGGAGATCTATAACAGCGATGCACACGGATATTATAAAGGACAGGCGATCAGCGCCTTGACCAGCGTATATCTGGAAATGGGAAACGATGACCTTGCGGAGCAATGGATCAAAAAAGCAACATCGATCTTCAATTCACAGGAAGTACTGTATACCCGAATGTCAAAGGGGGACGAGCTGATTGTGGACGTTAGCTTTTGCAATCATTGGTTTTTGCAAGAAATGTATTACGGTGCGTGCGCTGTGATCAAAAAAGGTGGCAAAGATGCAAAATACGAGCAGAGCGTTTTGGAAACGGTCGCAAAAATCTTTGAAACGGTCTACCGAAACGACGACATGGGCTTTGAAGAGCTGAAAAAGCTCGCGCATATGTACCTAAGAATCGCACGATATGAAGCGCAGACCACAAAACATACCGATATCATTCGCGGACATCTCGAAAGGGCAAAAGTGCTTGCGGAAAAATCCTTGACGGTTCGTGAGCATACGCTCCGCGCGCCGATGATAGACGGTTGGCATATCAATGCGGCACCGTCCGACCATAAACGTATCTGTTGTTTCGTTCGCAAGGAATTGCATGATGCTTGCTTTGATGCTTACAAGGAAGAATCGTGGTTTTTGGAAATCATAACCGCTCTTGATGCGCTTTCATAATAGATTTGTTTGATTTGAACAAGCTTCAATGCGCGAAAAACTTATGTAGAAAAAACGCAAAGCAAAAGTTGCACAAATGGATAGGCTCCCTCTGGGAGGGAGCTGGATTTTGCGAAGCAAAAGACTGAGGGAGAGAGCGTAAATACTCCGTTTCATCAAAAATTTTAAGTACCACAGACTCCTTCCGTCACGTTACGCGAAAAGGCTCCCTCAAGGGAGCCTTTTCGCTATTTTTTCTTTGTATCAAATATTTTCTGCATCATGCCGTCCGTCCGAGCTGTTCGGAAATCATGCGGTACACCTCATGCACACCGTCTATCATGAAAAACGCCGTGGAAAGCTCGCGGCGAGCATCATAACCGCCGCGCCGTCTGCCATAATAAGCGTTTCCGTAGTGATAGCCGTTATAATATGGCATGGGTTGGACGAATCGTATCGTACCCGTATCGCCTTGAACGTCTTCAAGGCTGATATTTGCAAGATTTGCAAATACGTATTCCGTACAGTTCACACCGTTTCGGTCATGCGTCAAAATGAGCGCTCTGCGGTCGGTAACGGCATAGACCGCGCTTTGTATCGCTTTTTTCTGTCCGAAAAAGACGGAATACAAAAGATATACGCCGACACAGACGAACGGAATCCCGAAAAGTCCGAAAAATCCCCCTGCCGAAGATGCCATCACCGTCCAAAAAACGGCAAAACCGCACCAAAAAAGGGAAAAGATCACCAAAAACGGCGAGGTATGATACGAACGGGAGGTGTATGGCTTTCCCGTCCACAAAACCTGCTCATCGGGATGCAAAAAGGGCTGCAATTCGTGGTAAAGTTCCGTGTTATACGTCATAAAAACCGCCTTTCTTTATTCATATAGATTTTTTGACAACGCATCGCAACCATCTCCGCGTTGTCATCCTGAGCAGTGCGCCGTCCGGATTCCGCTACGCGATTTTGCTCCCGCAAAATTTCGACTTCGGGCTACGCCCTGCGCTCAGAATGACGGGACGGCGCGCAGTCGAACGGATCTCGCGGACGAACCTTTTGAGCGTGGTCACATACAGCGATTCCAACTTAAAGTTGATTTTCTTCCATCCATTTTGTCAGCTTTTCGCCGATCTTCTTCATCGCGCCTTTTTCATAAGGAAGCTCAAGATTTGCCGACTTTACAAGTCCTTCAAAGGTCTTCGTGCCTGCGTTATCGACGAAAGCGAGATAATTTTTCCAAGCGGCATCCTTATTTTCAAGAGAAGCGAGCCAGAACTGGAACGCAACGACCTGCGCCATGCAATAATCGATATAATAAAGCGGATACATATAGATATGGAGCTGTCTTTGCCAACCGCCGCCACGGGAATAGAACGGGAGATTGTCGAAATCGAGATACGGACGGTATTTCTTTTCGAGAGAGAGCCAAACCTCGTTGCGTTCTGCGGGTGTCAAATCAGGGTTTTCATACATTTTATGCTGAAATTCATCGACCATACAACCGTAAGGAATGAAGATCACGGCATCTTCAAGGTGGGAGATCTCATATTTTCTCGTTGCATCGCCAAAGAATTTTTCATGGTATGCCGAGGTCAGAAATTCCATGCTCATGGAATGGACCTCGCAGGCTTCGATGGTGGGGCTGAAAAAGTCGGAAAGCTCAACCTTGCGCGCCGCGCGGTAAAATGCGAACGCATGACCCGCTTCATGGGTAAGAACGTCCACGTCGCCCGCAGTGCCGTTGAAGTTGGAGAAAATGAACGGTGCTTTGTAGTCAGCGAGGTCTGTGCAATAACCACCGGGGGCTTTTCCCTCCTTGGCAAGCACGTCAAAAAGCTCATTCTCATACATAAAATCGATAAATTCTGCCGTTTCGGGGGAAAGCTCACGGTACATTTCCTGACCTGCGGCAAGAATCTCATCGGAAGTACCCTTGGGGGTGGGGTTGCCGTCGGGGAACATGAAGATATCGTCATAGAATTTGAGCTTATCCACGCCAATGCGTTTTTCCTGTGTTTCCTTGACCTTTACCACAACGGGAACGAAATCCTCTGCGATCTGGTCGCGGAAAGCGGCAACGTCATGGCTGTCGTAGCAGTTTCTGCCAAGACGGTCATAGCCGAGCGCAACGTAATTTTCATAACCGAGCGCTTTTGCCTGCGCGGTACGGTTTTTGATGAGCTTATCGTAGAGTTCATCGAGCTTTTCGCGGTGGGAATCAAAGCATTTGCCGTCGGCTTCAAAAGCGGCGCGTCTGATTTCGCGGTCGGTGCTCTGCTTATACGGTCCGAGCTTGGTGATGGGGAGTACTTTTCCGTCAAATTCAACGGTCATGGACGCATAAAGTGCCTGATATTCGGAAACGAGAGCATTTTCTTCCTGCATAAGGGTCATGATTTCGGGGCTGAAGGTTCTTGCCGCGATTTCAAGATTACGGAAGAAAAGCTCACCGAGTTTTTCTTCAAGCTCAGCACGGAAAGGAGAAGTCAGCATTTTTTCGAGGATCTGCTGGATCTTTTCCTGCAAAGCGGGAGAATTGGCATCCATAAAGTCATTTTCCGCGGTGTAAAATTCATCGCGGGTATCGATGGTATGGCGCACGCTTGCGATGGTTGCCATAGTGAACGTGTGTTTTTTGATCTCATCTGCCTTTTTATAGAGGGCGATCTGCTCGTCGGCATTTTTTGCGCCGTCAAGGGCATTGATGATCTCGTCAAGCTCGGCGCGGACTTTTTCCACGTCGGGACGAACATAGGGCATGTCGGAGAATTTCATTTTTTTATTTACCTTTCTGTTTATTTCTTTATTATTTCTTCAACTTTTTCTTTTTGAAAGAAAAAGTTGCAAAAAGAAGCAAAAAACCTGCGGTTTTATCGCTTATAGACTTTGAAAGCTCGCTATCGCGTTCTCCTATCGGCTATCTCCCGCCTCAAAGAACGCGGTTGAAACGGCGCTTTTGTCCAAGGTCGCGTAATTCATGTAGGCAAAGCTGATAGTTTGCGGGCGTGCTCGCGCTCAGTGAAAAAAGCGCGTATCGAACGGCACTAAAGTGCCGTCAAACATAAATTTTAGATGTTACTACACATCGGCGGTTGTTCCGCCGTGATGTCCCGTAGCCGACGCCGGCGGAGGGCTCAATGAACTCGTTCATTGAGAATCCGTGCGGGGAGCCGATTGCGCTAAGATGTAAAATCTGCGCTTCGGTCAAGCGAAACGCTTGCAAATTTCTTTTGGTTCTTTTCTTGTTTTGCACAAGAAAAGAACATATCCCTTTTTTCTTACAATAAGAAAAAAGTTGAAGAAGATTAAGATATAAGATAAAACTTAAATCTCAAAATCAAAAAGTTTTTTTGTTTTTTTCAAAAACTCCCTTGCTATGATCGCATGACCCGCCTCGGTGGGATGCGTACCGTCCCAGATCCAATAGGAAGGCTCACGAAGTGTCATAGCTTCATCAAAGGCAGCCTGCAAGGGTACGAAGATCGCATCAAATTCCTTTGCCAAGCGGCGAACCGCCTTCTGCTCGCTAAGTAAGATCGCGCGGCGGATCGTTTCGGAAGCGCCTGCATTTTGCTGTCCTTCGATATGAGCAAAGGGTTCAAGGAGAATGATTTGCAAGTCGGGATTTTTTTCGCGGCTCATCGTCAGAAGCTTGCGGTAATGCTCCTCATAGGCGGAAGCGGAAAGATCGGGGGCGATCTTCTTCGATTCGCGCAAGCAATCGTTGACACCGACGAGAACGGAGAGCACGTCGGGCGCGATATCGAGCGCATCCGTCTGCCAACGGGCAAAAAGATCGGTCACGGCATTGCCCGAAATCCCCTTATTGACAAATTCCAAGTGGCGCTCGGGGAAGTTCATGCCGAGAAGTCCCGTCAGAATATATACGTAGCTATGCCCGATCTGATGATTTTTGTCCCATTCGGAAGCTTTGCTTTTATAGCGCGCGCCGTCCGTGATGGAATCGCCTTGAAATAAAATTTTCATAAAACCAAATCCTTTCCCATATAAAAATACAATTTCACTTGTCGTTATGATACCACAAAGAAAGGATAAAGTCAAGTTTATGAAAAAAATAACCGTTTCATGTAAATATGAACGAAACTACACTTGATTTTTGCCGAAAAATAGGTTATACTTAACCATAATATGTGTTTTTATGCCGTGAACACGATACTTTCGTTTTGATAGATTTACGCATAAAATGGTATAAAACTTAAGAATATGTTCTTCGGAAAGGAATGGTCATAGAATTATGATAAAAGTGGAACATCTGACAAAACAATACGGCGAACGCTATGCCGTAAACGACATCAGCTTTGAAGTCAAAAAAGGCGAAATCGTTGGCTTTCTCGGTCCGAACGGCGCGGGAAAATCCACAACGATGAATATCCTCACGGGATATCTCTCCTCCACGTCGGGACGTGCTATGGTGGACGGGCTGGATATTCTCGAGCATCCGCTCGCCGTGAAGAAAAAGATTGGTTTTCTTCCCGAAACCCCTCCGCTCTATCTCGAAATGACGGTCAAGGAATATCTGAATTTTATTTACGACCTCAAAAAATGCACGCTCAACCGCAAGGAGCATATCGAGGAGATCTGCCGTGTAGTTAAAATCGAAGATACGATGAACCGCATGATCCGCAACCTTTCCAAGGGCTACCGTCAGCGCGTCGGTATCGCAGGCGCGATCGTCGGTAATCCCGAGGTCATCATCTTTGACGAGCCGACAAACGGTCTTGACCCCAAGCAGATCATCGATATCCGCAGCCTCATCCGTGAGCTCGGCAAGGAAAGAACCATCATTTTGAGCACCCATATCCTCTCTGAGGTAAAAGCCGTTTGCGACAGAATCCTCATCATCAACGAAGGTAAGATCGTTGCAGACGAAAAGACGGAAAACATCGAAAGCGCCATCCGCGGCAACCGCAGACTCAATATCCATATCGACGGACCGACAGCCTCCGTTCTCCCCGCTCTCAAGAAGATCAACGGCGTTATTTATGCAAACGTCGCGCAAAAATACGAGGACGGCAGTGCGCTTTACATCGTCGAAAGCAAAAACAACATCGACGTCCGCAAGCCCATCTTCTATATGCTCGCGCAAAATTCGTGGCCCATCATGTCGCTTGCCATCAAGGGCTCTGACCTCGAAGATATCTTCATTTCCGTCGTTGACGAAGCCGAAGCGCAAGCCGCTTCCGAAAAATAATCCCAAGGGAGGAAACCATCACCATGCTCGCAATCTACAAGCGCGAAATGCGCGCCTATTTTACATCGCCCGTCGGCTATATGTTCTGCGCCATCTTTTTTGCCGTCAGCTCGTTTCTTTTCATGCTGCTCAACGTACAGGCGGGTGAAGACGCTTCATATACCACCTATTTTACCCTGCTTCTCTACCTTTTCATCATCATCATTCCGCTTCTGACGATGAAGCTCGTCAGCGAAGAACGCAAGATGCGTACCGACCAGCTCTTAACGACCGCGCCCGTCACCCTTTCGGGCATCGTTTTCAGCAAATATCTGGCGGCGCTCACGATGTTCGGCGGTTCCTTTATCGTGACCTCCATCGTATATTTCATTCCGCTCTCCATGTACGGCAACCCCAACGCCGCGATGTATATCGGCTGTGTCGTCGGTGTATTCCTCGTCGGCAGCGCGTTCATCTCCATTGGCATCTTCATTTCGTCCCTCACGGAAAACCAGTTCATTTCCGCGCTCGGTACGGTCGGCGCCATTATTTTCCTGCTTCTCGTAAGCTCGCTCAATAACTATATCAACAACGAAGCCATCCGCAATTTCCTTTCCGGTCTTTCCGTTACCAGCCGATATGCGTATTTCGCAAACGGTCTTTTCGCTTATGATGCGCTTCTCTATTTCATCTCGATTTCCGCCGTTTTTCTTTTCCTCACGATTCGTGTCTTTGAAAAACGCCGTTGGTCCAATTCCTAAGCTCGGAGGATATGTAACATGGCTCATGTAAATCAAAACAACACGGCAAAGCAGCCGAAGGACAAAAGAAACCTGAAATACGGTTCTCTTTCCGTAACGGTCACGGTCATCTTCGTGGTGCTTGTCATCATACTCAATATCATCGTCACCTCGCTCTCCTCGTTTTACGGTCTGTATACCGATATGACCGCATCCGGCTTCTATTCCCTTTCCGATGCGTTCGTGGAACAGATGGACGACCTGCTTAACCCCGAGGGCGGCTCACCCGTGCATCTCAATATCGTACTCATGTGCGAGGAGGACTATTTCGCCTCCTACGGCTACTACGCGCCGACCATCTACCGCTCGCTGAAGGAGGTCGTTTCGACGTTTGATAACATCAATCTCGTCGCATACAACACCACCGTTCACCCCGAGCTTGCGGAAAAATACAAGACCACCGCGCTCGATACCCCCGCGCTTGACGATATCGTGTTTGAGCTTTGCGATGAAAACGGCACAGCTCTGATCGATACCCCCGCCAAGAAATTCACCTCCGCCTCCTTCTTCGTTTCCGACTCCGAGAGCGGCTCGCTTATCGGTTATAAGGCTGAGGAAAGAATCCTTTCTGCCGTTGCGCTTTTGACCGGTAAGGTGGAAAAGCCCACTGCTTACTACTTGCAGGGACACGGCGAGCCCACCCTTGCCGAAGCACCCGAATGGCAGGAGGTCCTCGAGCTTGCAGGCTTTACCGTCAAGGAGATCAACCTTGCGGTAGAGGACTTTGAAAACAAGAACAGCGACGACAACATCGTCGTCATCAACTGCCCGAAATACGACATTTCTTCCTCTACGGACTTCTCCGAGGCAAAGAAGCTCCGCACCTTCCTCGGTACGAACTACGGCAATATGATCGTCGTTGAGGACGCAAGCGTTCCCACGCTTCCCGCGCTCGAAGGTCTTCTTTCCGAATGGGGTCTTGGCTTCGGCTCTTCCGTAACGGACGATAAGCACTCCATCTCCGGCTCCGGCGCAGGCAAGCTTTTCGCAGACTACACAAAGACCTATAACCTTTCCGCCGAAAACAAGGATATGCCGACGCAGATCCTCGCAAAGCTCTTCGGCGATACCACGAGCAACCTCCCGAATACCGTATTTTCCACCCCCAAGGAGGTCATCGTTTCCGATAAGACCAACGTGGTTTCCGGCATGAACGCTTCCGAATCCACCTTCTCTTTGCTCAAGACCTACGATACCGCCATCACGACCGCCAAGGACGGCTCCGCAAAGCAGGGCTCCGTCACCATGCTCGGCGTTTCCCGCATCATTTGGGAAATGAACAGCGACGAGATCAGCTACGTCGTCGCGCTCGGCTCGGGTGATTTCCTTTCCGGCGAATATGACAAATCCTGCGCGAACCGCGATGTGATGTTTGAGCTTCTCAACCTCATGTGGGATAACAGCGTATCGTTCACCAATATCGAATACAAAGAATTTGACGACACCTCCCTCACCGACGTTTCCACCGCCGCCGCTAACACCTGGACCATTCTCTGTGTTGCCGTGATCCCCGTCATCATCGCCGGACTCGGCGTCGTCGTATACGTAAGGAGACGCCATTCATGAGAACATTCCTGCAAAAGATCAAAGCGCTGTTTACCAAGAGCGACGTTCCGAAAACGTCGCTCCAGAAAACGGCAATCATTTCTATCATCTTCGCGGCGATCGCCCTTGTCGGCTTGATCGTTTATTTCGCCATCGTTTCTCCGATCCTGCACGCCAAGGAAAATTACGTTCCCGAGCTTTTCGAGGGCGAGGTCTATCAAAACGGCAGGATCTATATGCTCCGCACCTATGACCGCGCAGAGCTCGTGACCATCGAGATCAAGAACGACAACGAGCATTATAAGCTCAATTCTTACAAGGACGAGAACGGCGACACGCAGTTTGAGATCGAGGGACACGAGGACGCAAGACTCTCGCTTCAGCAGGTATCCTACTTCATCGCGGATGTGCGTAACCTCATCACCAACTCCCCCGCAGGTCAGGAGCGCATCACCGTGACCGCGACCGAGGAGGACCTCAAGGCGTACGAGCTTGATAAGGCGTCCGACCCCGCATGGTTTGAAGTGACCTTGACGGACGGCACCTCCTACCGCGTCAACGTCGGCAAATCCCTTGTCACCACGACAGGCTATTACGTCACGCTCGAAGGCAGAAAGAACGTCGTGGACGGCGTGGAATACGATATCGTATACGCGCTCCAGTCCTCTCTTGCAAATACCGTTCTTTCGGGCAGCGAAAAGCTCATCAGCCCCGAGCTTGCCCCCTATGACGAAAACATTTATCAGACCACCATGTTCTCCGTTGAAAAATTCAAGGGCGAAAAACGCGAGCCCGTCGTCATCGTCGGTCTTGTTGCCGATCAGGGTATTTCCGCATCCAGCCAGGTTTACGAAATGCTCTATCCCGCGTCCTACGTCATCAACGAGGACGATTACGGCGCAGAGGTCCTGACCAATCTCGCCTATATCACAGCGACGGAGATCGTCGCGTACGGCGAAGAGATCTATACCCCCGAGGTATATGAAAAATTCGGTCTTGACCTTGACCCCGAGCGCATCGGCGAAGGCACGGATCAAAACTACGCCATGATGTATTACTCCACCAAGGACCCCGCGAGCGAAGATTTCGCAAGCAGTCTGATCACGCTCTATTTCAGCGAAAAGCAGACCGATATCAGCGGTGTTGGCTTCTACTACGTCTATTCCCCCGAAAAGCACGTCATCGGTAAGGTCCTTGCGGAAACCTTTGCCTTTATCGAATGGCCGCTCGCAAAATACACCAATCCGTATCTCTTCTTTGAATATTTCACAAGCTGTGAAGCCTTTGAGATCGTTTCCGAGCGCGAAGAGCTTGATCATCGTTTCACGCTTTCCGGCAAGGAAAGAACCCGTGTGGCAAACGTGACCACCTCAGGCGGCGATATCGTGTATAAGGAAACGGCAGGCGGTTCTGTTCCGCTCGTATATCAGACGCAGTACAAATCCACCGCGACCGGCGTGGAATATATCGGTGATTTTGAAATCTTCCGCGACCTTTATTACGTTCTCATCACCAGAACGCTCGCGCTTTACGCCGAGGTCGACGAGGAGATCACCTCCATTGCCGACGAGCCGATGGCGACCATCAAAATCAAGACCGCGCCCAAGGATCACCCCATTTCCTATTATCAGTACGATAAGAACGGCAAACGCGGCGCTCAGCTCCGCGACGAGGGCGGCAATATCCTTTGCCATGAGGTCCTCGTACCGACAACGCTTTCCAACGGCACTGTGAGAAATATCCCCTATGAAAAGGCGTTCTACGATGAAGAAGCAAAGCGTTTCTTCCTCAAATCCTACGATAACAACGACGGCAACGAAAAGCCCAGCGGCTTCAAGGGTACTGATATCGGCACCGTAGAGGTGACGACATTCCTGCCCATGTCCGCATACGGCGAATATATCGAAACCCTTTATTCGTATGAGATCTACGACCTTTACGATGAATACGTTGATTATGATGGCAATACCGTCCGTCAGATGAACTCCACCTATAAGTATATCGTTCCCACCACGACGAAAAACACCTACCGTTTGATCTCGGGCGGCGAAAAGGAGCTTATCGAAACGACGACAGAACGCGCAGAAGTCGGCGTATATATCCGCACCGCAACCATCGATAAGCTTTTTTCCGATACGCATAAGCTCTTGAACGGAGAAGCCATCGATACCATGGGTGTAAACTGATCATTTCCAAACAAAATCGACCTCCCTATTTGGGGAGGTCAATTTTCGTTTACAAGAGTAGCTCTGCCATCACCTTTGCCAAAGCTACAGCCGCGGCTTTCGCCTCCGAAACGGAATTTCCGGCAGAGCCTATCTCCAGTGTCAAAACGGGAACGGAAAGCTTCTGCAAAAGCGCATTTTCCGAAACGGAAAGGGGCATCATGAGCGATCCGTATCGCAGGTTCAGCGTTTCATAAAAAGCAAGTGCTGTCGCCGCGTTTTTCTCCAAATTTGCGCCCGTACCGAGCAAGATACGCGCCTGCGCGGTGATCTCTTCTGCAATTTTCGTGATGGGACGGAGAAGCGCGCCCGCGTCATCGGTCAAAACGGCGCGGTGAATATCCACGACCAAGACCGCCTCGGGATAATCGGCAAGCGCAAGCTCCGCGAGCTTTTGTGCGTTTTTATAAGAGCCGAAGCTCGATTGCGCCATGCAATCTACGAAGACCGCACCAATACCGTTTTGATTCAATTCCGCGCAGAGCGCCTCTGCCACGGCGGAAACACGCACGTTTTCCGCGCCGTTCGATGCAAACGCCGCGTCGGTATAATAAAGCGCGTCTTCCTCGGCGTAGCTTTCAAAGGAATGGGTATTGACGATGATGACGGATATCTCTCCCGCCCCCTTTTTCGGAAAGGACGGTTGTATTTCCTCTAAGATGGCGTCCGTGGGATTTTCCGCGAAGATGCCGAGCGTATTGGCGGAGCGATCGGTCGGCAGAATGGCGGTCGCCCCCTGCGGAAGCTCACATTGCCAGTTATAAATATCCTCCGTTTCCGCGGGAGGCGCGGTCGTGCCGTCGGTCGTACTATGCTCGGTCGTCGTGTCGCCCGTCGTCGTTTCGTCGCTTATGTCACCGCCGAAAAGCCAACCAAAGACGTTATTTTTGATATCCTCGGGCAAAAAATGCGCCGTCAAGACCACACCCACCAAAAGCAAAACGACAAGACCCAGCACCCAAAAACGGCGCGCAGAGGCTTTTTTCTCCTTTTGATGCGGACGGATATAGGGAACCGCGGACGATTCAAATGACATCGGTAAATTCGGATTCATAAAGACACTTCCTTTTCAAGCTGTTTTCTTTATGTGTATGAATCCGTTTTCCGTTTTATGCCTCATTTCTCTTGCATTTCATATTCTGCCATCAGCAGGATATATCGTAGCAAAAGGGGGATTCGCTTGTGAATCCCCTTTTGCTTCACGTCATCATCGCCATTTCCTCATAGGGGAAATCCCCGTGAAAGGCGCGGTTGATGGCGTAGCCGATGAGTTTTCCGAGATTTTCCGCGATCACGTCGATCTCCTTTGGCGCAACGAAAAAGCCAGACAGCTTTTTGAGCGCGTTTTCGTCGATATCGCGCCCCGCAAGTGCATCGTAAACGAGCGT
>JAGBCV010000057.1 GCA_017937845.1 Clostridia bacterium | reverse complement strand
AGATCGTCGGCAAGTGGGCGACGCAGGATTGTATGACGCTCGATGATATCCCTTATATCGGTCAATATTCAAAATCCACGCCCGACGTATTCGTTGCAACAGGGTTTAATAAATGGGGGATGAGCAACGCCATGGTCGCCGCCGACATTCTCTGCGACCTTGTCAGAGGAAAATCCAATCCTTATGCCGCCGTTGTCGATCCCTCGCGCACTGTTCTTCGCCCACAACTTGCCCTCAACGCTTTTGAGTCTACCGTTGGGCTTCTTACACCCACCGCGCCGCGATGTCCACACCTCGGTTGCGCTCTCAAATACAACAAAGTCGAGCATACCTGGGATTGCCCCTGCCACGGCTCGCGCTTCTCTGAACACGGTGAGCTGATCGACAATCCCGCGACGGATGATCATCGATCAATTCAATGAAAAATGCCTCCGAAATAGTAATTGCTGTTTCGGAGGCTATTTTCATTTTTTGCTATTGAAATTTGGATACTTAAATAAAACAAATAATCCGAACGACTCTCCAAATAAGAGAATGTTCGGATTATTTTCATGTGGTCGGGATGACAGGAGTCGAACCTGCTTGAACCAGCTCCCAAAACTGGCGGGTGACCGTTACCCTACATCCCGCGATGCAATTTTACATAACGGATAATATTATACACGATAAAAATCAATTTGTCAATATCTAATCTATGCAAATTTTCAACAAATGACCTCTCGTTTTTGGCGAGAGGTCATTTATCATCGTGAAAATGAATTTATTTGGTTACAACGCGAATGGTTTCGATAACAGGCTGTTCGGATTTCGGAATCGTGCCGTTGTTGTCGGTAGGCTTTGCATCCTTACAGATCTGATCGACAAATTCCATACCGGATGTTACCCAACCGAATGCGGCGTAATCACCGTCGAGATACGGATAATCAACGTGCATAATAAAGAACTGACAGCTTGCGGAATTGTTCGCCATTTCTGCGGTAATGCCATACCAAGGATTTTCACCGCTTCTTGCCATCGAAATGATACCGCGTTTATGCAAAAGGTCATTTTCTACGCCGTTTGCATAAAATTCACCTTTGATCTTTTCGGAAGAACTGCCTGTTCCATCGCCATTGGGGTCGCCGCCCTGAACCATAAAGCCGCTCATGATGCGGTGAAAGGTAAGACCGTCATAGAAGCCTTCGTTTGCAAGCTTCAAAAAGTTCTGAACGGTGATGGGCGCAAGCGTTTCGTCCAAGGTAAGTGTAATGATACCGTAATCCTTTACCACGATCTCAATATCATGCAATATATGACCCGTGGTATCGATGGTGATCGTCGCGTCAAAAGGCTCGCCGTAAGCGGGAGCATCGTTGCAAGAGCAGCAAAGAAGAACGATGAGTGTAAAAACGAGAATAGAAGAAAGAATTTTTTTCATGTGCCATTAACCTCTTTTGATTTGGATACGCATTTCCTGACCGGGCTCGTCAAGGACTTCAACGGTGAGCTTCCATGTATAAGGAACGCCCTCGGGGAAGCTATTCAAGCTATAAGAAAGGCTTGCCGCACCACAGAAATGAGAGCTATCGTAAAGAGAAGTTCTGGGGTCTTCGGATTTATAGAAGAACGGATCTTCGCAGAAACCTCTTTCGATGGTGAAAAGATTGCCGTATCTCAAAAATTCGCCTTTTTCGCCCACGATTTCGGGATACATATTGCGGATATGAACAGCATTGCCAAGGTCATGGCGCTTGCCCTCGGGGAGATTGGAGGAAACGCACTGCGCCTTGAGGAACCATTCATCGTTGATATCCTCGTCGATATGCCAGAAGATGACACCGCCCTTGGAATCACCGGGCGTGAGCGCAGATTCAAAGCCTTCTTTCAAGCGAACCTCTGCAAGGAAATATTCCTTCGGATCGGGTGTTGTGATCTTGAGGATCTTATATTTGCCCGAGCAAGTGGAGTAAAGGGTATAAACGCCGTCCTCTTCTGCCACCTCTTCTTCGGAGAAGCCGAGATAGAGTCGCTGATAGGGGTCGATATAAGCGGGCATTTTGCCGTATTCCATCTTGTTACCGCGGGACATGAGGGAAAGATTGCCGGGGATCGGCCAACCGAGAACACGTTCGTGGGGATGTGTAAAACGGCTATACATATCCTGCGCGCCAAGGTTATGTGCAAGCTCATGAGCAGGCGTACCGATAGACATCGGACCGTCGGAGGTCAACTCACCCATGTTGGAGATCTTTACGATATGAACACCGCCGCGCATTTCCACGTCTGTTGCTTGGCTCGTGCCGTGAACCATGAAACGGTGACTGGGCATCGGCGCATTTTCTTCTCTGACGGTAGAAAATGCAAGATCGGGCTTGGTGGAAGCGTTATCGTAGCCCGCGTTGAGAATGGCGATCGCAAGCTCGTCGGGCGTCACAAGACCGTCGCCGTTGGTATCGTATTTAGCAAAATCGATATAAGGGTCGCAAGCCTTAACGATGGTACGGATGGCTTCTGCCGCCGCCATTTTGTTGTCATAACCGGGCTTATTGCGAAGCGCCGCAGGATGAGGGATCGGAACGGTGATTTCCAAAATACCTTCGTGTGCATTTTCTTTCTGCGGATGGTCGATATGAACGGGATAGAACCAGAATTTGTTGTTGGTCATCTCCTTGTAAAAATTGAGCATAGAATACCCCTTGTCACCGAAGAAGGTTTCATAGCAATCATCGGGGGTGGTCAAAGCCCACTGTTCACCGTAAATCGGAGAAGTCTTGTCGGTAACAAGCTCGGGATGTGCAGGATCAAAGTCATTTTTGCCGTTGCCGTTGGCATCGTAGCTGGCAATGACGATGAGAAGCGGAGCGGGTTGTGTCGGTTTCATAATATCATACCTCTCAAAAAATATTTTTATACTTTTATTTTACCATATTATGAAACGCGGGTCAAGGAAAAGCCAAAAAATTAAAAGTTTTTTCACATAGAAAAAGTTCGACCGATTTTGTCTTTCCATATATTGGTTTTACAATCGAACTCTATGGTTTCACTCACTACGTCGCTTGCCTATACGACCCCGTAAAGCCCCAAAAAGAATATAATAACCATTGTAAGCGCCAAAGATAATCTGCGTTTCATAAATTTCTCCTTATGTTTCATATTCTGCGATCGATTCTATTATTTTTATGATACACTCATCTGAAATCTCGGCTGAGAAAACCGTAAGCGAAAAGCTATACTCATCCGTCGTCCAATAAAAGCTCTTTGAGCCATGCGCTTCGACAGAAGCTACCGTCATACCGTTGATATCCCGTACCCTGTAATTGGTATCGTTATTATCAAAGTGATGAAGAGTATCCAAAATACTTTGCAGAAAAACGATCTCTTCTCCCGCCTCGTTTGTAAAAATAAAGTATGCCGTGATCCTGCCGATCCGAGGTTGTTCCGGCTCAAATCCCTCAGGGATATACCCCGGTTTGTAAACCGTTTTCACTTGTTTGGGCGCTTTCGCAACAGCATCCCGATCATGAAAAAAGTAGATACCCTCCTCGTAAATCTTGATGAACCAATTCACGATGGGTTCACGAATCGCCGAAACGTTCATGGAAAGCACAAATGTAAGCGCAAGCGCCAAAACTATCACGGCAATCCGCTTGCTCATCGTATTGACGCACCTCCAATACGAGCGACCTTGATGCTTGATAAGCCTTTCCATTCGCTTCTGATATACAGGAGATGGCTCCCATTCCTCCTCCATACTGTCAAGACGTAGATTTTCATATTCCCATCGATTGATTTCCCGAAAAGCCTCTTTTAATACGTCAAGTCCTTTTTTATTCGTATTCCATTTCATAATTGACGCCTTTCTCTTGTAATATAGCAATCAGCTTTTTCCGCCCGCGCGAAAGTCGTTTTCTGACCGTAGCATCCTTCAGGCATAGCATTTTGGCGATCTCCTTTGGCGAGCTTTCGTTCAAATAAAACAGATTCAATACGTCACGATAGCAGGCATCTAATTGCTTGATGCTCTCGATCACGACCAGACAATCTTCTTTTTCACAAAACGCAAGCAGCATTTCATCGTCCGAAGCGTTGCCTTCCAAATCGGGTTGCGTATCCGCGAGCCATTCCGTTTCTCGCGTCTGCTTGCGAATGACACCTGCACTTTGATTTTCTACGATCTTCATCATATAATTTTTAAAGGAAACCTCATCTAAAAATTGAAATTGATGAAAATGCTCTGCAACGTATAACCACGCGCCATGCGCGGTATCTTCTGCATTTTGCCGATGATGTAAAAGGCTGTTTGCATATTTCAAAACGGATTTTCCGTATTTCCGATATAGATTTTCAAAATTCAGCTTGTCCTCTTCATTGGCAAGCATCGACAAATATAAGCTCAGCATGACCCGACGTTCTCTCCCAAAAATGCATATCACAGTATAATTATACATTGTATCATAAAATCTTTCGGCAATCAATAACAATAGGAAAAAACGTTGGATACAAAATGTCGGTTCGATTTCCTGTTTTCTCTCCTGTATCACGTCCCTTTTTATCTGATCTCCTCGTCTCGGGCTTCCCTCCCCATCGCCACGAGGACATAATTTGCCCTTCTATATATATATATTGCTTTTGAGGGTCATTTTGTGACCGCTTTTTGAAAAATTTTTGAAATTTTTTGATAAAATTTTGCAGGCAACGCCAACAGGAGTTTGCTCGCCTATCCGAAACGCAAAAAATAAAAGAAGCACTTCATTCCGAAGTGCCCCTTCATATATTGTTCAAAATGCCATTCTTCCCCAAGAGGGCTCCGCGGTGCGGAAATCTTCCATACCGAGCTTTTCTCTGGCGAGGTCTATATAATAGATATAATTTTCAAGCGGTGTGCCGTTGGGAATACGATGGTCAAGACCGAATACGATACCGCCATCCATCATGCAGTCCTGCATTTTGTAATCCACCTCCGCTTTGATCTCTTCCTTACTGCGGCGCAAAACGTGCTTATCGATACCGCCGCGGAACGCGATCTGATGACCGTATTTTTTGCGGAGCGCCACGATATCCATGCCGCCGTAAGGCTCGCAGGGATAGAAAATATTGATACCGCCCTCAATGAACGCATCGATGACGGGATTCATATTGCCGTCGCTGTCCTGACAGAAAAGCTTCGTGCCTGCGTCCTTTACAAGCTCCCAGGATTTGAGATAGTAAGGAACGATAAATTCACGAACAAGATTCGGACCGATCATCGGTGCGGTCTTACCTGCCATATCCTCGTGAACGGAAAGCTGGTCAATGGTCAGCTTTTTGGAAATTTGGGAAAGCACCCTCACGTTGGTTTCGGAGATCGTGCCAAGAATTTCTTCAATGAGCTCGGGGTCTTCATAAAAGGCGATACAGCAGTTTTCTTCGCCCATGAGTTCACGGAGAATATCAAAACCGCCGAGAATTTCGGATTTGATGAGTACGCCTTGATCTTGAAGCGCCTTTGCTTTCATGATCTCATCGTCGGAAATACGGCAAGCATCGTATTCAAACATATGCTTGATCTTCAGCCAATCGTCCATCGTTTCCACAGGGTAATTTTCGGGAAGCGGAATGGTCGAGGTTTTTTTGTCCATACGGACACGTCTGCCGTAATGGTCGATACCGACGTAATGAGTCGCGGTATCTTCGATCACGATATCCTTCGGGCGGTGGATGGAATCAAGCTCGCCAAGCTGATAATACGGAACGTAATCAAAAGCGAAGCCGCGCATTTTGATCATATCCTCCGTTGCACCCTGCGCGCGCCATTCGTCCGCAAGACCGACGATGGGACCGAAAAGCTCGGAAAACATCGGGCGTTCGGGATGGTTGTATGTCATGAGATCAACGTATTGTCTGTTTGTCCATTTCATAATGAAAACACTCCTAAGTGTATTGTTTTATTTCCTAAAAAATTGCTCAAAGCGTTCTCGCCGTTTTGCCGTGTTTTGTGATGAAATAAGCTGAGATAAGCGAGCAAATTCCGGCGGGCGTTGCCCGTTTTTTTATAGTATACAATAAAATAACGCAAATTTCCATTGATTTTTTGACAAAAAAATTGTAAAATTGTAATATCAAACAACATCCGAGATCGAACGGAGATGAAAACGATGAAATTAAAGATTCATTCCTGCGGTGTCAGCGATTGTCCGCCGTCGTGGAATTGGATAACCGCTTCGTCAGGCTTTGCCGATTACGACCTATGGACAGTCTTTCGCGGCAGAGGAAAGCTCATATCGCAGACCGAAGAACAAACGGAATTTCATATCCACGAGGGGGCTTCCCTGCTTCTTTCACCCAATATCCGATATAAGGCATTTCACGAGCCGAATTATCCGCTTTTGGTCATCAACGTCCATTTTGATTTTTTAGATGATAACGGAACGCCCATCTATCCCAAAACGCTCTCTGCAAAATCCATTGACGATTCAGAGTTCATGAGATCCCTGCTCATGCGCACCGTAACGCTCTTTAACAGCAACCGCGAATACGATGCCTGCACCTATCTCGCCGCCGCGCTTACAGAATTTGAAATGTCGGAGGATCTCACCTCACCCGAATCCGACAGCGTATGGACGCATATCGTTCACGAAATCAGCGCGGAGATCGATTCCGCGAAAAAAATCCCCTCCCTTGCGGAATTTGCGGGACGCTACGGCTATTCCGAACGCTACGTCGGCAAAATGTTCGCAAAGCTCAGCGGCATCTCCTTTTCGGATTACACGAGAAATTCCCGTATCAGCAAAGCAAAGACCTTGCTCCGCCATACCGACGCCCCCATCAGCGTTATCGCAGAGGAAACAGGCTTTTACGATGCTTGCCATTTCACGAAAGCCTTCCGCGCCGCCGTCGGCATCTCTCCTCTCGCATACAGAAAAAACCCTTAACAGGAAAGGTATCCCATGCAATATACAGAAAAACTATCCTTTATTATATATCCGCTCATCTCATGGTATCAAGAACATAAGCGACCCCTGCCATGGCGCGATGACCCCACCCCCTATCACGTTTGGATCTCCGAGATCATGCTCCAGCAAACGCGCATCGAAGCCGTCATTCCCTATTACCATAGATTTCTCACGGAGCTTCCCGACGTCAAAGCGCTCTCCAAGGTCGATGACGATAAGCTCATGAAGCTTTGGGAGGGGCTTGGCTATTACAGCCGCGCACGCAATCTCAAAAAAGCCGCGATACAGATCATGACAGAGCACGGAGGCGATCTCCCCGAGGAAGCCTCTGATCTTCGCAAGCTTTCGGGCATCGGCGATTATACCGCAGGCGCCATCGCCTCAATCTCCTTTGGAAAACCCGAGCCTGCCGTTGACGGAAACGTCTTGCGCGTCATCACGCGCGTGCTGGGATGCTTTGATGATATCATGCTTCCCGCCACGAAAAAGATGATTTCAGAGGAGCTTCGCGCAGTCTATCCCAAGGGAGAGGACGCGAAAAACCTCACCCAAGCCATCATGGAGCTTGGGGAATCGCTCTGTATTCCAAACGGAGAACCCAAATGCGAAGCCTGTCCGCTTCGTAAGCATTGTACCGCAAGCTTAGAAGACATCACCGATAAGCTCCCCGTCAAAACGCCGAAAAAAGCGCGCAAAATTGAAAAGCGAACCGTTCTCCTGCTTTCCTGCCGAGGAAAATACGCCATTTGCAAACGCCCAGAAACAGGGCTTTTGGCAAAGCTTTGGGAATATCCGAACCTTGACGGACACGCCGACGAGGAAGATGTGGCATCTTGGTTTCATAGAAAAGGAATCACACCGATCTCCATTCGTCCCATCGGAGAAGCCGTCCATATCTTCACGCATATCGAATGGCATATGCAAGGCTTCGCCGCGGAATGTGCAGAGGAGACCTCTGAGTTTTCGTGGTATACCGCCGAGGAGATACGAACACAGTTTGCAATTCCGACGGCATTTCGATTTTTCACAAAACAACTCGAATGAACGTCAAATTTTTCAGATTCTTGTCAAAAAACGATTGACATAAAATGGGTATTGTGATAAAATATCCACATATATTTTTGAAATCAGGACACACTGAGAAAGGGTGATTCATTTATGAGTATTCGTATTGGTATTTTCGGTTACGGCAATCTTGGACGAGGTGTAGAATGTGCGATTCGTCAGAATCCCGACATGGAGCTCGTCGCCGTTTTCACAAGACGCAATCCCGAAACCGTCAAAACTGCAACGGGAGCGCCTGTATATCACGCAGACCTCGTAACAGAAATGACAGATAAGATCGACGTCATGATTCTTTGCGGCGGCAGCGCAACGGACCTTCCCGTTCAAACGCCCGCGCTCGCAAAGCTGTATAACGTCATCGATAGCTTTGATACTCACGCAAAAATTCCGGAGCATTTTGCAGACGTAGACGCAGTTGCCAAGGAATCCGGCAAAATCGGTATCATTTCCGTCGGTTGGGATCCCGGTATGTTCTCGCTGAACCGTCTTTACGGAAGCGCCATTCTCGTCGACGGTAAGGATTATACCTTCTGGGGCAAGGGCGTCAGCCAAGGACATTCCGATGCCATTCGCCGCGTAGAGGGCGTTTTGGACGGCAAGCAGTATACCATTCCCGTAGAAAAGGCACTCGAAGCAGTTCGTAGCGGTGCAAATCCCGAGCTTTCGACACGCGAAAAGCATATCCGCGAATGTTTCGTCGTTGCGGCAGAAGGCGCAGACCGTGAACGCATTGCAGAAGAGATCAAGACCATGCCCAACTATTTTGCAGATTATGATACCACCGTTCATTTCATTTCCAAGGAAGAGCTTGACGCGCATCACAGCGGCATTCCGCATGGCGGTTTTGTGATCCGCAGTGGCAAAACAGGTATCGATCTGGAACACAATCACATCATTGAATATAGCCTCAAGCTCGATTCCAACCCCGAGTTTACGGCATCTGTTCTCGTTGCGTATGCACGCGCGGCATACCGTATGAACAAAGAAGGACAGTGCGGTTGTAAAACCGTTCTCGATATCGCGCCCGCATATCTTTCTACAAAATCCGCAGAAGAGCTTCGCAAAACTCTCTTGTAATCATAGCAAAATCATAATACCGCTGAGAAATCAATCTCAGCGGTATCTTTGTTTTTATTCTATGAGAAATTATGCAAAATCAATTCGCCATTTTGCGAAGAATGCTTATTTTTTCACTCTGACCTTCATATGCATGACGTTGACTTTATTACCTTGATAACTATCGGAATATTGTACCAATAAGAAATTACCCTTTTCGTCGGTCAGATTCAAATTATTGGAATAAAACGCACTTATCTTTTCCTTGGGAACGAGAATCTCTCCCTTGTCCCAATGGTAAGCGTCGGGCGAGGTATAAAAAACGAAGCCTTTCATATCGCCTGCTCTGCCATGAAGAACGTATACACCATCGATGAAGCCCACCTGCGGATTGCGAATCCCTTTTTCCAAGTAACAAGGCTCAACGACTGTCCACGTTTTGCCATAGTCGTAGCTGACGGCATGATCCATTTCGCTTTCAATTTTTGAATTATATGCGTACACATGAAGCACGTTTTTTTCATCAAAAAGAAACGCGCCATAGCCCCTGCCATAAGGCTCAATCGGAACGACACAAAGTTCCTCAAAGCTTTCGCCATTATTTTCGCTGACATAGATTCTGTATACGTGTTCTTCGGTCTCGCCCAAAAAATGCTCGTTACAAAGATGCAAAACATAGATTTTACCCTCGTGATACAGTGCGTCATAGCTTCTGCCGGCATAGGGCGAATATTCCTTCGGCTCACTCCATGTCTTTCCGAAGTCCTCACTGACGATATAAGTCGGCGTTGCCCACGGTTCACAGCAATATTTATGTGTGGCATCGTTTCTCAAACAAAAAGCAACGATTTTGCCGTCATTGGTCGATACCGCTTTTTCCACTGAAATCGTATGGATCGCATCCAAAAAAGTATCAAAAGAATATTGCAAAGTATAAAAATCGGAAAATGTTTTGCCCGCATCCTCAGAAATGCGATATTCCACCCAACCGCAAGGAACGTGTCCATCGATTCTGAGCGCCGAACAGTTTGAATTGAAATCGATAAAGCAGCCGGGCTTAAATTCTGCCATCGCGTGTGTCATATGTCCGCTTCGTTTTCTTGCTTCATTGTCCACGAATACCGTCGGCTGTTCCAATTCTACCGTATACCCATCTCGTTCCAATGTTCTGAAAGTCATAATCATAGCTCCTTTTTGAAAATTTGTTGTATCTGAAAATATTTTATTATAATTTATCTAAACCAAGAATATATCGCAACATATCATAAGCTACGGCTTTTTTTCCATACTTTTTAGAAGAATAATTTCCCCAACAATATGTATCAAAACCTGATACATGACATTCACATCTCCAAACAGGATTTCCGTTATCATCGTATGTTTCCCAAAATTCATACCATGGCTCACCTATGTATTTTTTTTGAAATAGCTCTTGAAGCTGATTGATGGCACTGTCGAAATCAGGTTTGCCAACTTCGTCTATCGGCAGAATCCATTTGTTTTCCCTATCCAAATATTCAAAAGCTTCACGCGCCGCATTCATTCTTGCTTCTCGTTTAGAATATCCCTGTCCCGAAAATTCATTGAAGTCATTCGGAAAAGTAACAATACATTCGTAACCGTCATTCGATTCGTAAATATGAGATTCTGGAAGACATCCGTATTTTTTCTGACACCATGTTTGAACCAAATCCACATAGTTCTTATCATCTTGAAAACCATTTTCAAGATAATACTCTATATCAAGCATTCTGTCAACGACTTCTTCGAGTATTTCGGCTTTCCAACTGCAATCGATCGCCACAGCACCAATGATCGCCTCAAACAGATCTTCTTTTACAGATTCTTGATCCTGAGCATTTTGAACTTCATCGCCTTTTCCCATCAAAAGATAATTTGCGAAACCAAATATGTCAATACGATATGCAAGCATCTTTTTGCATACCAATTTCTTTTTTAATTCCGTCAGTTGTCCTTCCGTTTTTTGAGAAGCATATTTTCCATTCAATGTGGTTTCGCCATAGTATTCTGCTAACTTCTTCATCACAACAAATTCAAGCGCTTTATCGCCATAAAATTCCAATATCTCGTTTTGATATTCACCGTTGTGTTCCTCTGAATACGACTTTCGAGTGAAGGCTTGTCTTAAAAGCTCCGGTTCATCAAATTCGTATTCAATCTGCTCTTGGATAAATCTCAATATTTCGTTCTTCATAATAAAAGAACCTCCTTATAGTATTTTCTACAAGAAGGTACAAATATAGCCCGATAAAGCCCACGTATCCCGTGCGCCATCACATCGAGCACAAGTAATCAAAATGCGTTACATAAATCACTCTCATTTGACAAGAACCACTTGCATAGTCAGTGTCAAATACGCTTGTTTTATGTCTAACAATTTAAATACTTATACCACCTTCCTGTTTTTATATTATAACATATGTCAGCACATATGTCAATTTTTTCATTAAAAAATCATTTATTTATTCTAATTATTTTAAGAATTTTATGAAAAAATAAATATCCACCCGCATAGCGGGTGGTATTTCATTTTCGGGCATAGCCCTACACGCTACTGGCTACGCACAAGTGCGTTTTAGATTGGCCTGCCAGCCACGCAATTGTTACTTACTACCCATAAATGGGTCCCGT
>JAGBCV010000056.1 GCA_017937845.1 Clostridia bacterium | reverse complement strand
GTCAGCATTGAGGTTATTTTCAAGGAATGCGATGAGCATACGGGGAGGAGCGACAACGGTATTGTTGAGGGTGTGTGCGAGGTATTTCTTACCGTCTGCGCCGTTTACGCGGATCTTCAGACGGCGAGCCTGTGCGTCACCGAGGTTGGAGCAGCTACCGACTTCGAAATATTTCTTCTGACGGGGGGACCATGCTTCTACGTCGATGGATTTCACCTTGAGGTCAGCGAGGTCGCCCGAGCAACATTCAAGCGTACGAACGGGAATATCGAGCGTACGGAAAAGGTCAACGGTGTTTTGCCAAAGCTTATCGAACCAAACGGGGCTTTCTTCGGGCTTGCAGACAACGACCATTTCCTGCTTTTCAAACTGGTGGATACGGTAAACACCGCGTTCTTCGATGCCGTGTGCGCCCTTTTCCTTGCGGAAGCAGGGAGAATAGCTGGTGAGGGTGTAGGGAAGCTCTTTTTCTTCGATGATCTGATCGATGAATTTACCGATCATGGAGTGTTCACTCGTACCGATGAGATAGAGGTCTTCGCCTTCGATCTTATACATCATGGCTTCCATTTCCGCAAAGCTCATAACGCCTGTAACGACGTTCGAACGGATCATATAAGGCGGGATGCAATAGGTGAAACCACGGTCGATCATGAAATCGCGTGCGTAGCTGATGACGGCGGAATGAAGACGAGCGATATCTCCCATGAGATAATAGAAGCCGTTACCTGCAACGCGGCGAGCGGAATCGAGGTCGATGCCGCTGAAGGTTTCCATGATGTCGCTGTGATAGGGAATGTCGAAATCCGGAACGACGGGTTCGCCGTAACGCTGAACCTCTACGTTTTCGCTGTCGTCCTTACCGATCGGAACGGAAGGATCGATGATGTTCGGAATGATCATCATGATCTTTGTGATCTTTTCTTCAAGCTCAACTTCCTTTGCTTCGAGCGCGGCGAGCTTTTCGGAGTTTTCGGTCACGAGCTTCTTTGCGGCAGCGGCTTCTTCCTTCATGCCCTTTGCCATATACATACCGATGGTCTTGGAGACCTTGTTGCGGTTTGCGCGGAGCGCGTCGGCTTCCTGTTTTGCCTTGCGGTTTTCTTCATCGAGCGCGATGACTTCATCGACAAGGGGAAGCTTGCTGTCCTGGAATTTGTTTTTGATGTTTTGCTTTACGATTTCGGGGTTTTCTCGAAGAAATCTGAGATCAAGCATGGTTTTGTTTCTCCTTTTATTTTAAGATAGATTTTTTACTGTATAGAAAAAGCCTTCTCATCCCTATGCGTATGGGACGAAAAGACTCCGTGTTGCCACCCAAATTGCCGCATGGTTGCGGCCTCTCTTTATCGTATGATACGGGATACGACCCCGTGGCTTTCACCACACGCTCCGGAAGCGGACAAAAACGGAACGTGTTACGGCTCGCACCGACCGCCGTATCTCTGTAAACACGAAACTCCGTTTGAGGTTTCCATCATTGCTCTTTTATTATATTACGCTTTCCGAAGAAATGCAAGAGTTTTTTTGAAAAAATTTCACAAGAAATCGGGAATGTTTCTGCGAACTTTTATTGATTTTTTCAAAATCGTATGGTATAATGGAAAGGCAGTAATATCAAAAACAAACGAAACCGAATCACTCGGGCGAAAGGATGTGGTGAATAGAGCATGACGACAGTTGAACGCTTTCGGGCGGTGATGGATTTTGAAAAACCGGATAGGCTTCCCGTTTTGGAATGGGCAGGCTGGTGGGGCGCAACGCTCGACCGCTGGTATGGCGAAGGGCTTTCAAAGGATATCCCGTGGGATAGGATACAAACGCATCTCGGGCTTGACTTTATCCGCCGCATTTGGATGCCGCTTGAAACCCCCGATTGCCCAAAGCCCGCTTTTCACGGCGGTCCTTTGATTGAATCGGAAGAGGAATACGCCTCTTTCAAAAAGTACCTTTACCCTGATATGTCCCATCAGAATTATCGGGATAAGCTGAACGTTTTGAGATCGCTCAGGGAGGAGCACGAAAAGGGAGATGCTCTCCTTTGGTATTCCTACGACGGATTTTTCTGGTTTCCCCGTGTGCTTCTCGGAATCGAAAATCATTTGTATTCGTTTTATGACGAGCCGGAGCTTTACCATACGATATGCTCGGATCTCGCGGATTATATCATTCGCCAGCTTCCCATCATCTACGAGGTATGCAAGCCCGACTTCATGGTCATTTCGGAGGATATGAGCTATAATAACGGTCCCATGCTCTCTGAGGCGCTTTTCAATGAATTTTTGCTTCCGTATTATCAGCGTATCATTCCCGAGATCAAAAAGTACGGGACGAAGGTCATCGTGGATACGGACGGCGATGTTTCCATGATGATCCCTTGGCTCAAGCGCGCAGGCGTGGACGGCGTTCTCCCTTTGGAGCGCCAGGCGGGCGTTGACCTTGTCCGCTTGCGTGAAGCATATCCCGATTTCCTTTTCATCGGCGGCTTTGACAAAATGACCATGTCGAAAGGGGAAGACGCGATGCGCGCCGAATTTGAAAGACTCTTACCCGTGATGCGCGCGGGCGGCTTCATTCCGTCCTGCGATCATCAGACGCCGCCGGGCGTTTCTCTCGAAAATTATCGGATATACGTCCGACTTTTGAAGGAGTATGCCGAAAAGGCGGTAAATTAAAGAAAAGCCCCTCCAAAATCTTGTGCTATGTGCATAATTTCGAGGGCTTCAAATTGTGGAATAGGTAGAAACTTTCCCAAATGCAAAACAAAGGTTTGATTTATTGGGTCAGTTGGTGTTATAATATAATATACCAATGTAATCCCTTTTTTATATCGTGAAGATTTAGGAAGATTTTTCGCGGTATTATCAATTTATTAGTCGGAGGAATATACAAATTATGAAGAAGGTATTGGCTTTCCTGCTTGCGCTCACAATGTGTGTCAGCGTCCTTTTCGCAACCGGTTGCTCGAAGATCGAAGAGGATGACCCTGCTCAGAAAGGCGCAGAACTCGAAATGTACTTGGGCAAAAAGGTTATGAATCTTGACCCCGCTGTTGCGTATACAGACGAAAACGCGGTTAAGATCCTCAGCCTCATTTTTGAAGGTCTTACAAGACTCGACGAAAACGGCAAGCTCAAAAAAGCACTCGCAAAAGACTGGGAAATCATCGAGGATCCCGTGACCGGTGAAGAAAAACTCGAGGTTACCATCAACGATACACACTGGAGCGACGGTTCCGTTGTTCAGGCGAACGACGTTATCTACGCTTGGCGCCGTATCCTTGACCCTGACTTTGACTCCACAGCGGCTTCCATGCTTTATTGCATCAAGGGCGCAAAGGCTGCAAAGGAAGGCGAGATCTCCATCTATGATATCGGTATGTACGCGACCACAACCACCAAATTCATCGTTGAATTTGAAGAAGGCGCAGATATCGACGAATTTCTTTATAACACATCCAGCCCCGCGCTCGTTCCGCTCCGCGAAAATAAGGTCGTTTCTTACCCCACAACATGGTCCAGAAGCGCAACCGACCTTTCCTGCAACGGTCCGTTCCGTGTAAAGAAATTCTCTGAAGATCCCACTGAGATCATGATTCTCGAACGCTCCAAGTACTACTACCTCAACCAGGAAGTCAGCACCGAAGCACTCGATAAATTCGTAACTCCTTACAGAATCACCGTTCGTTACGACCTTCCCATCGATAAGGAGATCGTAAGCACCACCGATGAAACCGACGTACTCGATCTCTTCGGCAACCCTATCTTCTACGTTTCCGGTCTTACTCTTGCGACCGCAGAAATGTATAAGGACGTTCAGATCGAAAAGGAAGCTTCCACATTCTGCTTCTATTTCAACCTCGAATCCGATGCGTTTGAAGAACAGGTCATCCGCAAGGCATTCTCCATGGCGCTCGACAGAGATTACATCGCTTACATGGTAGGTCTTGAAACCGAACCCGCAACCGGTCTTCTCAACGACAAGGTTTACGACACCAAGAAGGGTACATCCTTCCGTGACGCAAGCGGCGATCTTATCGACATTTATGAAAACGTAGAAGCTGCAAAACAGCTCCTCAAAGAAAACGATATCTATCCCGAAGATTACGACGATCTCTATCTCGTGATCCGCAAGGATGAAAAGAACGACAGCTACCAGTCTGCACAGCTTGGCTACATGAGCAACGAATACGCAATCGCAAACTATGCGAAGGACGTATGGAAGCAGCTCGGCTTTAACGTCGTTGTCAGCGCCCTTGACAATGCTGCTTATGAAGCTGCATATGCAAACGGCGACTATGAAATTATCGGTATGGATTTCCAGGCGATCTCTACATATCCGATCTATAACCTCGCTTCCTTCTCCAGCACATACAGCGGCGCGGCTGTTCCCGTAAAGGGCTACGATAACGACGATTATAACGCTCTTATCGAAAGCGCATTCGCTGAAACAGATGCTGAAAAGAGAGCAGAGATTCTCTATGAAGCAGAAGCACTTCTCATTGAAGACGCAGCGGTCGTTCCCGTAATCTTCAATACCAATGCTTATGTCGTTTCGAGCAAGCTCTCCGGTGTTGACACCAACTACTGGGGCGTTCAGATGTTCACAAAGGCAAATCTCAAGGATTACGTTCAGTACCTTGAATCTGTCAGAAACGCAGCAGAAGAAGAATAATCATCATGCAAAAACGAGCCTCCCGACCTTGTCGGGAGGCTTTTTGTACGTCGATAAAGTTGGTTTCAAATTTAGGCTTCGGTATTTTGCACGAAAAGCGGATTTTAGTAAGCCTTCCTCCGAGAGGAAGGTGGCACGCAAAGCGTGACGGAAGGAGCCTGCGGCACTTCAAATCTTGATCAAACTTGCTATTTACACACTCTCCCTCAGTCTTTTGCTTCGCAAAATCCAGCTCCCTCTCAGAGGGAGCCTTTCCGTTTGTGCAACTTTTTATTTCCCACTTTTCTATATAGGTTTTTCGAGAGTCCGGGGCGGGATGTGAGCATCCCGCCGAAAATCATTCCGTTTATTATCGGTCAAATTCGATATTACGGCATGATCCAAAGTCCGATGCGGGTGTTATCCGCCGTTAGGACCACCTCATAGCCAACGCTCGTCCAACCGATAAAGGAAAGGGTCAGCGTTCTGCTTTCGTTTGCGTTCAAGGAAACGTTTTTTCGGTCGCCGAGTCCCAAATTGTCATCGCTTTGCCGACAATCCAGCAAAACGGAGATTTCTTGTTGTGTGGGGGAATATACTTCGATGGTGATGGTGCTTTTTTCACCCTCCTTGCGGGAAATGTGTATATCTTTCACGAGGATATCGACGGCAGAGCTTGCAGGAAAGCGATGTGTGATGAAAAGCTTGCCGTCCTGATACGTACCGCTATCATAATCATATGGATAATACGACCATAAATTCAGCAAAAGCGTACGCAGTTCCTCGCTCATTTCCAGCGCGATACCCTCTCCGAGATGCGTTTCCACACGGCAAAGAGAGCTATAATCATCGGTCAAGCGAAAAAATCCGTTTTGCGTATCGATCCAAAGCGTCCCGGGCTTTGCGGGAAGATGCCCGCTGTTTTCCGTTACCCACTGTTCTTCGTCGGAAAGTGCAGGTATGAGCTCTCCCGTTTTGGGTGCGTTTTGTAACAGTTGGGAAAGCGTCAAGGCGTATCCCTTATCTTGAATGGATTTTGTGCTGATGCCGTATCCGCTCCAATGATACTGACGCATCGTGACACAAAGGCTTGCGTCGATACCCGAAGAATCGGGTGGAAAAAGACCGACCGTTTCATAAATGACGGGCGTTTCCGTGGTCGTCAGAACGACGGGGGTGGTCGTCGTTTCGTCGCGTTCTTCAGGCTTTTGCAGATTGCCACAGGCGGAAAAAAGAATACCAAGGGTCAGAAAAAGCGCGGTCACGGTATAAAATTTTTGATGCTTGAACATAAAAGTCACTCCTTCCTCGGTCAAAAATCAGCCTTTCTGTTTCTTTTGTCGAAATTTTCGCGCCGTTTTCTCACCGAGCTTGATAAAAATTTTCAGTCCTCTATATGTTTATGCACACGAATCAGCTCTACCGTCATATCGTCTGCTTTTTCACCGGCGGAGCTTGCCGCATGAATGATCTTTTCCGCCATGGCATCGAGGTCATCTGTCCATTCGCGGGAAATAAAATCCACGAACCATTGCGGATTTTCGTTTTCCTGCGTTTCAATATCGGAGGAAACACCGTCCGAACAGATCAAGATCACGTCACCGTCGCAAAGCTCAAATTCCGTCACCTCAACGGATACCTCGGGCAAAATGCCGATGGGAAACGTCCCCGAAGCGATCTTATATAAATGACGGTTGCGGACGACATAGGACGGCACAGCTCCGCTTTTGAGAAACGATGCTACGCCGAGAACAAGGTCGATTTCCACAAGATCGACCGTAGCAAAGCATTCCGTCGTGCGGGAGGTGAGAAAATGATTGAGCATTTCCAGCGTGATTGCCTTTTTATTGCCGCAGGAAAGCATTTTTTCAAGGAAAATACTGCAAAGATGAGAGGTCAGCGCCGCATCCTCACCGCTTCCCATGCCGTCACAAAGAAAGGTATAATAATATCCGTCATAATTTTGTACGGAGGAAATGCTATCTCCACAAACATTCTCCCCCTTTTTGGCAAGCTGTCGGCTTGCCGTTTCCACAGAGAAAAGCGGAACGCTTTCCAGCGTCAAGGCGCTGTTTCCTTTTTCGAGCATGAATGCAGGCGCGCTGAATCGGACACCGCAAGCTTCCTCGCAAATGGCGTGAATATCCGACGGCGAAAGGGAGGAATGGGTCACACCTTCTCCCGTAGCAATGATGAATTTTTTGCGGTCGCCGCAAACGACGACGTTTTCCGCATGAAAGCCTGCCTTGGCAAGCGCACGGCGAAGCCTGTCCGAAAGAATTTTATCCACCGTCAGCCTCATATCGCCCTCTGCGGCGGCATCGGCAAACATCTGTGCCATCGCTTCATAATCCATCGCAAAAACGCGCGTTTTATCCTCGCGAATGGCTTCCTCCAGCATGTGCGCGGAAAGGGCGCTGATCTGCGCCGCGATGGTATCCAGATCGGGACAGCGAATCTTTGTGATCTCATAGAGCCTTTCGCGGTCGATCTTTCCTGTTGACATCAGCCGCGATGCCAATTTGTTGGAAATACGTTCTGTTTCCAATTCGGAAAGCCCGCGGCAGGTACATTCGTTGGGACAGTTTTTGCAATGCGTTTCCCATATCGCCTTGCATTTTTCCGTCAGCTTTTTCGGCTCGGGACGGCGAAATTTCTCCGAAAATCCGCGGATCACACCCGAAAGCGCATTCATGGAGTTGGAGATGCTGTTCATGCGCCGTTCTCTTTCTGCGTCGCGGCGGCGCGTCAGCATCTCACCGATGGCGGCGTCCTCTTGATTTTCCTCTTTTTTCGTGTGTTCGGTCTGCAAAAGTCCAAGACAGACCAAAATCGTCATCATAAAAGCGGAAAAAAGCACTTCGGGGAGCATCGTGAGAACGCCATTTGCACCGCCGAAATAAAGCGTTCCGCAAACGGAAACGAGTACCGCCGCTACTCCCGATAAAATCGCGTGAACCTCGGAAAAAATACCCGCAATGAGCCCTGCCAGCGCCAATACGGGCGCGAAATATCCGCCGAGCGCAAGTCCGCAAAGAAGTCCAACCGCGGAACTTCTCGTCGGAGAGCCGAGATAGCCAACGTAAAGCGTGATGGCAAAGGCTGCCGTAATGCCGAGAGAAAATTCTCCGATGGCAAACGGCGCAAAGGCAAGTGCCGCCGAAAATGCGACCGCGCCAAGTCCCGCTTCAAAGGCGGGAGAGCCTTTATGCTCTTCTTCAAAAAAGAAGCAATACAAAAAGGAAAATGCCGCCGCGGCAATCGCGGAGAGCATCATGCCGAGCGCCAAGGAAAGCGTTATGCCCTCGCGCAGGATATCCACTAAGGAAAACGTAAGCATCAGCGCCACACAAAGCAGAACACGCATAAATACCGTATCATGCAATCGGTGGACCCGTTTGAAGATATCCTTGCCGTATAGCAGCATACACAAAACCACGCGGCATATCAAAATGGCTGTGGCGCAAGCACCGTACATCGTGATATTTTCACCCTTTGCCAGCTCATAAAAGCATCTGAGCCATATGCCCAAAAGCGCGATGAGCGAATGTTTGGGCAGGGCGGCAACGAGCGCACAGCCGAGCGGATATACCGCAAGCGGGAGCGACGTTCCGCCGAAAAAGAAGCCCGCAAACGCGACCAAAAGGAGCTCATACCATTTCCGAAAGTGATACAGCCAATCCTCAGCTTGCATTTCATGCGGTATCATGGACGATTGCTCGTGAAGCACCGCCTTGTCTGTTCCAACTCGTTCTTTTGTTTTTTCTTCTGTCATTTTCTTCATCCTTTCCCCATAAAATGGGATATTTGATAGCATACAAATGCCCGTTTTTAGCATACAACATAAAGGCTGAAAAAACTGTCGAGGCTCCGTGTCGCTTTCGGGATTCTTTTCTGTTTTGCAGATGCTATGACCTGTTTTTTGGGGAAAAAGGAGGATATTTTCAAAATATCAGATATAGGATCAAGGCGATCGCTCCTGTCAGGAATGCACCGATCAAAAAGCTCGCAAGCGAAAAAGGACGGCGCTTTTTCTTCTTTCCCGTTTCATATTCATGGACAAGACGGTTGGCTTCCTTGACAATGTCTTCCTTGGCAACGCCTGCGGGTAACTCGGGCTTCAAAATGAGATACGCTTCTTCAATATAATCACTGCCGATGCTTTTGACAACGATCAGATTCTTTTTGCATCCTTTTAATAGCATATTTCAAAAAATTCCTTTCATGGGTATTCTTCACTTTTTGTATTTTTGCCAGCTTGCGAAGGTTATATTCCGTATCGAGGGCAAAATAAAAAGCGGCGACTCGCCGCTTAGAATTTCTTAGAACATAAAAATGCCAACCGTTTTTTGATAAACGATTGACAAACTGTTATGAAACTGCTATAATAAATATAGAAAGGCTACCGGCAGACGGTTAGCCCTCAACAAAATAGGTTAAAAGAATTAACCGCTCATTTTGTCAGGATGGGGCGGTTATTTCTTTTTTATATACGAAAGAATTAGCTGAGCCAAGCCAATCAGCACCAAGGTGTATTGGAGCAGTTCTGACAGGGTTATGTAATCCATACGCATCGCCCTCCTTTCGTGAGATCGGAGGGAAAAAGAACCTTCCGTAAAGAGGGCAACCGCCTACCGTATGTGGTAGCCAATGCCGCACAAGGCGACGATATCAGTATAGCATAAAAATGTGAAAGTTCAAGTACTTTTTTGAGAAATGATTGACAAAGTGCCATGAAACTGCTATAATAAACATAGAAAGGCTACCGGCAGACGGTTAGCCCTCGAAAAACGTTTAAGAAATTAACCGCTTAGTTGGGGAACTGGGGCGGTTATTTCTTTTTTATGTACGAAAGAATTAGCTGAGCCAAGCCAATAAGCACCAAGGTGTATTGGAGCAGTTCTGACAGGGTTATGTAATCCATACGCATCGCCCTCCTTTCGTGAGATCGGAGGGAAAAAGAACCCTCCGTAAAGAGGGCAACCGCCTACCGTATGTGGTAGCCAATGCCGCGCAAGGCGACGATATCATTATAGCATAAAAATGTGAAAATTCAAGTGCTTTTTTGAGAAATGATTGACAAAGTGTTATGCACTCTCCCTCCCAGAGGGAGCCTTATAAAATGTTAACTTTTAGGGGAAAGGTTCTATTTCGATAAAAATCAATATTTTCGGTCAAGCGCGATGCGCTTGCGGTTCTTTTGCGCTCTTTTCTTGACGGCAAGAAAAGAGCTTTTGTTTTCTTTTTGAAGCTTTTTCTTTGGTAAGAAAAAGCGGAAAGAAAAAGCGGTAAAGAAAAGTGGGAAAACCTATTGCTAAAAAACAAAAAAAGGTGTATACTATAAGTTAGAGATGAAAGATTCGCTTTCGTCGTTTTGAACGTAAATAATTTGAACACAATATAGATAGCATCCGAAGAACGCAAAGGAGATCGCGGTTTTTCGGCTGTATATGGGAATCATATCTTTCGTGCGGATGTGGGACGGTGGTCGTGTCTTATGTCTGCGCGATACATATTGAACTCAGATTATTGCTCGATTCGGCATAGGAAGGGAAAAAGCGAATACGGTTATAATTCCATATTCTGAATAGGACGAAGCGGAGCATTTGCGCCGTGTTTTTTCCCGTACCCTTTTTATGTCCTTCGAGATTCTTTGTTTTTATATTATACTCAAAAAAATTTGAAAGAAAGGGTTAATTTATTTATGGCGAGAACCAAAGGAAAACTTAAAAAACTTCGCGTTATCCCACTCGGAGGTCTTGGCGAAGTCGGAAAGAATATTACCGTTTTGGAATATAGCGATAATATACTCATCGTGGATTGCGGTCTTGGGTTTCCAAATGACGATATGCTCGGCATCGACCTTGTCGTTCCCGACGTCAGTTATCTTGTGAGCAATGCGGATAAAATCAAGGGTATCGTTTTGACACACGGACATGAAGACCATATCGGCGGTATTCCGTATCTCTTACAAAAGCTCAACGTTCCCATCTATGGCACACGTTTGACACTCGGAATCCTCGAAAATAAATTCCAGGAACACGTTTTTGATTTTGAACCTGAAATGCACTGTGTGCAGGCAGGAGATAAAATCAAGCTCGGACTTTTTGAGGTCGAATTTATCCATGTGAATCACTCTATTGCGGACGCTTGTGCGCTTGCGATCAAAACCCCTGTCGGTATGGTCGTGCATACGGGCGACTTTAAGATCGATACCACTTCCATTGACGGTGAAATGATCGACCTTACCCGCTTCGGTGAGCTTGGTCGAGAGGGTGTTCTTCTTCTCATGGCAGAATCTACCAACGCGGAACGCCCCGGATATGCGCCCTCAGAGCGTAAGGTCGGAGAATCCTTTGAAAAATTCTTCTCGGAATATGAGAAAAAACGCATCGTCGTTGCGACATTCTCCTCGAACGTTCACCGCGTTCAGCAAATCATCGATATGGCGGTCAAGCATGAGAGAAAGGTCGCCGTAACGGGCAGAAGCATGATCAATATCGTTTCCGCGGCGGTCGAGCTTGGCTATATGAACGTCCCCGAGGGCGTTCTCGTGGATATCTCCGAAATCAGAAAATATCCGCCCGAAAAAATGGTCATCGTTTCCACGGGCAGCCAAGGCGAACAGATGTCGGCGCTTTACCGCATGGCGTTCAATATGCACGATAAGGTCGAGCTGAATACCGATGACGTCGTTATCATCAGCGCGTCGGCGATCCCCGGCAACGAAAAGCTCATCAGCAATATCGTCAACGAGCTTTATAAAAAAGGCGTGAAGGTCCTCAATGACAGCGTGGCGGTCGTTCACGTTTCGGGACACGCTTGTCAAGAAGAGCTCAAGCTCATTCACGCGCTCGTGAAGCCGAAATTCTTTATGCCGATTCACGGTGAGGTCCATCACCTGTATCATCATAAGGAGCTTGCGGAATATATGGGTATGGCATCCTGTGATATCTTCGTTTCCGAGATCGGTAAGATCTTGGAGCTTGGTACGGATAACGCCAAATTCAATGGCACTGTTCCCGCAGGTATCGTCCTTGTCGACGGTATGGGCGTCGGTGACGTTGGTAACGTCGTTCTCCGCGACCGCCGTCATCTCTCCGAGGACGGTATCATCATCGTCGTTGCTACCATCGACGAGCAGGCACTCGATATCATTTCGGGTCCCGAAATTGTTTCCAGAGGCTTCGTTTATGCGAAGGAATCCGAGCAGTTGATCGAACAGATCCGCCTCATTGCGCGCGATGCCATTTACGGTTGCCTCATTCGCGGTGTTTCCGAATGGACACAGCTTAAATATAAGGTCAAGGACGACCTTTCTAAATTCATCTATTCGCAGACTAAGCGTAAGCCGATGATCTTGCCGATCATTATGGAAATTTAAGGCGCGGACAAAAAGTAGGGCGGGATGCCCTCATCCCGCCGTATGGAAAATAATAAAATATCAGATATATCAATGTTTTGAAAGGAACGGTTTTTCTTATGAACACAAATCCTCATAACCGCACAAGCTGTGGCGCAAGCTATCCCGAAGCGCCGCTCATTGGTCGTTTCGTTTCCCCTTGGGATACCAGCGGCTGGTATTCCGTATATGCCAACATGAACGTCGGCGCAAAGCTCCATTCCAATGAAGACGTGACCGTTGCAAGTCTTCCCGAACGCTTCATCGGCGCAGACTACATCATGACGTTCAACTCCACCGCAGACGGCTTCTGCGATAAGCAGGAGGTGGATTTCTCTGCGGAAAGAGATATGACCGTTGCCGTTGCGCTCGATGGCGCAGTCGCACTTCCCGAATGGACCTCCGATTTCAAAGCAACCGATGAAAAGATCGTGGGTACAGACGGCAGAACCTACGTTATTTTTGAAAAATCCTATCAAACAGGCGCTCACGTACATATCGATGGCATCAAGGATGAAGCGGGCAACCATTTCATCGTGATGGCGATCCCCGAGGGTGACGTGGCAAAGAAAGCGCTTGCTGACGTTCCCGTAACCGTGGAAATGCTTCCCGATTACGAAAGCCGTGATTATCAGAGCTATCTCGTTGAGGTCTTCAATGCAGAAAACGCGCTTGAACGCTTCGGCGGTCACGGTTGCACTCTTGTTTCCCGTGAAAACGATGCCAAAGATCGTTATGTGGCAATGGAACAGGGCGCATATCTCTCCTACCCCATCGAAAACGCATCCTCCCGTATCGTCGTTACCGCAAAGCTTTCCTGCAAAGAGGGTCTTCTTGCGGCGGCGATCCTGGGCGAAAGAGGTGCTATCTGTGGCGCGGTTTTGGACGGCGATATGCTCCGCACCATGGACGGTGAGGACGTTATGCCTTATACCCCCGGTGAAGAGATCGAAATTCGTATCGTTCTCGATACTGACCGCGGCGAATATGACGTTTGGGCAAATACCCGTCTTGCCGCAAAGGGCGTAGAGATTCTTTCCGATGACGATGCGCTTGCTGTCGGCTTCTCCTGCGATGGCAAAGCAACACTCGATAACCTTTACATTTTTGATGACACCGAAATCTACGCCGTTCGCGAAGAATTTAACGGTACAAAGGGCGGTGTTGTCGGTACGGAAAACGCAAAGATCGAACTTGCTGATCTTCCTTTCGCAAGCGATACCAGCGTTGCTCTCTCTTCCACAGACGATAAGGACGCTTCTCTCGAATACGCATTCCCTGCGATTTCGGGCGTTGTGACCGTGGAAACCAAGATTCATGCGGACGACGAAAAATTCGTCATGACCCCTGCTGTGACCGACGAGAACGGAAACGTGGCTTGCCGTGTTGCTTTCTATAAGAACTGCGTTTATGCGACAAACGGCAACGAATGGGTCGAGCTTTACGAGGGTCTTGTAGATTGGCAGTATTATCCGAGCGCAAACTGGTATAACGTCAAGGTTTCTCTCGATACCGAAAGATCCGTTTATACCCTTATGATCGACGGTGCAGTCCGCGCAAAGGATTTCGCTTTTGCAAATCCCATCAAGAAGGCTTGCCGTTTGGTCTATACCGCAGAAGCAGGTACGACACTTCTCATCAATCGCATCCGTATTTATGACGCATACGATTTCTCCCGCGGTGTACTTCCTGCCGCTCCCATCTTTGACGTTACAAAAGCACCTTACAACGCAAAGGCTGACGGCGTGACCCTTGATACCAAGGCGATCCAGCAGGCGATCGACGATGCTGCATATACAGGCGGTACGGTTTACGTTCATGACGGCGTATTCTTCTCGGGCGAGCTTTTCCTGCGCTCCGATATGACCCTTTTCGTTGACAGAACGGCTACCATTCTCGGCACACAGGATCATGCGGAATATCCGCTCCAGCAGCCCTACGCGAGCCTTTGCGCGCATAGACAGCTCGGCCGCGGTCTTGTTTACGGTCATGAGGTTTCCAACGTCCGCGTAACGGGCGGCGGTATGCTTGACGGTAACGGTAGATATCGCTTCAAGATGAACGACCCGCTTGGCGACAGACGTGTGGAAGATGCGCGTCCTGACCTCGTTTATATCACCTATTCCAAGGGCATCACCGTAGAACATATCAATTTCAAGAGCAGCTGCTTCTGGACAGTCGTTCCGCTTTCCAGCGCAAACGTGCTTCTCCGCGGTCTGAACCTTGATTGTATGAATACTCCCAACCGTGACGGTATCGACCCCGTTGACTGCCACGATATGACCATCTACAACTGCAACATCATGGCGGGCGACGACGGTCTTTGCTTCAAGAGCTCTGACCCTGTCGGTTGCTACAATATCGACGTTGACGATATGATGATCCAATCTCTTGCATCGGGTATCAAATTCGGTACGGATACTTATTATTGCCTCAAAGATGCTTATATCCGCGGTTGTACCGTCAAGAACGTCAACCGTTGCGGTATCTCTCTCGAAACCGTTGACGGCGCTGAGGTTGAAAACGTCGTCTTTGAACGCATCGATATGACAGACGTTGGTGCGCCTGTTTACATCACCGTCGGTGACAGAAACCGTCTGCCCCGCAAGGAAGGTATTCCCGAACGCTTCGGTTATATCAAGAACGTTCTCTTTAAGGACCTCCGTTTTGAAAAGCCGTATCCGTTCAGCCATACCAAGTTTATCCGCGAAACCATGGTCGTTGGTCAGAATGAAAATCAGAGAATCGAGGACGTAACCTTTGAAAATTGTACGTTCTTCCTCCCCGGCGGTTGGACAGAAACTCCCGGTTGCCCCAGAACCATCGACAAGCGTTACCCCGAATATGACAGACACGGACCTTCCGCAGGCTCGAATTTTACCGTTCGCTATGCGAAGAATTTCAAGGTCGTAAACTGCAATATTACCCTTGATAAAGAAGACGTACGTCCCGAGATCGCATATTTTGATTACGAGGATTAAGCACGTGTTTTATGAAAACCGCAGAGATTTTCTCTGCGGTTTTTAAGATAAGAGAGGTCAACTTTTTTCTTGTTGCAAGAAAAAAGGAAAGCGTACTTTTCTTGTACAAAACAAGAAAAGTACCAAAAGAAATTTGCAAGCGTTCCGCTTGATCGAAGCGCGAATTTTCATATGCGGTGCTATCGGCTCCCCGCACGGATTCTCAATGAACGAGTTCATTGAGCCCTCCGGTGGCTTCACCTCCGGGACATCACGGCGGAACAACCGCCGATGTGTAGCAACATCTGAAATTCATGTTTGACGGCGCTTTAGCGCCGTTCGGCAAGCGCTTTTTTCACTGAGCGCGAGCACGTCTAAGGTAAACCTATTTCGCCCACATGAATTACGCGACCTTGGACGAAAGCGATGCTTCAACCGCGTTCTTTGAGGCGGGTGATAGCCGATAGGAGAACGCGAAAGCAAGCTTTCAAAATCTATAAGCGATAAAACCGCAGGTTTTTTGCTTCTTTTTTGCAACTTTTTTCTTTCAAAAAGAAAAAAGTTGATAAAATGATTTAAGTTAAAAAATAAAAACAGAGGTATCACATGATTTTAGAAGAAAAAGACCTTTCCTCCATCATCACGGGAGCGGTCAGAACATGGGAAGAAAACGGAGAAATTCATTTTTCTCGTTTTACCGAACAACAAACGGAACTTTATGCTCAAAAAAACGGCGGAGAGCTTCTGAAAAAGACCTTTGCCACGGCATCGATGACACTGGATTTCATCACCGATGCGGATAAGCTTTCTTTTGATTGGTTTATGCGAGAAGCATCGAGCCGTCGTTTTTATCATTTTGATTTTTTTGTGGACGGCGTGATGACCGACCATTTTGATGCCGAAAAAAAGACGGCTTGTGCGCGTGGACACGCGGAATTTTCCATTCCCGAGGGTAAGCATCATATCACGCTGTATTTGCCGAATCTCATGATGACGACGCTTTACAACGTGGAGCTTCACGGTGCGACGATGCTTGAACCCGTAAAAAAAGCACGAAAATTTTATTTTGTGGGGGATTCCATCACGCAGGGCTATGATGCCATTTATCCTTCCATGTCGTATGTCAATCGCGTGGCAAGGGTCATGAATGCAGAGGTTCTCAACCAAGCCATCGGCAGTGAGATCTTCGACGAGCATATTTTAGATGCCGATCTGCCGTATGCGCCCGAGCTTGTTGTCATCGCTTACGGTACGAATGATTTCATCAAATGCGAAAGCCATGAGCAGTTTATCGGAAATGCGGAAGCGTTTTTCTTGCGCGCAAGAGAGGTTTTCCCCGAGGCGCAGATTGCCTATATTTCCCCCATCTGGCGCGGAGAAACCGAAAAGGATAACAGCCCTGTCGGTGAATTTTTCACATTGGCAAAGGAGCTTGGTGCGCTTGCGGAAGCGTGCGGACTTTTCCACATCGATGGGCAAAAGCTCGTGCCTCATCTTTCTTCGTTTTATTCCGATTTGACACTGCATCCAAACGATATGGGATTTTCGTTCTATGCGGAAAATTTCGTGAGAGCGATTTGTGAGTTTTGATTATATGTTGGAGAAAAAGATAATGAAAAGCAAAGAAGAATTACAAAAAATTTTTAAGCATTTCGATATGTACGAAATCGAATCTTCACTTGACGAAACAACCGCATTACGACTAAAATATTTTGATGATTTTTTACATTTTACTCAAAAACATAAAATAGATTCTATATTTTATCATTATAGTTATGCCAGCACAGAAGATTTTATTGTTGACAATAGCGAAATATATCAACTAGATATAAGCGAAACTACAATAGCGATTTTTGAAAATAAGATCCATACATATAACAATATGATTGAAACACTGGATTTTTCTCGTCCATATCTTTTGACTATATATGTTATATTAGAGGGTTTTATCTACTTTGTCGAAGAGGAAGATTATTGGTTTTTCAATGAATATAAATTAGATATTCCAAAAGATTTTTTAATGAAATTAAAAAATCAGCATTTTGAAGAAATAATTGGAAATGAAAAAAATATGAGCGATGAACGATTAGCAGCAAGAGAGTTGTTAAAAGCACAAATTATCGCCGATGAAGCATTTCACAAATGCACAAACGCAGCTCTTCGTAGAGAATATGAATATCAGTTATTTCAAAACAATGCACAAGCCAAGGCGTTATTTTACCATGATCGCGGTTATTTATACGATATTCCACCTAAAACTTTTATTGAGAAAGCGTGGAAAGAATACAAAGGCTCCCTTGTGTAAAGGGAGCTGTCAATCGCAAGATTGACTGAGGGATTGGTACATAAATCATCATGTTTTGTCGCCAACCCTTCCGTCTTTTGCTTCGCAAAATCCACCTCCCCTTACACAGGGGAGGCTTTCATTCTTATATTTGTTATTTTAACAGCTACTTAAAATAAAACGCCATTTACCGCCATACACAAAAGCACGCCGCAAAGCGTGGGAATGAGGAACGCAAGGAGCATATACCGCACCTTTCCCGTTTCCTTTTTGACGGTGAGAAGCGTTGTCGCACAGGGCGAGTGCATCACCGTGAAGATAAGAAAGCAGACCGCTGTTTGCCATGTCCAGCCGTTTGCCGTCAGCGTTTCCAAAAGGGAAGAAAGGCTTCCGATCTCCGAAAGCACGCCGTTTGCGCGATACAGCATGACACAGAGCGGCAGGACGATCTCATTTGCGGGAAGTCCGAGAAGAAATGCAAGTAAGATCACGCCGTCAAGCCCCATTAGCACACCGAGCGGGTCTAAAAAATCCGAAAGCCAAACGGTGATCGCTGCGCCGTGGATCTCCATATGCGATAAAAGAAAAATCAAGATTCCTGCGGGAATCGCCACCGTCACCGCCCGCAAAAGCACGAAAACCGTACGGTCAAGAAACGAACGAATGAGGATTTTTCCAATCTGCGGTCTTCGATATGGTGGTAATTCCAAAAGAAACGACGTTTTCGTGCCGCGCAGAAGCGTATGCGAAAGAATCCACGAAACGAGAAAGGTCATCATCACACCAAGGAGAATGGCAAGCGCCAAAACAAGCGCCGTAATCCATGAATTGCCATGAAAAACCCCCGCGAAAAAGACGCTTGCGACCGCGATCATGGCGGGAAAACGCCCGTTGCAAGGGATAAACGCATTGGTCAGGATCGCAAGCAGACGTTCTCTTGGGCTGTCAATGATGCGTGCGCCCGTTACGCCGACGGCATTACAGCCAAGCCCCATGCACATCGTCAATCCCTGCTTTCCGCAAGCACCGCATTTGCAAAATGCGCCGTCCAGATTGAACGCCACACGCGGAAGATATCCCACGTCCTCCAAAATCGTGAAAAGCGGGAAAAAGATCAGCATCGGCGGCAACATCACCGAAACGATCCAGCCGAGCGTGCGATATAAGCCAAAGGTCAGCATCTCCACGAAAAAGAGTGGCAATTTCAGCGAAATCAGAAACTCGTAAAACGGCGTTTCCAACATTCCGAAAAGCGAAGAAAGCCATTCCGAGGGATAATTGGCACCGACCACGGTCAGCCAAAACACAAGCATGAGAAGCAAAAACATCATCGGGATTCCCCATGCTTTGCTCGTCAAAAGGCGATCCGCTTTGGAAAAGGCGACGGGGCGCAGGTCGTTTTTTATGACGGCGCGCGAAAGCGCTTCCGCTTGCGTCATCGTTTCCGTTGCGAGAATTTCCGCGATATCTTGCGTCTCGATGCCTTTTTTCGCAAGATAGGCTCTCGCCGTTTTCACGGAATTTTCCACATCTTCTGTGGAAAACACACCCTGAAACCGAGCATCACAGGCTTTCAAAAACGCTTCATCTCCCTCCAAAAGACGCAGGGCGAAGAAGCGTTTTTTGTGCTCCGCGCAGGGGATTTCACAAAGCGCGGACAAGATCATGGATATCGCCGTTTCCATCGGTTCGCCATACGTAAGGGTATATGACTTTTCGGGAAACGGTTTTGCAAATGCCGAAAGAATCTCCGAAATGCCCTTGCCCTTTGTGGCGGTGGCTTCCACGATGGGGATACCAAGGTTTAAGGATAGCTTTTCGGTATCGATATCCATATGCAAGCGTCGGGCTTCGTCCATGAGATTCAAAACGACGACCGTATGCGGTTCGACCTCCAAAATTTGCAGAACGAGCCCTAAATTTCTGGCGAGATGCGTGGCATCACAAATGGCGATCACGCCGTCATGCGCTTCAAAGCAGAGAAAATCGCGCGCGACCTCCTCCTCAGCGGAATGTGCCATGAGAGAATACGTCCCCGGCAGATCGACAAGGCGATACCGTTTTCCGTTTTTTTCACGAAAGCCGACCGCCGTTTCCACCGTTTTTCCCGTCCAGTTGCCCGTATGCTGATGAAGTCCCGTCAGCGCATTGAAGACCGTACTTTTTCCCACGTTGGGATTCCCCGCAAGGGCAAGCGTGACCTCCTCTTTTGTTTTTTTCATATATCATCTACGCGAATACGAATATATTTGGCATCTTCATCGCGTATGGCGATCACAGCGCCGCATATGGCGTATGCCCGCGGATTTCCGAATGGGGATACGCCGACAAGATGAATCTTTGCACCCTTGGTACAGCCGATATCATAAAAACGTCGGCGCATGGACCCCTCGGTAAGCACCGAAATTACCGTTCCGACTTCGTTTTTGGTAAGCGAACAAAGCGGTTTTTCTGTCATCGCGCAAGCCTCCTTTCTCTTTTTCTTTGATAGGAGTATATGCGCGGACGATTCCAAGCGTGAATAGGAAACGCACCTCGTTTGAGGTGCGTTCGCTATTATTTGGCGTATTATTTTACCACAGAAGCACTTTTAATATACGAAAGTGCGTTGTCAGTTGTATGACCTTTGACCATATAATACTGACCGTCAATATAACACAAAACAGTATTTTCATCAACATCAATAGCAAATTCATTCAGCGTTGCTTTCTGTTGAATCTTTAACAAAATATCCTCGGGGATATTGTTGGGTGCTACAGGTATATGAGATGATTTATGACCGCATTTTCTACACATATAAAAAGATGCCATTTCCGACCAATCATGTCCTTCTTCCACATAATAACCGCAGCCATAGCAAACACCGCGGTGTCCTTCAAGCAAGCCCAAATCTGTATAGTTTACTGAATGTAATCTATAATATTTTACATAATCAGCTTCTCCTGTGCTGTAATAACTGGTATAAGGGCATACATATCCATTATGGCTATACAACCCACCATACCCCCATTTAGAGGTAACAGTTACCAAATCGGAGTTTCCACACAGCCCATTGGAGTTACCGTTTGAAACAGCAGTTACAACACCGGAATGCACATTGAAATCATCAGATGTAGTAGCTGTTCCTTTGTCATCAAAATAACAGATAATATCGCCTACTTGAGGAGTGGATACTTCGCAATAACTGCCATCTTTATAAAACATTGAGGGGTCATCAACCCATAGGTGTAAATCTGGTGCGCTTGGTCTACACCAAGCATACCAATGGCAGTTATATGTTGCAGTAGCAGAATCCAAAAGTGTTACGGGGAATGAGGAAAATTCCTGAATCGCCGCTGTTAACAGTGAATCTCCAAGTTCCTCTAATACATATAAACCTCTCACACCATCTGTTGTATTCGGAGTATCGGCATAGATAACTATCGCAGGAAGACTTTGTGAACCCAAAACCAACATATCAGATTCATATTCACCATTAGCCAACGGCATCAAAGCAAATACGCTCGTTGTTATCAAGACAAAAAGTAACGAAACAGCCACAAATAAAGCCCCAATTTTTTTCATGTGTTATCCTCCTTCATTTGGAAAAATTGATAAAGTTTCTCATAATCGTCTACATCTATTTTCTCCGTAGCAGAGTAGAGTGCTTGATGACCTATAACGGCATTTTCAACAACAACATAACCATCTGGGTAAAAGGTAATATATATATCATATTCAATATGTTCAGCCCAAATATGAAATGATACTCCTTCTTCACATTCATAATAACCTTGATTAGCATTTTGGTTTTTTTCAAATTTACAATCTAATGATTTCAAAAGTGCTATCCATTCCTCGATTTGTTCATGGGTTAATAGGTTATCAGGAACATATCCCTCTGGTTGAGGGGCAACATAAGCAGAACTCTCATTTTTTATCGTAGCTAAATCATAAAACATCACACATTTGATATTTTCCTCCTGCAACTCAATTAGCGCATCCCATTCGGGGCATCCTGAAGGCTCAAAGGGTGCATCACACCCTACGAAAATAAACAAGAGCAACAAAAGGGTAGAAAAAAATCGTAACTTTCGCATAATTACCTCCTTGTCAATAAATAAATTTACTCTCTGCATTTACATAATAACACAGAAATGACCAAAAGTCAAGGGATTTATACGATAAATTTGTATTAAATCCCTTTTTATATATAAAAAAGTCAAAACGCACCTCGTTTGAGGTGCGTTCGGTCTATAAAATATCAATATTACGCTTTGGCTTCGTTGAGTTCCTTGATGATGCGGAGCGCTACGTCGGGGTAGTCTGTGATGATATAATCCACGCCCCAAATGGCAAGACGGCGCATGATACCCTCTTTGTTTGCCGTCCAAGGGTTGACGGCGATGCCTGCATCGTGTGCTTCCTTGACGAAATCGATGCCCTGTTCTTGGAAGCGGTAAAGCTGATTATACGAGGGATGCAAAGCTGTAAAGTCTGCCATCTTTGCATAATTCCAAGGCTGATATATCAAAGGTTCCGAATAAAGTGCGCCTGTTTTTGCGTTCGGATGGATCGCTTTCATGCGGGCGAGCTTGGTATGGTCAAAGGAAGAATAGAGCACCTGCTCCTCCATGCCAAATTCCTTGACGGCGTTATAGATGGCGTGCAGATACTGTGTGGAGCCTTCCTTCAGCTCGATGTTGATATTCTTATCCGTCGGGCGGAAAAGGTCGAGAACCTCATGGAGCGTGGGAATCTTGACAAAGCCGTATTTGTCGCCCCATTTGCCGTTGAAATTATAGGTGCGAAGGGTATCAAAATCGGTTTCCTGAATTTTGGCTTCCACACCGTTTGTCATGCGCTTGATGTCGTTATCATGATGAATGACGAGCTTGGAATCGGCTGTTTCATAAATATCGAGCTCAATACCGTGCGCGCCCATTTGAATGGCAAGCTCAAACGCTTCGAGAGAGTTTTCGGGGGCATAAGCAGATGCACCGCGATGCGCCCAAACTTTTGTGTTAATCATAAGAATCATCCTTTCGTTTGGTATACCGTAGAAAATTGTGAGAAATCAATCTCGCCGTTACGCATTTTCTGCGAGATATTCGTCGATTGCCGCACGGAGAGAGGTCAAGGCGCTCGCTACCGTGGAGCTCTTCATTTGAACGGCTGCCGAATCAAAATGACCGCCGCCGCCCATTTTTTCCAAGATCAACTGTACGTTTATCGTGCTCTGCGAACGCGCCGATATATGTACCGTATCGCCGATTCGACAGAGTGCAAACGCCGCCATGACGCCCTCTACGTTGAGAAGTCTATCCGCCGCACGCGCCGCATTGATGCGGACTGCCGAAGGATTTTCATCATCTTCATTGAGTGCGATCGCCATAACGGATTTATAAATGACAACGTTGCTTTCAAAGCTGGCTTCAGAAAGGAAATCTTCGATCTCCATTTTGAAGAATGCCTGTGCATCAGAGGGGTTCGCGCCCTCTCCGCGCAGATACATCGCAGACGAGAAGGTTCTGACACCCGTATTGCGCGTGAACATCTTGGTATCCAAAAGCATACCCGCAAGCAGGAAGTCCGCTTCTACTTTAGGAAGCGTTCCCGGGAGAAGCACCTGCTCCAAAAATTCGCTGAGAAGCTCGGAAACCGAGCTTGCCGAGGGCTCGATATAGACGATCTTCGGCTTCATCGTAAATTCCGCCGTCTTTCGGTGGTGGTCGATGATGACCACGTCACGAACGGTATTGACGACGTCGGGCGCTTCGCAGAAGTCGACGTTGTTTACGTCCACGACGACGGCAAGCGTGCCGCTTCGTATCATATCCTGCGCTTCGGTCTTATCGATAAAGACGTTTTCATATTCGGGCATATTTTCGATGCGCTTGAAGCAGGGCGCGATCGCTTTCGTCGATTTATCCGTGATGATCAGCGCTTCGACACCGCAGAAGCGCGCAAGTCTGAGGATCGCTATGCAGGAAGCAAAGGCATCGAAGTCGGGGAATTTATGTCCCATGATGAGGACGTTTTCCGCCGAGGAGAGAAGCATCAAAAGCTCGTTTGCGATGACGCGCGCGCGAACCTTGGTGCGCTTTTGGACGGTCTTGGTCTTACCGCCGTAATATTCATAGCCCTCGAGCGATTTGATGACGACCTGGTCGCCGCCGCGCTGAAGCGCCATATCCAGTGCCGCTTGGGTGGCGCGTTCCTTTTCGTAAAGCGTACCCGAGATCACCGCGATGCCCATGGAGATGGTGACGGGAAGCGTGGTATCGCCGACGTGGATCTCTCGGATATCGTCGAGCATGGAGAAGCGCTCTCGGGTCAGCTCCGCAAGATGCTCCTTGGCGAATACGCACATGAATTTATTGTGTCCGTAATCACGGACGACACCGCCGATCTTTTCCATATGACGGCGTAAGATCGCGCCGACGTCGCTTGCCGCTGTGGAATAAAGCTCCTGCACGTACTGCATCAGCTCGTCAAGGTTATCTATCATCGCGTATGCAATGAGCGTATCTTCGTCCTCGAGTCGCTTTTCGAGCTTTTTTTCCTCGGTGATGTTTTCAAAAATGGTGATATAATACGTTTTTCCGCGGGATGCGGTCTGATATCCCTTGGCAACGAAAACAGGGGTATCGTCCTCCACGACTTCGCCCGCGGAGATGAACGAAACCTCGACCTTTTCTTCGCCGCCGCTCATGATACGCTCCACGGTAGCGTTACAGATGCTGTCAAGATATTTGCCGTATAATACCCCTTTCGTTTTGAAATTCGCGGAAAGCGCGGTATTATACCATACGATCTTGCCCTTATCATCACAGATGAGGACGGGCATATATAATTTCTGGATAAAATCCAGCGATAGCGTGCCGAAGATGGAGCCTTTGATCTCGGTGAAGTCGCCTGTTTTCATGCGCTTGCGAACAAGGCTGATTGCCGCGATCAGGGCGAGTGTGAAAATATAAATGCCGAGCGCCCAATAGAGGACCGTCGTCGGCTCTATATTGGAGTTTGCCATGATGATGACCGAAACGGCAAGGGCTATCACGCCGAGTGCGCCGCTGATGATGGCTGTGGTGGATACCGAAAATCGTTTTTTATCTTTATCCGGCATATCATATTTCCTCCTTCCGTTAGTTTTTGTTTGAACAGGGTGAGGGAGAACGTTGTATAGGCTCTTGCGGTCGAGCGCACGGGGTATCAAACGAGCCTATTTTCAAACGAATTATTGCTTTTTGTTTTTTTCTGCCGCTACCATGTGCATATTGAACATGGTCTGCGCGCCGAGGAATGCGAGCAAGAAGGTCGCAAATATGAGCGCCACGGACGGAAGAAAGAAAAGTCCGAATACGAAGATCGTGACGATAAGCCCCGTACTCATGCGGTACATCGGATGGCGCAGACGCATCAAAAGCACGCGCACACCGCAAAGGAGCATCGTCGGCAAAAGCACGAGCCAAAGATTTGCCATGATGACCATAAAGCCGGACGTTGCGCTCGCCAAAAACGAACCGATCATATATACGACGGAAACGACCGTATAGACGACACAGGATATCTGCGTCGGAACCAAGCCCCAACGGGGCGCGGGCAAGAGCGCCTCCACACGGGCGATGCACGCCGTCAGACGAAACGCGGAGATCTGCGCGTACGCCACGAATTGTATCATAAAAATGAGCGCACCCGGAAGCACGAGCTGGGCGATATCCAACGCCATTTCCATGCTGTCAAGGTCGGCTTCGAGGAGCATTTCACGGGTCACGCCCATCTGCGCGTAAAGCGCAAGCATTTTTTCATCGATGGAGGCGTTGTCTTCGTGAATCTGCTTGGAGAGTGTTATGGCAAGCTCCTTAAAATACGCATGATACTTTTCCAAAAGGTCGGAGGGCGCGAGCGAGCCGCCGCGAACGGCGTAAAAGATCGCCGCGATCAGCAGAAAGCCGCCGCCGAGTATCAAGGCTGCCGTTATGAGCGCTGTCGTCTTCGGAACGCGCAAGCGGACCTGATACGAAAGCACGAGGGAGGCGACCAGCACCACGACACCCATGAGTGACGCGGTAAAGCCGCCCAAAAGCTGTAAAAAAATCACGGAAAACGATGCGCCGAGCGCCATGACCGCGGGATGATTTGCCGTCAGAAAAATGACGGCAAAGACACCTCCCATCGCCAAAAGGCAGATAAGACCGAAAAGCAAAATGCTTTTTTCAATGCTCCATGCGGCAAGAAGCGCAAGCGCGCACATGGCAACGGTCAAAAGAAACGGACGCCATTTTACCGAATATGTTATTTGTTGTGTTTGATCCATATTTCAAAACCTTCAAGATAAACGCGGCTCAGTCTTCTTCCTTGGGCGCATACATCTGCTCCATGATGCGCTTATTAAATTCCTCCGCGGTATTGTATCCCATGCGGCGCTGACGGTTGTTCATTGCCGCGATCTCCAAAATGATGGCGAGATTTCGGCCGGGACGAACCGGAATCGTCGTCGTTACGATCTCGTTGCCGAGAATATTGGTGGTTTCCATTTCCAGACCGATGCGGTCGTAGATCTTATTTTTATCCCAAGGCTCAAGCTTGATGATCATATCGACCTTTTCACTCATCTTGACGGCACCCATACCGAAAATGCGGCGGATATCGACGATACCGATACCGCGAAGCTCGACGAAGTGGCGAATGATCTCCGGTGCGGAGCCGACGATGGTCTTGGCAGATACACGCTTCAGCTCAACGGCATCGTCCGCGATCAAACGGTGACCGCGTTTTACAAGCTCGATCGCCGTTTCACTCTTACCGACACCGCTTTCTCCGAGAATGAGGATACCTTCGCCGTATACTTCGATGAGAACGCCGTGGCGTGTGATTCTGGGGGCGAGATGGATATTGAGAGAAGCGATGAGCGCCGATTGGAAATCGATTGTAGGTTCCTGTGTACGTGCAAGAGGCACATCATATTTCTTGGAAACCTCAAGCAATTCATCAAAGCCGGGAAGTCCAAAGGCAAGAACAAAAAGAGGCGGACGGCGAGATGCAAGCTGCTCCAAGCGGTTAAGACGCTCCTCATGACTGAGAGAAGCCAAATATTGATGTTCCGCTTTGCCAAAAAGCTGAATGCGTTTATGGTTAAAAAATTCATAGAAGCCGGAAAGTGCAAGACCCGGACGGTTGACACCGTGATCGGAGACCTTGACCTTTTTATCCTCGGGCATATACAGGACCTCGAGCTTAAATTCTTCTACGAGTTTTTTTACCGAAACGCTATATTCCATGTCTACTGCGGAAAAGTCTTCCATGATGATAACTCCTTTCAAGGTTGTATAGGTATACATTATGATTATACCCTAAAAAGGAAATGATTTCAACTCATATTTTCATATTTTTATGTAAATATTATGGTTATCTCATATAAAATTTGAAAGGAAGTGTTTTTTTGGCAGCGATATTTGTCAGAACGGTACTCATTTATCTCATTTTGATCTTTACGATGCGCTTTTCGGGCAAGCGACAGATCGGAGAAATGCAGATATCGGAGCTTGTGACGACCTTTCTTTTATCCGAGCTTGCCAGCATACCGCTGACCAATCCCGCGATCCCGTTTTTGCACGCCGTCATTCCGATCTTCATCATCATTTCCGCGGAGATCATTTTTTCATTTTTGACGACGAAATGCGCCTTTGCGAAAAAATTGCTCGATGGCAAGCCCAGCATCATCATCCGACGGGGAAAGATTCAGAAAAAGGAAATGGAGCATATGCGTCTTTCCCTTGACGACCTGCTCTGCGAGCTTCGACTCAAGGATATCGCGTCCCTTTCCGAGGTGGATTACGCTATTTTAGAGCCGAACGGGAAAATTTCCGTCTTTTCCAAAAACGATACGCCGCTTTCTCACGTGCTCGTGGTGGACGGCGTTTTGCAAAAGGATATTCTCCTCGATATGAAAAAAAGCGAAAATTGGGTCGTTTCCTTTTTGAAAATGCACGATATTCCCGATTTGAAGGAGATTTTTCTTTTGTCCGTCGCGGATGACGATTCTTATACTTTGATCAAAAAAGGAGATTGCGAATGAAAACATTTCTTGCGGCGCTCGTTTTATTTGCGCTTATCGTCGGCTTCGTCGTTTGGAATACGATCGATCTGCAAAAAACCTTTCAGGAGCTTCTGACGCTCACGGAAGCACTCCCCTTTGAAGCGGAGGATTTCCGCAAAGATGCCCAAACACAGGAAACGGTGGAAAAGCTCTACCGTCTTTGGGATAAGAAATTCAGCCGTATCGCGTTTACGGGCGGTTATGAGAATTGCAACCGCGCAGACGAAGCACTCGGCTCGCTTTTTATTCATTTTCAAAATGATAACGCCGAGGATTTTACCCATGCAAGGCTGATGCTTTGGGATAGCCTGCGGCGGCTCAAAATGCTGGAAAGCTTTCATTTTGACAGTATTTTTTAGTGGGGGAATTTGAAAATTGATGAAAGGGAATATGCCGGGAAGGTGTCACGAAGTGACGGATGAGGTGTCGACCGCTTTCTGACATAATAACACCTCATCCACCGCGATCGCGGTCCCCCTTCCCCTCAAGGGGAAGGCTAACAAATTGTCAACATTCAGATCAAACAAGGCAGGAGGGTCAACTTTATGTGGTCGACCGTTTTTTTGATATATCAATTCGTGAGAAACGCTTCCGCTGCCATTTTCATACCGAGCGAAAATCCTTGCAAAAAAGCATTTTCGTTTTCAAGATTCAACCATTCGCAATGAAAACTTTCAAAATTTTCAAGAATTTTGCGTCCGTCTTCATTTAACATGGATTCCAAAAGCGCACGTTCTTTATCGACCTTTTCTGCAATTTTACGAAATTCCATCGTTGTCGGTTCGGGTGCGCTCCATGGTGAAATTTCTCCGTTCCATAATTTTTTGAGTGTAGATTTCATGTTAATATAAGCTCCTTTTATGATGATAGCTTTATTATAACATTGCTTTTTCAAAAATGTTCAAAATATGTGCGTTTGGATATAAAAGCGGATTTTCAAAATTGGGTCGTCGAGGGCGCCGACCCCTACGCTGTAACAATTCAAAATTTGATAAAGGGGAAGGCTAACGAATTGTCAACATTCAGATCAAACAAGGCAGGAGGGGCGAGCGAAAACGGGATATTCGCGCAAGGAAAAGTTTGAAAGATGATTTTCGGAGGATTTCCAAACAAATGGGAGAAAACCGCTTGATTTTTGTTTTCTTGTGCGATTTTCTTTGAAAAATGCGAAAAATCAAAGTTTTTTTAGGGAAAATTTGAAAAAAATATTGCATTTTATATATTTATTTGCTATAATGCCATTGTGAATATAAGATAGCACGAACGCTATCTTGCGAAGATAATTTTTTTATATCATTCACGGCACTTTTTATGCACGGAAAAACGTTTTTTCGTGCATTTTTTTAATCCAAAAAGCGGATTTTCGCTTTGTGCGGCGCATCGCCTTAATATGCGCGAAAATTCTAAAAAAAGTGAGATGGCAAACATGGACCAGAACAAAAAAATTATTGAACTAAAAGGTATTTCCAAAAGCTTTGACGGCGAACAGATTTTGAAAAGCATCGACCTTGATATTCATGACAAGGAATTTTTGACGCTTCTCGGACCCTCGGGCTGTGGTAAAACGACGACGCTTCGTATCATCGGCGGTTTCGTAACACCCGACGCGGGCGACCTCATGTTCCTCGGTAAAAAAATCAATCACGTTCCCCCGTATAAACGCAAGGTCAATACCGTTTTTCAAAAATATGCGCTTTTCCCCCATCTTGACGTATTTGAAAACGTTGCTTTCGGGCTTCGTCTTGTCAAGACCCCCGAAAAGGAGATCGTAAAGCGCGTGCGTGAGATGCTCGCAATGGTCGGTCTTTCCGATTTTGAAAGCCGTAAGGTCGACCTGCTTTCGGGCGGTCAGCAGCAGCGCGTCGCCATTGCCCGCGCGCTCGTCAATCAGCCGAAGGTGCTCCTTCTCGACGAACCGCTCGGCGCGCTTGACTTGAAGCTCCGCAAGGAAATGCAGTATGAGCTGAAAAAGATCCAGCAAAGACTCGGCATCACGTTCGTTTACGTTACCCACGACCAGGAGGAAGCGCTCACCATGAGCGATACGGTCGTCGTTATGAACGGGGGGCTTATCCAGCAGATCGGTACGCCGCAGGATATCTATAACGAGCCCGTCAACGCCTTCACCGCGAAATTCATCGGTGAAAGCAATATCGTTCCCGGTATCATGCATAAGGACAAGCTCGTCGAATTTGCGGGCAGAAATTATGAATGTGTCGATGGCGGCTTCGCCAAGGACGAGGAGGTCGAGGTCGTTGTCCGTCCCGAGGACGTGGATATCGTTGCCGCATCCGATGCTCCCAATACCCTTTGCGGTAAGGTCATGTCCGTTCTTTTCAAGGGCGTGCATTACGAAATGATGGTCGATTGCGGCGGCACGGTTTGGCGCGTCCATTCCACGGACTACACCGCGAGCGGCTCTGACGTTGGTATCTATATCGAGCCCGAAGCCATCCATATCATGCATAAATCCGATTCCTCGGAAGTGAAAAATTACGGAGGTATCCTGCCGTGATCAAGCTGAATGCCAAATGGGCGTCGTACCCGTATATTATTTGGATGATCCTTTTTACCATCCTGCCTCTTTTGCTCGTCGTTTATTTTGCATTCACCGACGGAAACGGCGCGTTTACGCTTGATAACGTCAAGCAATCCGCGCTTTATATCCCCACGCTTGCAAACAGTGTATATCTCGCCGCTATCGCAACGGTCATTTGCCTTGTTTTGGCGTATCCTTTCGCGTTTATCATGTCCCGACTCACCTTTTCCAAGCAGAAAATGATGAGTATGCTCGTCATGCTCCCCATGTGGATGAACTTTTTGCTTCGTACATATGCTTGGCAGGCGATTTTGGAGGATAACGGCGTGATCAATACCATGCTCACCGCGATCGGACTTCCCGCCGCAAAGCTCATCAATACCTCAGGTGCGGTCGTTCTCGGTATGGTCTATAACTATATTCCGTTTATGATCCTTCCGCTCTATTCCATTATGACCAAGATCGACAAGAGCGTGCTGGAAGCCTCCAGCGACCTTGGCGCGGGCTTTTTTGCGACGTTTCGCCGCGTCGTGCTTCCGCTGAGTCTGCCCGGTATCATTTCGGGTGTGACGATGGTCTTCGTTCCTGCGGTCAGTACGTTCGTTATCAGCGGTATGCTCGGCGGCTCGGGCAACTATCTCATCGGTGACCTGATCGAGGTGCAGTTCCTCGGCAACTCCTACGACCTCAACGCAGGCTCGGCAACGTCGCTGATGCTCATGGTCGTGGTACTCATTACGATGGCGATATTCAATCGATTTGAAACGGAAGATTCCGAGGAGGCGCTCGTATGACACAGAAAAAAAATAAAGTTCTCTCGGGCGTATACGTTGCCCTTCTGATGCTCTTTTTGTATCTGCCCATCCTCGTGCTTATCGTATTTTCCTTTAACTCCTCAAAGGGGTATTCCTGGACGGGCTTTTCTCTCAAATGGTATATCGACCTTTTTTCCAATGAGCTGATCTTAAATTCGCTCAAAAATACCCTCATCGTTGCGCTCTTTGCGTCCGTTTTTGCAACGCTTATCGGTGCGCTTGCGGCGATCGGTGTCTTTTCCATGCAGAATAAATTTGCGAAAAATGCCATTCAGAACGTGACGAATCTTCCGCTCCTCATGCCGGAGATCGTCATGGGTATCTCGATGATGCTCCTTTTCGCGTTCCTCAATATGTCGGGCTTCGTTCCGCTGATCATCGCGCATATTTCGTTCTGCGTGCCGTCGGTATTCCTTTCCGTTTTGCCGAAGCTCCGTCAGATCAACAAAAATATGTATGAGGCGGCGCTTGACCTCGGCTGTAATCCTTTCCAAGCCTTTTATAAGGTCGTTCTTCCTGAGATCATGCCCGGTGTCATCACAGGCTTCCTCATGGCGATCACCTATTCTCTCGATGATTTCGTTGTCAGCTATTTTACCGCGGGCAATGTGCAGACGCTTTCCATCACCATCTATTCCATGGTCAAAAAGCGCGTCAGCCCCGAAATCAACGCACTTTCCACCATCATGTTCGTCATCGTGCTTCTCGTGCTTCTCGTGACCAATATCCGTTCGATTCAAAAAGAGAATGCAAAGCAAAAGAAAATGATGAAACTTTGATTTTTGAAAGGAAATTTCAAAAGAAATGAAAAAAATTCTTTCCGTTTTTCTCTGCGCTCTGCTCGTGCTTTCCGTGTGTTCCATGACTGTGCTTGCAGACGGAGAAGATGCTTATGCGCTTGATGCGGAATACTATTCCAAATTCAAGGGGCAGAATTTGAAGCTCTACGTTTATAACTGGGGCGAATATATCGCCGACGGCGCAGACGGCTCGCGCGACGTGATCGCGTGGTTTGAAGAGCTGACGGGCATCGACGTGGAATATACCACGTTCGATACCAACGAGGGTCTTTATTCCAAGCTTCAGAGCGGCAGCGCGTATTATGACATCGTCATTCCGTCGGATTATATGATCTCCCGCCTTGCAGAGCAGGGTATGCTTGAAAAGCTCGATTTGGGAAATATCCCGAATTTTGCGAAATACGTCGATGAAGCATTCCGAAATCCCGATTATGACGAAAATCAAGAATATAGCGTTCCCTATACTTGGGGTACGGTCGGTATCATCTATAATACCAAATACATCGAATCCGTCGATAGCTGGGAAGTGCTTTGGAATGAAGACTATGCAGGTAAGATCCTCATGTTTGATAACTCCCGAGATTCTTTTGCCATTGCGCTCAAATCGCTCGGCTATTCCTTGAACTCCGAAAACGCCGATGAGATCACCGAAGCGGCTGAGCTTCTCAAAACACAGAAGCCTCTCGTGCAGGCATACGTCATGGACCAGATCTTTGATAAGATGGTCGAAGAAAACGCATGGATCGCGCCTTACTACGCGGGCGACTATCTCACCATGTCCGAGGATAACGAAGACCTTGCGTTTGCATTCCCGAAGGAAGGCACGAACCGCTTTGTCGATGCCATGTGCATCCCGAAGGGCTGTGTCAACAAGGAAGCCGCGGAAATGTTCATCAACTTCATGTGTGAGCCTGCCGTTTCCGCAGAAAACTGCGGTATGATCGGCTATTCCACGCCCATCTCCGCCGCAAAGGACTTGATGGATGCGGAAATGGTGGAAAACCCCATCGCATATCCGAGTGAGGACGTGCTTGCAAACATGGAAACCTTTGTCAATCTCCCCGACGAGGTCAACCAACAGCTCGATATCCTTTGGATATCCGTCAGCGTCGGTTCGCTTACGACGGGATTTTGGGTCGTCATCTCTGTGTCTGCGGTCGGTATCACGGCATATTGTCTTTACCATATGAGCGTGAAGAAAAAACGCGCCGCCATGCGTGCGGATAAAAGCTTGTAATATCCATAAAGAACCTCCGTTTTGCATGATGCAAAGCGGAGGTTCTTGTCAATCAATAAAAAATGTGATGCGATGTCCGCGAGATCCATTCGACTGCACACAGTCCCGTCATTCTGAGCGAAGGGCAAAGCCCGAAGTCGAAATTTTGCGTAAGCAAAATCGCCGCAGGCGGAATCCGGACGGTGCTTCGCTCAGGATGACCGCGCGGAGATACTCAAAACCTAAGATCATCCAACTATATTGATAAAAGAAAATGAGATAATTTTTAATTTTTTGTTAAAATTGTTTTTTTGCTTGACGAAACGCCAACTTTTGTGTATGATAATATAGTAGCATATAAATTTACTCTGTAAATTTACGGAAAGGAGAAATGCACGCATGAAGCCCAATTTTAATAAACGGTATACCTTGATTGCCAAATATTGCATCTTTGTCATGCTTGCGTGTATTTTTGCGATCTACGTCTTTTTGCATTTCGGAAGCTTCGTTGGCTTTTTATGGGGTATCATTTCGATTCTTTCTCCGATCCTCATAGGCGCGATGCTGGCATACGTATTTTCGCCGCTCGTCAGCTTTTTTGAAAAACGTGTGTATCACGCCTTGGACAGCAAGAAAAAGTATCGCTTGAAGCGCGTGCTTTCCGTGGTCTCGACGTTTGCTATCATCATTACGTTTTTGGTTTTGCTCGTTTTGCGTTTGATTCCGTCTGCGCTTCGCGGTTATGCGGATCTGATGGAAATGTCAAACTTTTATCTGGATATCTTAAAGGAATGGCTTTTCGGTCTTTCTTTGGGAAAGGAACACATTTTAAGCGGCTATGTGGAAACGCTGATCGGCTACGTCATCGGACTTTTGGATAGCATTTACGCCGTATTCGGTAAGATCACGCCCGATATCGCCAGCCTTGCCGGTACGCTTGTCAGCATCCTTGGCGACGTGATCCTCGGTATCATCCTTTCGATCTATTTTCTCTTTTCCAAGGAGCAGATCTTGGCGCAGTTCAAGAAGATGGCGCGTGCATTTTTAAGCCGTCGAAAATTCGGCGCATTTTGCTGCAGTGTGAGGGTGACGAACGATAAATTCGGCGGTTTTCTGAAAGGTCAGCTTGCCGATGCGCTCATTATCGGTACACTCAGCTATATTTGTCTTTCCATCATCGGTGTGCCGTACTATCCGCTCGTCAGTATTCTCGTCGGTCTTTCGGCGTTTATTCCGCTTTTCGGTCTGGCCATCGGTACGGTCGTCGGCGCGGTCATCGTATTGCTTGCCGACCCCTTGGATGCGCTTTGGTTCGTGATCTTCATGATCTGCCTGAATTTGGTCAATAAGCATATGATCAGACCCAAGGTCGTTCGTTCGATGGTGGACGCTTCCTCGGTCTTTATGCTGACGGCGATCATTTTGATGACGGGTATCGTCGGCTTTTGGGGACTTGTTTTCGGTGTTCCCGTATTTGCCGTTCTGTACGCCTTTATTCATTCGTTCATCAACAAAAGACTCAGCAAACGCGGTCTTTCTACGGATTCTTATGAATATTACGCGACGGATGCAGGCAAAGAGCTTTATATTGAACGCGAAATGAAAAAAGCGCGCCGCAAACGGCTGGGCGGTCATTTGGACGCAACGGAGGAAATTTTTGCACTCCAAGAGGAGGATGAAGAACATTCTCTGCAAAACAGCATTGAGCCGTCTACGATAGAGTTTGAAACGTTTCACGGTGAATAACGTCATTTCCCATCTGCAAGATGCCCTTGCAGATGGTGTCTTGCCCCCATAGTTAAATGGATATAATAAACCCCTCCTAAGGGTTAGTTATGGGTTCGATTCCCGTTGGGGGCGCCACAAAAAGGTATGGTATCATACCCTTTCACCGTGAAAATGTTTTCTTTCGCTCAAAGGTAAAATTTTCTGCGTCACAACAAAATAAGGAGTTACAAACATGAAAAAAGCAAAAGCATCTTTTATCATCACGGCAGTACTTTTTCTGCTTTTTATCGTTTTCACGGTCTTGGTACAGACGGTGGACGTTGGCGTTCCGAGCTTTGATGCGACAAGTCCCGAGGTGGGCTTCGTGCATCTCAATTCGGCGGTACATGAAGCGCTCGGAACGAGCGAGCTTTGGTATACGGTCAGCGATATCATGGGTATCTTTTTGCTTTGGGTCGTGGCGTTTTTTGCGGCGCTCGGGTTGATACAGTGGCGACGCAGAAAAAATCTTTTCAAGGTAGACAGTACGATCTTGCTTCTCGGCGCTTTGTACGTATTGCTTGCGGTCTGCTATGTGCTTTTTGAAATCGTCGTGATCAATTTCAGACCGATCTTGGTCGAGGGCGTTTGGGAAGCATCGTATCCCTCCTCGCATACGATGCTCGTATGTTGTGTGATGGGCTCGTCCATTCCTGCGGTCGCGCAGATCTTTAAGAGAAAAACATGGCGCATCGTATATAACGTTGCGGCATCTCTCATCATTGCCGTTACCGTCGTTGGCAGACTACTTTCGGGCGTGCATTGGTTTACGGATATCATCGGCGGTGTGCTTCTTTCTGCGGCGCTCGTGATGCTTTACGTTTCTGCGCTGACGCTTGTGAAAGCGAAAACAGGATAAAACAGAACGATAAATAAGAATTTGACGGAGGAGGTTTTAATCATGAGATATGTAAAGCTAATCATAGCAACTATCATTGTTTGCACTGTCTTTTCTTCTTGTAGCACAGTAGGTAGTGGGCAAGAAGAATATTTTGGTTTCAAAACAAGTGCGTTTACTGTTATTGAGGAGAAAGACACACATGGTGGTTTTCTTGGTGATGGCACATATTATCTAATTCTGGATTGTTCAGAAAGAAGAGCTCAAGCGACGGAACTTATCAAGGATTGGAAACCACTTCCTCTTACAGAGAATTTGCAACTAATTATGTATGGCGGTTCAAAAAACGGCGTGAGCTATGCTTATGACCTTGCAGAAGAAGCACATTGGCCTGCTATCAACAACGGCGTTTATAAGTTTGTTGACCGCCACTCAGAAGCGGTTGACAAGTCAGATGATGCAAGTCTTTTTGACAGATTCTCTTATAACTTTTCCATTGCTGCATACGATTTAGATACGAACATATTATATTATTTTGAATTTGACACTTAATTGTTTGAGAAATTCCAATTTTTTGAACAGAATAAAATGAACCCCAACAGACCTTGATAAATCTGTTGGGGTTTCATTATCCTTATGAGAAGCGGGCATCGCCCGCTTTTTATTGTTTCTATATATAATTGTTGATTTTTTGAAATGGTCTTGGTATAATAGAATTGTAATTTTACTTGATATGTGTTTGCGAGAGATATTCCGAAACGAGAATGGCATATTCACAAACGGTACGGTATTCTCCCTTGACGAGCAGGGAATCCTTATGGGTCGATTCATGACGAAAGCCGCATTTTTCCGCGACGCGCTTGCTTGCGGTATTTTCATCGATGATCCTTGCGACCAGACGGTGAAGTCTGAGCTCGGAAAAGCCAAAACGCATCAAGCGATTGAGGGCTTCGGGCGCAAGACCGCGTCCCCAATAATCGGGATTCAAAACGTATCCGACCTCGGCGGCGTTGTTTTCCAAATCAAAATTGGTAAATCCGCAGGTGCCGATCATTTTCTTGGTCGTTTTATCCTCCAAAGCGAAATCATAAAAATTTTCATCGCGATATTGTCCTTGCAGATAAGACAGATAGCGTTTGGAAAATTTAGGAGATTCATGTGGCTTCCAAAGCAAATAACGGCTGGTTTCGGGACGGCAAGAGTATTCAAACATATCCTTATAATCGGAAACGAGCATTTTTCGCATGATCATGCGTTCCGTGGTCAATGTTGGAAGCTTCGCAAAAATAGAAAGCATATCTTCATTCAAAATAAATCCACCTCTTTTGATACCGTAAGAAATTTTTCTGAATCGAGGGGGTTCGTATAAATCCGATCGATTTTGCAAAGGATAACGATGATATATTTCTATTTTACCGCAAATACCAATCAATTTCAAGAAAAAACAAAAGATATTTACAGACCTTTCAACAGAATTTCATGATTTGGTCATAAATATCCGTTATAATATCAATATCCACGTAAAATTACAATCATGACGAAAGGACTGAATGATGAAATGAGAGAGTTTGAACATGACAATTTGAATCCGCAAAACGATGCTCCAAACCCTGAAAACGAATGGGACAACCGTAAAGATGAGGAAGAAAAGCCCGCTTCCGAAGAACCGATGACTCCCCCTCCCGCACAGGAAGAACCTCCCAAGGAGGAAAAAAAGGAAGAACCCTTCCGCGATATTTACGGTTATACGCATACATCCTATGACCCCCCCAAGCCTCCGCAAAAGAAGAAAAAATCCGAGATCAAAATGTCGGGCGGCGCACTTGCGATGCTTCTCGTTTGCTGTATGCTCGTGTCGATTCTTGCCGGCGCAGGCATCAATTACGTTTTTGACCACGATGACCCCGCATTTGCAGGCTCCTCTACCACAGCAGAAACAACCGTTTCCACCGATGCGACCACAGGCAATTCCGACAGCACAACGGAAAATCCCATAGAAACAAAGCCCGGTGAGACCGCACCCTCCATCAATATCGGAGAAGGCTCAGTCATCGGCAATACCAACTTCCCGGAATATGAAGTATATGCGACGGTCGCAAACGAATGTATCAAGTCCGTCGTTATTATCCGCGTAACTGAAACCGTTACCTCTTACGGTCAGGAATATACCTCCTCGGGCGCAGGCTCGGGCGTTATCTTCGACAAAAACGGTTATATCGTAACCAATTACCACGTTGTCGGTAAGGATACCAAGACCATTTCCGTTGAGCTTTACGACGGCTCCGTTTACGAGGGCAAGTACATTTACGGCGACGAATACGTTGACCTTGCCGTTATCAAAATCGAGAAAACGGACTGCGCTGCCGCAAGAATCGGTGATTCCTCGCAGATGGCGCTTGGTCAGATGGTCGTTGCCATCGGTAATCCTCTCGGCTACGGTCTTACCGTGACCCCCGGTGTTGTCAGCGCGCTTCAGCGCTCCGTAACCGTGGAAAATACCACCATGACGCTCATGCAGACGAGCGCCGCGATCAACAGCGGTAACTCGGGCGGCGGTCTTTTCAATCTCCGCGGCGAGCTTATCGGTATCGTCAACGCCAAGGTCGGCGGTACGTCCGTTGAGGGTATGGGCTTTGCGATCCCCTCGACCACCGTTGTCAAATCGCTCAACGACCTCAAAAATTACGGCTATATCACAGGCAAGGCGCGTCTTGGCGTGACCATCGAAACCAAGCAGTATCAGACTTGGCCCTATATGCAGACACACAGCTATATCCAAGTCGTTGAGATCAATCCGAACGGCAGCGCTGCTACCTCGGGCTTGCAGGTCGGTGATATCCTGTATCAGTTCAACGGCAAGGAGATCCCGTCCTTTGATATCCTTTCTGAGCAGTTGACAAAATATACCGTTGGCGATACGGTGACGCTGACGATCCGCCGTCCCGTTATCGAGCTTACCAGCAACAATCTGGCGGAATATCTCAATACCTCCGAGCAGATCGACCTCACCATTACGTTTGTGGAATTTAATCCGAACGTACAATAAACGCCATTTCATATGTGTAAAACACAGCCCCGCTACCGTTCGTAGCGGGGCTGTTTGCATCGTATCATTTCATCTTTCGCTTGATCTCTTTTGCCTCGTTTTCTGCCATTTCCGCTTCCTCGTCGTAGTGAGAGGCGCGGAGCTTATCGGCGATCTCTATATAAAGTTCATACGCCTTTTGATACTCACCGAGGTCGTGATAGCACCAAGCCTTGCAGTAAAGCTCGTCGTAAAAATCGGTGCCGAGCTCGCCTGCGCGATCCCAATATGCAAACGCTTCATCGTATTTTTTGAGAGAAGCACAGATCTCACCGCCATTGATATACAAGACCCAATTTTCGGGGAATTTTTCGCTCGCCTGTCGGAAAGCATCATAAGCGTCTTCGTATTTCTTGGCGTAAATATAGGCTTCTACGAGGCAGATCCATTCTTCGAGATCATTCGGAGAGGCTTCGCACGCTTCCTTTTGTGCGTGAATGACCTCATCGCCCTTGCCAAGCTCAACCATCAGGCTCGTGCGGAGCGAGCGCGCTCTGCGGTAAATGTGCAGATTGCTTTCGGGACCTTCAGCGATCGCCTTATCATACCATTCGAGCGCGATCTTTTTGCAATGGCGGATCATGAAATGATGAATGGTGGCGTAATTCCATTTATCCGAAATGGAAAGCGAGCCCTCCTTCATGAGCTTTTGATATTCCGAACGGCATTGGATAAAATCCTCGGGGTCGTTGGTCTTTTCATAGACGGCAGAAAGACGTTCGGCATAATTTTCATACGCAACGGAGTGCTTTTTATAAAAATCGTCAACGGTAACGGCATAGAGCCTTGCAAGCGTGGGGAGCATCATGACGTCGGGGAGCGTCGTGCCGCACTCCCAACGGGAAACGGTCTGGGGATTGACGCATAAGATCTCCGCGACCTCTTCCTGCGTCATATTCTTGGCAAGACGGAATTTCTTCAAATTTTCCGTGAAAACGGTACTGTTCATAAAGTACCCTCCTTCAAAATATTTCTTAGAAGCTTCTGTTTATATGATAGCATGACCAAGGTCGAAAAACAATGTCTTATTTTATGATGATAGTCACGATTTTTGTATAGTACGGTTTTTTTACGGTGCGTTTTTCAATGGACGAAAACGCTAAAAAATATGGTTGAAATTATGCAAAATAACGATTTACAAATCAAAAAAGTTATGATATACTGAATCATATTAACAATTTCTATCATTTGGAGGATCTTGATTTGGAAAACAATCAGCTCAAAAAACGATACGGGCTTTTTACGGCGATCTGCATGGTCGTAGGTATCGTAATCGGTTCGGGAGTGTTCTTTAAGGCGCAGGATATTCTCAACTACACCGGAGGCAATATGTTTCTCGGTATTCTCGCATGGATCATCGGCGGTATCGTCATGATCATCTGTGCATTCAACTTTGCCAATTTTGCTACGAAATATCTGAAAGTCAACGGCATCGTCGACTATGCGGAGGCCATTGTCGGTAAGAAATACGCATATATGACGGGTTGGTTCCTTTCTACCATTTATTATCCTGCCATGACGTCCGTTCTGGCATGGGTATCCGCAAGATATACCTTGGTTTTGTTTGATGCGGGCGCGGATATCACAAGCGGTCTTTGCATGGCGCTTGGTGCGTTCTATCTCTGTCTTGCTTACGCCATCAACATTCTTTCTCCGAAGATCGCAGGTAAATTCCAGGTCAGCGCGACCATCATCAAGCTGATCCCGCTTGCCATCATCGTTGTCATCGGTACTGTCGTCGGTCTTATCAACGGCAATACCATCGAAGCCTTCACACAGGCATCGGAATCGACGGGAAGCGACTTCTCCAGCGTATTTGCGGGTATCGCGGCGGCGGCGTTCGCATACGAGGGCTGGATCATTGCGACCTCCATCAACGCTGAGCTGAAAAACGCAAAGCGTAATCTCCCCATTGCGCTCGTTGTCGGTACCATCATCATCATGGTCATCTATATCACCTATTTCATCGGTCTGACGGGCGGTGCATCCGTTGACGTTCTCCGCGCGGAAGGCTCTACCACAGCCATTCGTAACCTTTTCGGCAATATCGGCGGTACGATCCTCAATGCGTTCATCGTCATCTCCTGCCTCGGTACGCTTAACGGCTTGATGCTCGCTTGCACAAGATCGCTCTATTCTCTCTCCGTTCGTGATTGCGGTCCTGCACCCAAGACCTTTGCGGAGCTTGATCCCCACACCAATATGCCCTCCAACTCGGGTGTTTTCGCGCTCCTTTGCTGTGCGGGCTGGTTCTTCTATTTCTACGCGGCAAATCTGACGACTCCCGTTTTCGGCTTGTTCAGCTTTGACTCCTCGGAGCTTCCCATCATCACCATCTACGCCATCTATATCCCGATCTTTGTGATGTTCATCAAAAAAGAGGGTAAAAACAACGTATTCAAGAACATCGTCATGCCGATCTTGGCGATCATCGCTTCGACCTTTATGGTGTTCGTTGCGGTCTATGCACACGGTGTCCGTCCGTATCAGGCGGCGGCGGAAAACGGCGAATTTTCTTTCCCCGTTTTGTTCTATTTGATCGTCTTCGTCGTCATCATGGTGATCGGCGCTTGCTTGTATCAGAAGAAGAACAAAAAATAAAGTATGCTATCCAAGAAGGAACCTCGCGGGGTTCCTTTTTGTTGTGTTTTCGGCGACACGACACAAAAAGTTTTGAAAAAAATTGTAACGTTTTTCAGAAATCCCTATACAACTTGTGAAATTTGTGGTAAAATGATAGGTAGATTCCTATCGTAATACAAAAAGGAAAGAGGAGATACCATGTCTTTTATGCTCAGGGATAAAACGGAGATCAAAATTTTCGTTTTGTATCTGCTGATGAACTCGGAAGAGCCCGTGGATTTTATCACGTTGCACGATATCGTCGTGCAGGACGAAATCGTTGGACAGTTTGATTTTATGGAATCGTTTTTTGAGCTTGCCGAAACGGAGGCGATCCAAAAAACCGTCATCAAGAATAAAGAATATTTCACCATCACCCCCTCGGGCAGGGAAGCCGCCAAAATGCTGGAAAATGACCTTTCCAAGTCCGTGCGTGAGCGTGCGCTTCGCTCAGCAAACCGCTATTTGCAGTTCCGCCTGCGCGGCGCAAAGGCAAAAAGCCGCGTCGTTCCGCTTGAAAACGGCAAATATCGCTTGGAATGCGAATGCAGCGATAAGGACGGCGTTTATATGACGACCTCCGTCGTCGTTGCGACCAAGCGCCAAGCGGAGCTGATGAAATACAATTTCGACGATAGAACGGAGCTCGTTTACAGGGGGCTTCTGAGCCTGTTATCGGGCGACGTCAATTATCTGGCGCAGTCTTGGGAGTCGGAGGATTCCTGCGACTGAGCGCAGGGTCGATTTGAGCAATTTTTAGGAACGAAAAAAGAAAGGAACTTACGCAAACGTGAAAGAATTTAACGAATACGGCGAGCCTGTGGAAGCGCCGAAGAAGAAAAAATGGGGCTTTTTCTCAAGCTACACCAAGGACGGTAAGGGTGTCAAAAAAGAGGATATCATTACCGATTATAATTTTATCAACTTTTTTAAGCTGTATGCGCGTCGCTTCAGCAAGCTCGTTTGGGTCAATGCGCTTTATATCGTGGGCAACTTCCCGATCATTTTCCTCATGATCGCCCTCAGCCATTATTTCAGCGATATGGGAAACTCCCCCGCAAGTGAGCTTTTCGCCGTCATCAGCGGTATCGGTACGGCGGGCGGCGGCGTTGGTACGCTCCCCGCGCCTCTCATCGGTATCCACGGCGGTATGGGAACGATATTCTCACCGACGGTCGTGACCTATATCCTCTACGCCATTTCCGCGCTCTTTATCTTTACGTTCGGACCTGTCAACGCGGGCTGTGCGTATATCATCAAGAACCTCATCAAGGGTGAACCCGTTTTCCTTTGGCAGGATTTCATCACGACCATCAAAAGAAACTGGAAGCAGGCGCTCCCGATGGGTATTCTCGACCTTGGTGTCATCGCGCTTTCCCTTTTCTCTCTCATGAGCTATTACGTCAACTACGATCACTATTACGTTTTCTTCTGGACGATGCTTCTCATCATCATGCTCTATACGTTCATTCGTTTCTATCTCTATACCATCATGGTGACGTTTGAGCTTGGCTTCTTCCAGATCATCAAAAATTCCATGATCTTCGCGCTTCTCGGCTTCTGGCGCAATCTTGCCATGTTTGCGGGCATTTGCCTCATGATCTTCCTCGTCGTATGGCTCGGCTCGCTCTTTATCCCGATCGCCGTCATCAGCATTTTCATTCTCATCTTTGCCACGAGCGCTTTCATGGGTACTTACGCGGCATATCCGAAGATCAAAAAATATATGATAGACCCCTATTATACCAAATCCGAGCAGGAAGAAGCGGAATACGGCGAATAATGCCCTATGCGCCGCCGTATACTGAAAACGAAAATACATCATTTTGAAAAAGGAGCGAACCTATGAAACAGATCTTAGAAAAAGCAGGCTTTATCTGTGATATGGACGGTGTCATCTATCACGGAAACAAGATCCTTCCCGGGGTCATGGAATTTGTGAACTGGATGATCGAAAACAACAAAAAATTCGTTTTCCTCACGAACAGCCCCGAGCGCACGCCGCATGAGCTCAGCATGAAACTCGAAAGAATGGGTCTTTCCGTTTCGGCGGACCATTTCTATACGAGCGCGATGGCGACCGCGGAATTTTTGCATAGCCAAGCTCCCGGCTGTACGGCGTATGTCATTGGCGAAGCCGCGCTTGCCAAAGCGATGTATGACCAAAAAATTTACATGAATGACGTCAACCCCGATTACGTCGTTCTCGGAGAGACCAGAACGTATTGCTTTGAAAAGCTGGAAAAAGCCATCGAGCTTGTCAATAAAGGCGCGAAGCTCATCGGCGCAAACCCCGATACCGTCGGCGTGACCGAAAAGGGTATCATGCCTGCAACGGGCTCTCTCGTTGCGCCCATTGAGATCGCAACGGGCAAAAAGGCGTACTTCGTCGGTAAGCCCAACCCCTTGATGCTCCGTCACGGACTCAAAAGACTCGGCTGTCACAGTGAGGATATCGCCTTTATCGGTGACAGAATGGATACGGATATCATCGCGGGCATCGAATCCAATATCGATACGGTTTTGGTGCTTTCGGGCGTTACCGCGCTTGAGGATATCGACAATTTCCCGTACCGTCCGAAATATATCCTAAATGGTGTCGGAGATATCGTAAAATCCGTCGAGAAATAATTTTCTATGGTATAAAAAGCCGTCGTTTGTCAAAAAATATGACAAACGGCGGCTTTTTGCCGCAGAAAAAAGAAAGGCGGCAAACGATGGATTTTATCAGAACCGATCTTGCGGAGGAAATGCGCGACCGCGCCATGACGAAAACGGCAAGGGAGAAGCAGGGTGAGCTTGACGGCATCGTATTTCACGAGAAAAAAGAGGGCGATATCCGCATCAGCACGATCGCCATACAAACGGCAGAGGGCGAAAAAGAGCTTGGACGACCGATCGGAAATTATGTGACGATTTCCTTTCCCACGGCGGCAAATCTCGGCTACGCGGAGTTTTTGGGGCTTTGCGATATCGTTTCGCGGGAGCTTCGGGCGCTTTGCAAGGGAAAGAAGCGGATACTCGTCTGCGGTGTCGGAAATGGCGCATTTGCCGCGGATGCGCTCGGCGTGATCGCGGCGCGTCACGTGCTGGTAACGCATCATTTGAAAGAAATGATGTCACCACATATGGATGCGTTTGCGGATATCGCCGCGATTACCCCCGGCATCATGGCGAAAACAGGCATGGAAACCGCCGATATGGTGAAAAGTGCGGTTTCCTCGGTGCGTCCCGACATCGTGCTTGTCATCGATGCGCTGGCGGCGAGAGAGGCGGATAGGCTTGCGCGGACGATTCAGATCTCCGATACGGGGCTTGCTCCCGGCTCAGGGCTGGGCAATCATCGCACCGTATTGGACGAGAAAACGCTCGGTGTGCCGGTCATTGCCATCGGTGTGCCGACCGTCGTAGATACGGCGACGCTCGTTTACGATGCACTTGCGGGGCGCGATATCGACGAAAACGCGCTCAAAAAGCTGTCTGGCTTTTTCGTTGCGCCAAAGGAGATCGACGTGATCGCGGAAAATCTCGGAAAACTCATCGGCTACGCCATCAACCGC
>JAGBCV010000055.1 GCA_017937845.1 Clostridia bacterium | reverse complement strand
TTTCATAGATATATCCTCCGATTGTGTTTTTTATTTTTGACTGGCAGGTCTTTTTTATTATATCACAATCGGAGGATTTTTCCTCATCGGTTAACCTCTTTTCAACCACGCGACTATCGCGTGGTTTTCGTTTTACAACAAAGAAACCTCCGATTTTTCATCGGAGGTTTTTTGATGTATCGGTTTTCGCGCGATTAAAGATATTTTTTGAGTTCTTCGGGAAGATCAGCTTCAGCGATGGAAGCGGTCATGAAAAATTCGCAATTCCATTTTTCAGCCCAAACTTCAGCGAGCTTTACAAATTCAGCGAAATCAGCGGCGTCATCCTTGCAGATTTTGAGCGCGGAGTCGATGAAAATGTGAGTGATATCGCTGTTGGAAGCATGAAGACCTGCAACAAAGCATCTGAGACCGTGAGCGTTGTCGATGTTATATTCTTCAACGTCGATAAGTCTTGCCTGATATTTGATATCATAACGGAGCTTATCGCCCTTTTCAAGGCAGATAACGGAGCCTTTGGAAGCTTCTGTTGCCGCATTTACTTTTTCAATCAATGTTTTGGTTTTTCCGGAACCTTTAAGACCAACAATAAGTTTAATCATGATAAACCTCTTTCTTGACGAAGGTGTGATTTTGCGCGGTGCCGCATATTCGTCGTTACGGCGCCGATACTTATATATATGATACACTCTTTTCTAAATTTTTTCAAGCGTTTTGTCATAGAAAATCTGTGTAAAATTGATTTTTATTCAAAATATACAAATCGAGAGCAAAAAATTGTCAATTTTGTTCTTGTGTTTCAGCAGAAGGTATGATCTTTCGGATATTTTTCTCCAATTTTTCTCTGGCAACGGTCACGTCACGTCCGCAGCCAAGACAAAGGATGCGAATATCTGAGCCAACGCGCAAAACCTTCATTTTTTTCTCTCCGCAGGGATGCTGTTTTTTCATTTCCAAAACGTCCCCGACATCAAATTTTTTGATTTCCATCCTATTCACCTCGACTTACAGATGCGCAAATTGGGATTGATAAAGCTCCGCATAAATACCGCCCTTTTCAAGAAGCGCCTTATGCGTACCCTTTTCCTTGATACCCTCTTCCGCGATCACGACGATCTCGTCCGCGTTTTTCACGGTGGAAAGTCGGTGAGCAACGACGATGGTCGTTCTGCCCTTACAAAGCGCGTCAAGGGATTTTTGAATGAGAATCTCGGTCGCGTTGTCAAGCGCACTCGTTGCCTCGTCCAAAATGAGGATAGCGGGGTCCTTGAGGAATACGCGCGCAATGGAGATTCTCTGCTTCTGACCGCCGGAAAGCTTGACGCCGCGTTCACCGACGAAGGTATCGTAGCCATCGGGAAGCCCCATGATAAAGTCATGGATATTGGCGAGCTTAGCGGCGCTTACGACTTCATCCATGGTCGCGCCCTCTTTGCCGTACGCGATATTTTCAAAGATCGTTCCCGTAAAGAGGAAAACGTCCTGCGTTACGATGCCGATATGCCGTCTGAGCGAGGAACGGGTCACGTCCGAAATATTCTTGCCGTCGATGCGAACCGCGCCGTCGTGGATCTCATAGAAGCGAGGCAGGATATGGCAGATGGTCGTTTTGCCCGCGCCCGAGGGACCGACGAGCGCAACGGTCTTGCCGGGCGCAATATCAAGACTAAGGTCGGAAAGCACTTCTCTGTTGTCGTCGGTGTAAGCGAAGCTGACGTGGTCAAATTCGATACCGCCCTTCACGTCGGAAAGCTCTATGGCATCGGGCGCATCCTCCTCCACGGGGGTATCGACAAGCTCACAAAAACGAGTAAAACCGCTCATACCGTTCTGAAGCTGCTCAATGAGGTTGATGAGGTTGCGGATAGGCGTCATAAAGATATTGACAAAGAGGATAAAGGTCGTGAAATCCGCAAAGGTAATCCATTCATGATAGGTGAAGATACCGCCCGCAACGAGGATCACGACGTTCAAAAAGTCGATGATAAAGCCGTTTCCGGAGAAAAATTCCGCCATAGCGCGATACGAAACAGCTTTGGCTTTGACAAAATTCAAATTGTGCTTTTGGAATTTTTCGGTTTCATACGTACCGTTTTCAAAAGCCTTGGCAACACGGATACCTGCAATGCTGTTTTCGAGCGTCGCATTGACCTCGGAGACCTGTTCGCGCGCTTCCGTGAAAGCCGCGCTCATTTTCAGACGCTTTCTCGCCGCAAAGATGATGAGAAACGGGATACAAGCAAAGATAATGAGCGTCAGCGGAATATTGATGGTACACATCAAAATAAACGAGCCGACAAGCAAGAAGCAGGAAACGATGAAATCCTCGGGACCGTGGTGAGCAAGCTCGGCGATCTCCTGCAAGTCGTTGACGATACGGGACATGATCGCGCCCGATTTGTGGTTATCAAAATAGGTAAAGGGCAATTTTTCGATATGGTCAAAGGCTTCCTTACGCATATCCGCCTGCATTCTGACGCCGACCACGTGACCGTAATATTGGATAAAATATTTGAGTCCCATTTTGATCAGATAAATACCGAGAAGCAGAATGCCCCATAAAACGAGCGTGCGAAGCTGTTTATTCGGAATAAAATCGTTCATCATGGAACGGGTGATCATCGGGTAGAAAAGGTCGCAGACCGCGAGAACGAATGCACAAAAAAGGTCCATTGCAAAGAGCTTTCTGTGCGGCTTATAATAACTGATAAATCGCTTTAACATAAAGTCATCTCCATTTTTAACGATATAACAAATTGAATTTGGTGGATCATTTGAGGGTTTTTTAATGATTCATGGTTTCCGCAAGAAGCAAGCGCTCCGAGGAACATTCATACGCGCATTTATAATCGCCGCAGCCGCTGGCGAGCTTTTCAAGGTCGCAATAAATATAATACCGCAAAACGGCAAGCTCGTCCGAGGCACATTTGGTAAGCAACGCCTTCAGCGCCTCCACAGCCTCCGCCATACGCGCCGTATCGGAAAAATCAAAGCTCTTGCGGAGCGACAAATGCGCCTTATACAAAGAATCCTCGCCAAAGAAGCAAATATCCCTCGTATTATCCGCGATCGCGTGGATATACAAAATATCCTCCCGATGGCGTTCACAGCGCTTGCTGAACGGCTCCTCCGATACAAGCGGTGTATCCTTCGTGCTGATATACTCGATCATATGCAGATATTGTCTTGTCATCGTGCCGAGATCATCGTCCACGTAAACGGAGCGCTCGCCATGTGAAAGCGAGGCTTCCAAAAATGTGACCGCACTGCGAAGCATTCCCTTTCGATACGATTCGACGCCTCTTGCAAAATACGCCTTCGCATAGATATATTCCGTTTCGTCATCGGAAACACCCAGCGCATCCAAACGGCTGATACATTTCGCAAAATCTCCCGCCGCGTAGTATTTTTTGATTTTGGCAATCGCGCCGAGCTTTTTGAAATCATCCAGATCGCCGTTTTCCGAGAAAAAATATTCGATTGGCGTATCCAGCTTTTTGGCAAGGTCGATGATGGTCGAAACCGACGGCTGTGCCACGCCGTTTTCGATCTGGCTCAGCATATTGCGCGTGATGGTCTCGCCCGCAAGCTCAGCCTGTGTCATTTTTCGTTCCAGACGCAGTGTTTTGATCTTTTTACCCAACATATCGTCCTTCAAATACAAACACTCTCCTTTTTTGTAAAAATTATTTACAGCAAGCAACATTATAACGCATTTCTCACCCTTTGTCAAGCATCTTTCAAGGTAAAAATCATTGACACAAAATAAAAGGCGCATCCCAATACGGATACGCCGATTCTTTACGTTTTATCAAGATTTATTTTCTCTGCGCGAGCTTTTGAATAAATTCCGTGATCTCTTTTCCGATCATGGCGATCTCCGACTCAAACTCCTTGGTCGTCATGCGCGAGATGCCCGAGACCACCGCGGAATTTTGCACGAGCCTATCCCCTGTCACCACGCGAATGTGATAATTCGGACCAAGCTCCGCCATCATTTTTTCGATATAGGTATCCGCCGTCTGATCCTCCTTGGTGAAGACCACGCGAAAGCCGTCCCGTGTGAAATCGCTACCCTTGCCGTCCTTGACGAGATACGCATCAAAAACAAGGACGAGCTCCGTCTTGGTATACGCCACGTAATTGCTGAGGATATCCATGAGCGCATCTCTCGCTTCCTCCAAGCTGACGTTTGCGAGCGCCTTGAGGTTGTCCCATGAATAAATGACGTTATACCCATCGACGATGACCATACGCCTTTGCGGCGCGATATGCTTCTTTTTCGGCAGCTTTTCCGCTTTTCCGTGCTGAATGATCTTCGGCTCGCTGTATTGCTTACGGCGGATCGGACCAAATTCACGCATCATGATGGCTTCGACCTCTTCTTCGCTGAGCTGATATTTTTTTGCAAGTCCCGAAGCCTTCGGGATCACAGGCTGAGCCTCCTCGGAAAGCATCGCTTCCGCGTCCAGATGCTTATACGAATCGACCTCCTGCCAAGGCACGACGAAGCCTGCGCCATGCGCGCAGAAAACAGAATGAGGGCTGTTATCGAGGTCACCCTCGGGGTCATATCCCACCGCATGTACGATCTCCTCCGTATTGTGACAAGGCTCGTATCCGTCCGAGGTACAGGAAAGCCTGCCCTGTCCGCGCGTATAGGAGATCAACTCTCTCGTGTAATCGTGAAGCTCCGAAACGGGCGCTCTACCCGAAAGAACGGAAAACGCTCCGTCTGAGGATTCCATTTCAAATGTCGCAAATCTCGTCTGCAAATCGGACATAGCACGTCCCACGTTCGCGCTCGGCACCTCCAAGCGGAATTTGTAATACGGCTCAAGTAGCACACATCCCGCCTTCATCAGCCCATGCCGAACGGCGCGGAAGGTCGCTTCGCGGAAATCGCCGCCCTCCGTATGCTTGAGATGCGCTTTGCCTGCGACAAGCGTGATTTTCGTATCGGTCAGCATCGCACCCGTCAAAACGCCTCGGTGCGCTTTTTCGTAGAGATGCGACAAAATGAGCCTTTGCCAGTTGGTATCAAGGCTGTTTTCGGGCAAATCGGTATCGAAGATAAGTCCCGTCCCTTTCGGTTGCGGTTCCATCAGCAGTTGAACCTCCGCGTAATGGCGAAGCGGTTCAAAATGACCGACGCCGATGGTCTTTTCCGCGATCTTTTCCTTATATAAGATTCTGCCTGCATCCAGCTCGCAGGAAACGCCGAAGCGATCCGCGATCATGCGCTTGATGAGGTCGATCTGAATATCACCCATGAGCCTTGCTTCGATCTGGCGAAGCTCCTCGTTCCAATATAAATGAAGCGAGGGGTCCTCCTCCTCCAGCTCCTTGAATTTCGGAAAATACAAAACGGGGTCACATTCGGGCGGAAGTCCGATACGGAAAGATAAAACAGGCTCTAAAACGGGCTTGCAGGTATCGATCTCCATGCCAAGCCCTTGCCCGACATAGGTTGCCGAAAGTCCGCTTACCGCGCAGACCTCCCCCGCCGAAGCAACATCAACCTGTTCAAATTTATCGCCCGAATAAAGGCGTATCTGTCCGACCTTTTCGGCGTATTGCTTTCCGTCCGTCGAAAAATAAGAAATCTCGTCGCGTGCGGTGAGCGTACCGCCCGTGATCTTCATATAAGTAAGCCTCGTCGAGGCGATTCTCGCAATTTTATAGACCCTTGCGCCGAAGGAACTTTCTTCATAAACAGGCGCAAGCGTATATTTGTCGATGGTATCTAACAGAAAATCCACGCCGCTCATGCGAAGCGCCGAGCCGAAAAAACAAGGAAAAAGCTTTCGTTTGGTGATGAGCCTTGCGATCTCGTCGTCGGCAATCTCCTCTCCCGCGAGAAAATGATCCAAGAAATCCTCGTGAACGAGCGCCAATTTTTCGTCGAGCTCAGCTTTCGTACCCTTTTCATAAAACGCAACGCATTTCGGAGAAAGCACACGGGCAAGCTCCGATTCGATATCTTCGCAAAGCCGAATGGCGATATCCGTTTTGTTGACGAAAATAAAGGTGGGAACATCATAAAAAGCAAGGAGTTGCCAAAGCGTTCTCGTGTGATTCTGCACGCCGTCGGGCGCGCTCACGACCAAGATCGCATAGTCAAGAAGAGCAAGCGTGCGTTCCGTTTCTGCCGAAAAATCGACGTGTCCGGGGGTATCCAGCAAAATAAAATCGCAATTTGCAGAGGAAAATCGCGCTTGCTTGGAAAAAATCGTGATACCGCGCTCACGCTCCACGGCGTTGGTATCGAGATACGTATTTTTATGGTCAACACGCCCCAGTGTCCGAATCTTTCCCGAATGATAGAGGAGCGCTTCGGAAAGCGTGGTCTTTCCTGCGTCAACGTGCGCCAAAATGCCAATGGTCAATTTCTTTTTCACAGGATGCCTCCTTTCAAACAATTCATATTGTATTATTATATCATGATATGACGAAGATTTCAACATAGAAATTCTTCAAAAAATTCTTGACAAATCGTCGGCATTATTTTATAATGTAAGGTTCCGAAAAATCGGAACGATTGGAGAATATCATATGAAAATAGAAATCATGACAAACAAAAACGAAATTCGTGAAGCCTTCACAAAAAAATTCCTTCTCACATGGGAAGAATTTCAAATCGAATATCGGGATTTTCTTGACCGCATGAAAGAAAAAAATCATGAATTTCACTTTGAAAACGCGCTCATGTGGGATAAGATGCCAAAAACTTATCAAACGCCCACCTTTTCAGAAGCCTTGGAGCTACTGAAAAAGTTACGAGGCGAGGTCTATTTCATCGCAGAAGCAAACGAGGAGCTTCGCATAGATAAAAAAACATATTCAAATTTTACGGCAAAAGCAAACGCCGCAGAGCTTGCCGATCTCATCGAAGGCGATTGGTATGAAAGCTGGAAAGCGGAAGATTATCTGTATCTTGAAACTCTACCGCCCGATTTGTATGTCTTCGATGCCGAAATGAAGCATATGCTTGTTTTTACACATGAAAACGACCTGTGGGAATCGGAGCTTACCGAACCAATGAAAGCCGCCGCGGCAAGAGTCTGCCTCGCATATGGCTTTACACAAGAAAGATAGCACCAAAGCAAAAACGCCTCCCGAAGCGAGTGCAAAATAAGCGGTAAAATTGAAAAGCCTTCCCCAGCGGGGGAAGGTGGCAGCCGAAGGCTGACGGATGAGGTGTTCTAAACTCAAAGCAACTCCTCATCCACCGCTTCGCGGTCCCCCTTCTCCCACAGAAGAAAGCTTTTTTATATGCAGTAAACAAAGAGTAACCCCAACAGATTTTCAAAGTCTATCGGGGTTAGCTATTATTGACGATCATTTTCTTTCCATTTGAACATTTCTTTGAAATCATTGTAACAAGTAGGACATATCCAATAGTAATTATCTTCTGTCGTATATCCCTCATGTAGTGTGTCGGGATAATCGGAAAATTTATCCCAACAAAATTCGCAATGATCGTGATCCCATTCTTTCTTGGGTGCTTTCCATTTGCGAAAATATAATGTTTTGCCTGATAAATAATCTTCTTGTCCTCTTAATCTCCAATCATCCTTATCTATCATGAATATAGCTCCTTTGCTTTTTATCGCCAGTTTCGCCTTTGTATTACAAAGGCTTTGGGCAAAGCCCATACCCCTAAGGTTGCGCGTATCCAAAGGCTTCCTCCGGGAGGGAGCTCCCGACAAAGTCGGGTGAGGGAGAGCGCGTTACAATGAAGTTAGCACAAAGCTAAAGTCACGCAGGCTCCTTCCGTCACGCTCCGCGTGCCACCTTCCTCCCGGAGGAAGGCTTTTTTTGCTCCCATTATAACACAAATCGACAGAGAAAGCAAGTTCTCTGCCGAAATTTTGTGCCTGCCAATTCTCCGCTAAGAATGCAGAGAGAACGGGAGGCGCTCCTTTTTATCAAGCCAATCTCTTCATTTTTCTTTTTTCAAATAGACGAACGACCAAATACCAAGCGAAAAGCGCCACGACCGCGCCGACAAGCGCGCCTGCGCTGTCGATCAGTACGTCTTTTACGCCGGGACCGCGACCGGGAACAAAGGATTGATGCCATTCGTCAAGCGCCGCATACGGAACGGCAACGCCGAGCGAAAACAAAAGCGTCAGCCAAAATACCCTGTCAAAAGTTCTGAAAAAGATGCAAAGAAAGAATCCAAGCAAGCAATATTCCGCGAAATGCGCGAGCTTACGAATGGAAAATTCCGTTTTGGATTTCGTTTTTTCATATTCCGCAGGCGGTGTCGTTTCTTTATCGATGCCGACGGAGGATAAAACTTTATCTGTAATTTCGGAGCTGATTTGGCTGGATTCCTTTGCCGTATCGGCAGAAAACGAAAAAATCATAGCCGCTGTCAAAACTGACAAAAAAAGGGAAATCACTCTGATGATATATATTTTCATGCAAATCTCCGTTCAAAATATATTACTTTACTATCATATCATAAACACCATCGCTTTGTCAATCGAAAAAAGACGAAAAATCACAGAATCTTAAAATATGCATAGCATGAAAATAGACGAACACACCTTCGTCTATTCCACTTCAAAAAAATCTCAAAGGAGAAACCTCATATGCAATATTTCAGAAATACCTCTCGGCGTATGACGGACTGTCCGAATCCGCGGGATGCAGGCATGATCCCTCTTTGCCGCAACGACGACGGATGCCGAGCAAACGATATGCGTGAACGTCAGAGCGGTTGCGGTTGTATGCAAAACACACGCAACGCAGAAAACGACCGCGCGGGAGGCTGCTGCGAAGCGGGACTTCAAAATGCCGAGTCCGTTCGTTTGGAGCGCACAGGAAGATGCACTTGCGCAGACAACACCCGTTCCGAACGCACAAGTCAATGTGGCTGTGCAGACAACACCCGCTCGGAGCGCGGCTGTATGAATACACGCGCCGACCGCCCAAACGGATGCGGATGCGTCGATGACCATACGCTCCGATGCGACGATACTCCCACCGCGGAGGTCTACGGCTGTACAGGTCTTGCGATGGCATTTGTACCCGAGCAGGAGTTTTGCGATATCAACGAAGCCGAGGAAGCGCTTTGCCGCGGTTCGCTTTTCCAAAAGCTCGATATGCCGTTTTACGGTCAACGAAGGAGGAACTGCAAATGACAGAGAGAGATCGCTTGCTCCGTCGTATTCAGGCGGAAGATTTCGCGCTTTATGAAACCGTTTTATATTTAGACGGTCATCCGCAATGCAAAAGAGCGCTCGCGCAATATCACAAGCACAAGAATAACGCAAAAGCGCTCCGAGAAGAATTTGAGGGCAAATACGGTCCTCTCACCATTTACGGCAACCAAAGCGACTGCGACTGGCACTGGGTCACAAAACCTTGGCCTTGGGAAAAGGAGGCAAACTAAACCATGTGGGCATACGAAAAGAAATTGCAATATCCCGTGAAGATCAAAAACCCTAACCCGCTCTATGCAAAGATCATCATAAGTCAGCTTGGCGGAACAAATTGTAATTTATGATGATCAAGAATCATGAAAATAAATCGCCAAATTGCCTTTCGCTTTCTCGTAAACAACTTTTTCTATGATAGTACGTAAAGCTTCGTTTTTTGCAATGGCGTCAACATCATCACGTTTTATATATTCTACAACCTTTTCCACTTTTTTGGCGAAAACATCTATATCAATTTCTTTAACAATATGTTTATCTCGTTTTGCTTTTAATTCCGCTATTCTCTCAGTAATCTCATTCTTGTTCTTGGCATATTGTTCGATGGTATCGATTTCCGCAAGATATGCTTCCTTTGCTCTTTCAAGACGACGATTCTCCACTGCAATCAGCTTATCATAATCAATCGTTGTCGAATCAGTTTTTTTAGGTTCATCCGGAACCATAGTGAATTGTTTTTTGCCAACTGAATCTTCAAGTCCTTCAATAAAAGCAGCTTCTATTTTGGGAATTGTGATTGAATGGGATGTATGGCAAGAACCTCGCGCATAATTACAACATTGAAGGCACTTTACTTTTTCTTTGCCACTCGTTCCATTACACGCCAGTGTGCTTCCACAGACTCCACAACGGACAAGCCCCTTCAACATATACTCGACAGTTTGAGATTTCCTCGCATATTTTGAATATGCTTTTTTCTGACGGTCAAGCATTTGTTGTACCTTGTTCCATAAATCCACCGAAATAAGGGGCTCGTGTTGTCCGTTCACGATCATGATATTTTCATTTTCAAAATCAAGCTTACTGACTGCTCTCGCACCGTTCAAGCTCCAACGTACTTTACCAATATAACACGGATTATGGAGCACGTAATCTATCCATCGATTATCCGGCATATTGCCATATCTTGTGCGAACGCCACTTAAGCCAAGGCTTTGCGCGATCGCCCTTTGCTTCTCTCCGGCGGCATATCTCGTAAAAATTTCCCGAACAATATTAGCGGCACCGCTTGCCTCATCGGGATAGTATTTTTTATCTTTCATGACATATCCAAAAGGAGGCGCGCAGGTCGGCTCTCCTCTTGAAGCTTTTTCTGTCATACCTCTTGTTACCTCCGCACCGAGGTTCACGAGGTAATATTCATCTGTCCATTCGATGATCCGCTCGATCAGAGAGCCAAAATGTCCTTCCGGTATCGGTTCGGAAACCGAAACAACTGATATCCCTTTTTTGCGAAGCAAGTTTTTATAAACCATGCTCTCCTCTTGGTTCCTTGCGAAACGAGAAAATTTCCAAACGTAGATCACATCGAACGGATGCGACTTTTCTTTTGCAATGGCAATCATTCGATTAAAATCATTTCGCTTCTGCGTGCTTTTACCGGATATGCCATCATCATAAAATACATACTCGTCGGGAATCAGATACCCCTCTTTGGCTGCATATTCACGTATCTTTTTGAGCTGCGAATCCGGCGAATATTCGTCCTGTCGTTCATCTGATACGCGGATATATGCGGATCCTATCTTTAATAAATCATTTTCCACACAGCATCCTCCCTTTTATTCAATTTTGTTTTTGTAGAATAGCACTATTCCTGCTATTGCGAGCAGTATGTTTGCCAAAATAGCAGTACGAGATATTAAATTGATGATTAAAAACATAACGTTGAGAGCGGTTAAAAATATTCCCGTAAGCATAAGGGAACGTTTTCTTGTTTTTTCGTTCTTTATGATGCGTTTTGCTATTTCAGTAAGAGCAATGCACGCAATCGTTGTGCCAAAGTACATAGCAAACATAACGGGCGTATCTTCTCTAACGCGGAACAACCACTCAACAAGGATACTCACAATCGGTATACATGACAGTATCACCAACACAAGCGAGAATGCTAAAACGGCAATACCGTAAACAAGGTAAATTCCCAATAATCCTAAAATAGACCATAGGAGTGATGCTAATACGCTCGTGAGTTTATTTGTGTGTTCTTTTTGTTCATACTTATTTTCCTGTTTGTTTTCAGCAACATATGTCGACGGTGTTGGAATTTCCTTAGGCTTTTCGATTTCAAATTGCTTGTTTATATGCTCGTAAGCATCTATCATTTTATCCATCAAAAAAGGTATGTGCTGCTTGACTTTAGTCTCAAGATATAATTCTTCCAAAGCATGCCTATCATCACTAATCGGCATTCCACTAAAATCGCTTTCAAGATATATGATGAGCTTATCTGTAGATCGTATTACAAAATCATCTTTGTTATCGTGAAAAGTTTTCTCATAGAAATAAAGACGATTCCGTAATACTTCATTTACATTTTCGTGGGGCAAACCTAATTCCATAACTGCATAGTATTTTATCAGCCTTTGAACAAAAATATCATATTCTTCAACAAACTCAAAAGATTCATATTTACAAAGATAGAGTCTGAAAAGAAAATACATAAACGCGGTATAGTCCATTCTTGCATATCTATTCCCTGCAATTTGATATTGACACTCATAATCAAATTGATATAGATCCCCTAATGGATCAAAATGGTCAATAATTTTGATATTCTCAAAGCACAATTCTAATGTTTTGAAACCTAAATCTGTCAGTTTGTTATGCGAAAAGACCAACGCCTTTCTCGTTTTTTCTTCCCATTCTTGAAAATTCAACATAGCTGTAGATCCTTAAACATTCATCTTTCGTTATACTTTATTATTTTTGTCATCCAACAATTCATACGCTCTCGTTAAGAGGGCGTTTTTTCGTTTTATATCAAGTTTTTTGCAAATATTCAAAATTTCTGTTTCGATTTCGCCAAGATCACCAGCGTTGCTAACAGAAACCACATTGTTCTTGTTTTGGTTGCCAATAATGCCGTTATTCACATGGACGGGCGTAATAGCATCATCGTCCGATAACAAATCTTCGACAGATATTCCGAAATAGTCGGCAAATTTTTGCAAGGTAGCTTTTCTTGGCACGGAAGTATCATCCCATTGGGAAAAAGCCGAACCAGACAATCCAATTTTTTGGCATACGATAGTCGGAGGCTCTCCGATATTATTGCATAGTCGAATGAAATTTTTTTTGAACATAATTACCTCTTCACTGATTATCCAACAATTCATACGCTCTCGTTAAGAGGGCGTTTTTTCTTTTGATATCGAGTTTTTTGCAAATGTTCACAAGCTCCGTTTCGATCTCACCAAGATCAGAACGAACCGTGTTGCCAACGGACACGACGTTGTTATTGTTTTCGTTCCCGATGATACCGTTGTTGACACTAATAGGTGGTTCTTCATCAGCAAGGAGCGCTTCAACAGTGATACCGAAATAGTCGGCGATTTTTTGCAAAGTTGCTTCACGAGGAATTGAGTCATCGGTCCAATTAGAAAAAGTAGATTTTGAAAGACCTAAATCTAACAGAACCATTGTAGGGGCTTTGCCATACAAATTGCAGAATTTGATGAAATTTTTTTTGAACATAATTACCTCCAAAAAATGTACAAACAAAACCTTCTTTTTTTGTTTAAGTGTACAAATCGACCAGCAAGTTCATTTTATTGCTTGACAAAGTTTAGTTTGTAGTGTTATAATGTTGACAAGTGGTAAACTTCTACACCATTGTATCATAAAAATGAAGAAAAATCAATATATGGAGGTGAAAACGTGTCAATCGGCAGAAACATCACAATTTTACTTTACGACAAAAATATCAAGCAGCAAGACCTTGCGCGAGAAGCAGGTGTATCCCCTCAGATGATGTCCCGAATCATCAAAGGAGACAAGGTACCATCATTGCCTAAGCTTGTTGCCATCGCCAAAGCGCTTGACGTAAGCCTTGATGATTTGGTTTGCAAAAATTGTGGCGAATAAGAAAACGGCAGCATATCCTAAATCATAATCATTGAATTGGAGGTATTTTCAATGAAAAAAACAAAAACATTGACTTGTACTTTCTACGTCGGAGGAAAACAGGTTGAAAAACTCACGGAAGAGCAGAAAGAAAAAATGGCACAAAGATTTGGCGAAGCACTGAGCAAATATTACAGTCTGCACCCGGAAGAGTACAAAAAGCTGTAATTCGTTCGGAAATCTCAAAATTTCAGAGGTTAAAAAATATGTTTACGGAAAATTTCAAAAAGGCTCTCAAAAACGAGCTCGCGTACATCGAGGAAGACATTGAACACATGGAGCTGAACGACCATGCCTACACTTCTTGCTACGCGAAACTCGTCAAGAGACAGAAGTTTATCAAAAAGACTATCAAAAAAATTGAAAGGATGGAAAAATAATGGCTATCTCAAAAATCACAACCGCAAACCGCGAAGCATGGAAAGCGCTCCGTGCACAGTACATAGGCGGCTCCGATGCCGCTGCCGTCGTTGGTCTCAACCGCTTCTCTTCCCCTTATGCGCTTTGGGCAGAGAAAACCGGCAAGACGCCCCCCTTTGAAGGAAATCTTGCAACAGACGTTGGCACATTTCTCGAAGAATTTATCGCAAAGAAGTTTGAATCCGCTTCGGGAAAGAAGGTGCGCCGAAACAATCGATCGTTCATCAACGACACTTATCCTTGGGCGATTGCCAATATTGACCGCGACATTGTTGGCGAAGACAGCGGTCTCGAATGCAAAAGCACCTCCGCCCTGAATATCCAAAGATTCAAGGGCGGAGAGTTCCCGGAGAACTATTATTGTCAGTGCGTTCACTATCTCGCCGTTACCGAGATGACACGGTGGTATCTCGCCGTTCTCATTGGCAATCAAGACTTCAAAATCTATCAGCTGACAAAGATAGAAAACGACACCTGCCCCGAATGGTGCGAAGTTTCTCTTTTTATCGACGATGAAGAAATTTCCGCGCTTATGGAAGCGGAAAAGCACTTTTGGTATCACAACGTTAAAGAGGGCGTTCCTCCGATCACCGACGGCAGTAAGTCCTGCACAAACACGCTCAAGACCATCTATACAGAATCCACCGAAGAGTCTGTCAGCCTTGTGGGATTTGAACCCGATCTTGCACAACGCTCCGCACTCTCCGCACAGATCAAGAATCTCGAAGCCCTGCGCGACGAGGTGGATAACCGAATCAAAGCCTATATGGGTAATGCTTCTCGCGGAGAATCAAATAGATACCGCGTAACATGGACAAGCTCTGTGAGAAACAATTTTGACCGCAAACGGTTTGAAAAAGAACACCCGTCGGTTAATCTTAGCGGTTATTTCAAAACAACAACCACCAGAACCTTTAAGGTTACAGAAATTTAAGGAGGTATATTATGGCGAACCTTATTCAGAGACAGACAGGCGCCAAAGCGCCCACAGCACCCACCAATGAACAAAAGAGCGTCAATCAGCTCATGAACAGTATGCTCGACGGCGAAAAGATGCGTGGCAGATTCGATGAGCTTCTCGGTGAACGTGCGCCCCAGTTCATTTCCTCTATCGTTTCGATGGTGAACGCGGACCCTAATATGCAACAGGCTTTCTTTGAATCGCCCATGACGGTCATTCAGTCCGCGCTCAAGGCTGCCTCCTTCGACCTCCCCATCGATCAAAATCTCGGCTATGCCTATATCGTTCCTTTCAAGAACAAAAAGAAGAATGCGGACGGTACCGTTACCAAGAAAATGGAGGCTACCTTTATACTCGGCTGGAAAGGAATGCATCAGCTTGCTCTCCGTACCGGCGCTTACAAAACCATCAACGTTGTGGATATCCGCGAGGGCGAGCTTAAAAGCTACAACAAGCTCACAGAAGAAGTGGACGTTACCTTCCTTGAAGATGAAGACGAGCGCGAAGCTCTTCCAATCGTTGGCTACCTCGGTTATTACCGTCTTGTTAACGGTGCGGAAAAGACCATCTACATGACCATCAAGCAGATCGAGAACCACGAAAAGAAGCATCGCAAGGGCGAATATCAAGGGAAGGGGTGGCGCGACGATTGGGATGCTATGGCGAGAAAGACCGTTTATCGCAAGCTTATCGGCAAATGGGGCGTTATGTCCATTACATATCAAAGCCCCCGAGAAGGAGCTTCCCTGGCACAACAGATGCGCGACGAGGGCTACACTGACGATCCATTCTCCACAAGCAAAGATGTCATTGAACCTCCGTATACAAGCGATATGGACGAAGATAACGAAGAGAAAGGGTGAATATCTTTGAAAGAAGAATATATCCAACGCGGTTATGACAACCAAAAGCAAGCATATATCCTTGACCGATACGTCAACGGTCTGTACGTTGGTTCCTTTACCGCCTATCTGAATCACAGAACACGCACGTTCAAGTGCTACCCTCGCACCCTTGCAAGTTTTGCGCCCCTTCAAGGCGTAATCATCTTACCCGAAACACAAGTAAAGCATCAGCTCTCAAGCTAACAAAGGAGAAAATATGAACGAAAACATCATTGACCTTGATCTCCTTGTTGATGAGTTCACCGATAACGGCGGGTTTCACCGCCGTCTGGTGTATATTCCCATTGACAAGCTCTTTCCTCATCCGGACAACCCCCGCAAAGAAATTGGCGACGTAAGCGAGCTTGCGGAAAGCATCATTTCCAACGGCATCATGCAAAACCTTACCGTTGTTCGCAACATCAGAAGTTCCAAGTCGTACGACCGCTTGGTGGATGGCTTCGACGAAAATGGCGTCAAGTATTCCGATGCGTACGTCAATCACGCAATAAGCCACGCGTTCGAAGATTCCTATACCGTTATCATCGGACACCGACGTCTTGAGGCTGCCAAGCTCGCAGGTATCACAGAAATTCCTTGCGTAATCTCCGATATGGATTATTCAACGCAAATCGCCACCATGATGACCGAGAACCTTCAGCGCGTCGATCTTACCATCTACGAACAAGCACAATGCTTCAAGCAAATGAAGCTCGACCTCGGTATGAGCACGGATAAGATTGCAGAAAAAACAGGATTTTCCACCGCTACCGTTCGTCGCAGACTGAAGCTCTGCGATCTCAATCAAGACACCCTCCAAAAGGTCTCCTGTCGTCAGATCAGCATGGACGACTTCGACCGCCTTTACAAAATCGAAGATCCGAAAATCCGCGATCAAGCACTTGCCGAGATCGGAACAGCGAACTTCAACAACCGATACGCCGCCGCAGTGCAAGAGCAGGAGAAAAAGAAGAAAATCGAAGCGTGGCGCAAGCTTTGTCTTGAATCCGGCATGACGGAGATCAAGAAGAAAAAAGCGGAAAATACCTCTGTTTATGCTCATGACTTCGCTATATACACAGGAGAACCCAGCCGTAAAGCTCTCGACGGAAAGCTTGAGGGCAAAGACGGAACGAAGCTATTCTTCTACGTAGACCAGTGGACCTACGTCCACGTTTATCGCAAAGCCGAACATTCAGCCGGAAAAAAGACGGCAGAGCAACTGAAGCGAGAAGCCGAGCGTACCGCGAAGGACGAAGCCATCGCCAATCTGAAGGAAGCATTTGAACGTGCGTACAGCTTACGATTTAACTTCATCAAAAGCTACAACGACCTTCATGCAAAGCGTCATGTCCTCGACATTTTGAATATGGGCGCAGAAGCGATCCGATTCAACAGCACCATCCAAAGAAACACTTTCTACATTCTCTCCGGGTATACAGACGAGAAACTGAATGAGATGGACAAGAAACCGACATTCGATGACATTTGCGAGATAACCAAGGCGGGAGCTCATCAGTTGCTTGTGTTCTACATTTACGCAACGATGGGCGACACCACCGATCTGCATCCATATTATCGCAACACTTGGGACGTCAGATACGGACAATATGACGCCGACAGCCGCGACCTCAAGCTTTTGACTGCCATCTATAATGGACTTGTCCGACTCGGCTATGAAATGAGCGATGAGGAAAAGGCGCTGATGGATGGCACCAGTGATCTGTATTACAGAAATGAGGAGAACACCAGCACGAAAGAAGGTGTGTGATGTGGCTGATATAAAATGGATTAAGATTACAACCGATATGTTTGATAATCGCAAAATCAAATACCTCCGCAAGCTCCCCGATGGCAACAGTATCGTTCTGATATGGGTGATGCTACTGACCATGGCAGGTAGATGCAACGCAAGCGGTAAGATCTTCCTTACCGAGACCATCCCTTATACAAACGAGATGCTTGCCGATGAGCTTGGGTTTGAACCCAACCTCGTAAAGCTTGCTTTGTGTTCTATGGAAAAGCTCAATATGATCATACCCGATGACGGATATATCGCCATAACAGGTTGGGAGGAACACCAAAATGAAGACGCCATGGAAAAAATAAGGGAACAGAATCGGATCCGCAAACAACGGCAGCGAGAAAATCAAAAACTGTTGAAAAATCAGTCACGTGACAGTCACGTGACTGATGATGTAATAGTCACGCATAGTCACGCAACAGAAGAAGAAAGAGATAAAGAGAAAGAAACTTCCTCTTCTTTTCCGCGCACGCGCGAGGACGGTGCGGAAAACAAAAAGGGGGAAAATCCTGTGGAAACTTTGGAAAAATCCTTTTCTTGCGAAGCCCTTGGCGGAATCGGAAAAAACGTTGTTCTTCTGGACGATGAACAGATGGAAGATTTGCTGGATAGGCTCGGTGTTGAAGACTTCAATTACTACGTCGGCGTTGTAGCTGACTGTGAGCTTCACGGAAAACCTTACCGAAAGAAGACACATTACCAAGCTATTCTCGATATGGCAATACAAGACGGAAAAATCAAGAAAGGTAGGTCAAAGAATGGTTAAATACGAAAATCGCTGTACCGATTGCGCTGTTCCCGGCTATCCATGCCGGGGCAGCCATTGCCCCAACAGAAACGTTCCGGTTCACTACTGTGATAACCCCTCATGTGGTATGGAACTTCCCGATGATGAAATATATGAGGTTGACGATAAACACTATTGCGAATGGTGTCTCAAGGAAATGTTTCTGAAAAGAGGGTGAGCGATATGTCGAATTTTTTGGATAAGTATGTGGCTTGTCCCTTTTATTTCAAACAGGAAGGCAGAAAAATTTACTGCGATGGCTTTGAGCAAGGAGTCCGCATCCATTTGTCTTTCGGCAACAAGATTCTTATGAACAAGCATAAATCACAGTATTGTCACAGTGTTAAGGGCTGCGAAAAATGCCCGATATATCCGGTGATTGAAAAACGATATAAGCCACTTGATGAGGAAAAATTGAAAATATGAAAGAAAAACTAAAATTCATGATTGATATTTTGAAAAAACCGATTGGAACACGGTTCTATTACGAATTGGAGAATGGCGCGGATGGTTTCGCCTCCAAAATCAAATTCATACGTATCGTTCTAAAAAATTGGGGCAAGCCATTGTATTGGGAGGCTGAATGAGAAATGAAACACGAAAAAAAAATTGACCACAATGGGAAAGATACTTCTGTTCCTACCCAAACAGATACAAAAGCACTTCTGAAATCCGTTTATCTTTACGATTCGGAAGTCAAGTTGATACATATCAATATTGAGAATTTGAAACGGCTCGGCTTTATCGATACGTCAGAACACATCCGACAACTGGAAGAAAAAATCCAACGTATGCAAGCTGAGAAGATTGCAGTAACAAAAGCGATTGAACGGATTTCCGATATCGTCGCCCGCATGATCTTCAATGCGCGATATAATCTCGGCTACACTTGGAATGAAATCACGAGCGACGTTGTTCGAATGTCAAACAGAAACGCCCACATGATTCATGACAAGGCAATGCCGGAATTTGAAAAACTGCTTGCGGAGGAGCTTTCACATGAAAACAACGAGATTCTTTCTTGTGGAGCCGAATTATTATAAATTCCGAATCATGGTCGAGGCGAAATTTCCCTACGATGCAAGACATAAGGTGAAGCGTTGGCTTTTCGAAAACAAGCATATTTACATCATGAATCACGAGCTTGAGGTTAAAATGATATACAATCCCATGACTGTCAAAAATATTGATGCATGGATATGAGAAAAAGAGAGCGAAAGCTCTCTTTTTCTGCATGTTGGGGTGTTCATTTTGCCGATTCTCGTAATGTAAAATAATAACATGATAGCGCGGGGAGGGAGGCTTCTGTGGATTGCAACACAAACTGGAATAAAATCAAAGCAGAATATATGGCAGGCGGTACAAGCTACAGAAAGCTGGCAGATAAATACGACGTTTCTATAAGAAGCTTGCAGCGCAGAGCGTCAAAGGAGAAGTGGGTTGACCTTCGTCAACAAACCGTCGATAAAGCGGCGGCAAAAATCATAGATGCCGTTAGCACACAGCAAGCAAGACGGTATCAACGTCTGCAAGATGTTACTGATAAACTCCTCGATAAGCTTGAGGGCATTGTGGAACGTGTCTGTCTCGAAGAAATGGTGCTTGATAAATACACCATGAAGCAGATCACTGGTGCGCTGAAGGATATCAAAGACATTCAGTCTATCAAATCTCCGATAGATTTAGAGGAGCAAAAGGCACGCATTGCAAAGCTTCAACACGACGCCGAGCAGGACGATGATTCTGCAAGCATAATTGAAGTTACATTCAATGCCGGTCCGGAGGAATGGAATGAGTAAGCTGACACTTATCCTTGAAGAGCCAAATGAGCGCCAAAAGCTTTTTCTCGCAGCACATACCAAGCACATTGGATATGGAGGCGCTCGAGGTGGCGGAAAGTCTTGGGCGGTGCGAAATAAGGCTATCAGACTCTGCCTTCGCTACAAAGGCATTAAAGTGATTATCATCCGACGTACATATCCCGAGCTTCTCAATAACCATATCAACCCCTTGCTGACTGTTCTGCATGGCATCGCCAAATACAACAAGACGGAAAAGGTCTTTCGGTTCGGAAATGGTAGTACGATTAATTTCGGCTACTGCAACGCCGACAAGGACCTGCTTCAATACCAAGGCGCTGAATACGACGTTATCTTCCTCGACGAAGCGACACAGCTGCAAGAGATGTGGATCAAGAAGATCACGGCTTGCGTACGCGGTGTTAATGACTTCCCCAAGCGCATTTATTATACCTGCAACCCGGGCGGAGCTTCGCATGGGTATTTCAAACGCATTTTCATTGACAAAAAGTATGAAGAAGGAGAGGTTCCGGAGGATTACAGCTTTACACAGGCGCTTGTAACGGACAACAAAGCGCTCATGGAAAGCCAACCGGACTACGTAAGACAGCTTGAGGCTTTACCTTCAAAGCTCCGAGATGCTTGGCTGTATGGTCGTTGGGATATATTCGAGGGACAATTCTTCGAGGATCTTGGCACTGCGAAAAATTTTGTGTAAAAAGAAATCCAATCAGACGTTGCCCGTGAAGCGGGCAGATCGGGAGATTCTCCTCTTAATTGCGTTGTTCCCGGAATGGGAACGCGGTATGCGCGCCTCGGCGTGAATACCGTGG
>JAGBCV010000054.1 GCA_017937845.1 Clostridia bacterium | reverse complement strand
TATGCCTTCGGCATATGTAGAAACGGATATTATATCATACCGAGCAACGCGAGGTATATCATACGGCGCAAGCCGTATATCATATTCGCAGAGCGAATATATCATTATATTCGTTACAAATAGAGAATCCACTTTGCTTTCCAAGTGATATCCGTTCCTCGCGGAACGGGTGATATATCTTCGATATGATATCCCGCTTCGCGGATGATATATGCCTTCGGCATATGTGGGAACGGATATTATATCATACCGAGCAACGCGAGGTATATCATACGGCGCAAGCCGTATATCATATTCGCAGAGCGAATATATCATTTCATGTACGGAGAAAAATATGTCCGAAAACAAACTTCTTGATTTATCTTTTGAATTTGCTGTCGCTATCGTAAATTTGATTGATGATGTAAAAATACCCAAGAGCGCTTATATGCTCGACCAACTTGCTCGGGCAGGCACTTCCATTGGTGCAAACATTCATGAAGCACAATATGCACAAAGTAAAAAAGATTTTATTTCCAAGCTTGAAATCGCACTCAAGGAATCCAGCGAAACGACTTATTGGTTAAAATTGATGTATGAAACGAGACGTATTGATAAGGATACTTATTTTCATACAGAAAAACTTTGCGGAAATATTCGCAGATTGTTGATTGCTTCTTGTAAAACCGCCAAAAGTGAACCCACCTAACAAACACCATCCCCTCCCCCTCCTTCGGGGGAGGGTTTCATATTTCCCGAAACATATCGGACAAAGAAAGCGTCCTTACGAGTCGCCTGCCGCCAAAGCCTTCTCTGCAAGGCAAATCTTTCCGTTTTCCGCTTTCACAAAAACGCGATCGCCCTCATGAATCTGTCCCTCTAAAACCCAAAGAGAAAACGCATCTTCGATCTTTGCAAAGATCTCCCGTCGCAAAGGACGCGCGCCATATCGCTCCACATCTGCATGAGAGGCGATCATTTCCGCAACGGAGGCATCAAATTCCGCGTCAATCCCAATGCTTTTGATGCGCTTTTGCACGTCGGAGAGCATATTTTGCGCGATTTGTATGAGATTTTCGCGCGTAAGCTTTTCAAAGACGATAATTTCATCGATACGATTGAGAAATTCGGGGCGAAAACGTTCCCTGAGCGCACGCATACGAAAATCCTTTTCCGCGTCGGTTTTGGCAGACGCGGAGGAAGAAAAGCCAAGCACACCCGTATGCTCCCGCTCCGCCGTCCCGATATTGGTCGTAAGAATGATGACGGTATTTTTGAAATTCGCAGTCTTCCCCGCAGAGTCGGTCAAAATACCGTCATCGAGAATCTGCAAAAGGAGATTGAAGATATCGGGATGTGCTTTTTCGATTTCATCAAACAGAATGACGGCATACGGATGACGGCGCACCTTTTCGGAAAGTCCCCCGCCCTCGTCGTAACCGACGTAGCCGGGTGGTGAGCCGATGAGCTTGGAAACACTGTGCTTTTCCATATATTCGCTCATATCAAGGCGCACGAGCTCCTTTTCCGAGCCGAAAACAAGCTCCGCCACCGCCTTGGCAAGCTCGGTCTTGCCCACCCCCGTGGGCCCCATAAAAAGAAGCGAGCAGATGGGACGGACGGGATTGCCAAGCCCCACCCTGCCCCGTCTGATGGCGCGGGAAACCGCAGAAACGGCATGGTCCTGCCCCACGATCCTATGGCGCAGATGCTCCTCCAAATGCAAAAGACGGTCACTCATGGAATCCGCAAGCTTTTGTACGGGAATCTTCGTCCATGCCGTTACGACCTCGGCGATCTCATCTGCGCCAATGGAAAACTCCTGCAAGGCGCGTTCCTTTCGCCATTGCTCTTTTTCCGCACGGTAACAGATCTCGGTCTCATGAATCGTTTCCCGAAGCTCAGCCGCTTTATCAAATTGCTTTTGCTGAATGGCGTTTTCCTTTTCCTCCTGCAAACGGCGCAGTTTGGTTTCATATTTTGCAAGCGCAGGCGACGAGCCAAAGCATTCGATCCTCTTTTTGGAGGCGGCTTCATCGATAAGGTCGATGGCTTTATCGGGCAAAAAACGGTCGGGAATATACCGCACGGAAAGGCGCACCGCCGCGGAAAGCGCATCGTCCGTGATGCGGATATGATGATGTTGTTCATATTTCGGGCGCAGACCGCGCAGGATCGCCATGGTCTCCTCCGCGGTCGGTTCTGCCACGCTGACCGATTGAAAACGGCGCTCCAGCGCCGCATCCTTTTCGATATGACGGCGGTATTCATCGGTCGTCGTTGCGCCGATCACCTGCAATTCACCGCGCGCCAGAACAGGCTTCAAAATATTGGCGGCATCGACCGCGCCCTCTGCCGCCCCTGCGCCGACGATGGTATGGATCTCATCGATAAAGAGAATGATATTGCGGTTTTTTGTGACCTCGTTCATGACCTTTTTGAGTCGGTCTTCAAATTCTCCGCGGTATTTTGCTCCTGCGATCATCGCGCCGATATCCAGCGTCACGACTGTTTTTTCCGCCAAATCATCGGGAACGCTACCCGCCGCGATACGGCTTGCCAGCCCCTCCACAACGGCGGTCTTCCCGACACCGGGTTCGCCGATCAAGCAAGGATTATTTTTCGTCCTGCGCGATAAGATTTGAATCACACGCTCCGTTTCCGCATCGCGCCCGATGATGGGGTCAAGAAGTCCGCACGATGCCATCGCCGTCAGGTCACGCCCAAATTGTCCGACAGCGCTCGCGCTTTTGCCGGCTTTTGCATTGGTGCCGCTTTCCGTTTCCGTATGAACGTCACCGAAAAATGCGATGATATCGTTTTGCAGCTCGTTCAAGCTGATGTTTTGCGCGATGAGAAGCCTTGCCGCCACGGATTCTTTTTCGCCAAGGAGCGCCAAGAGCAAGTCTTCCGTCCCGATCAACACATGATGATATTTATAAGCGATCCCCAAGGAAGCCTCAATAACACGGCGAAGTGCAGGGGTCATATCCGTAGCATCGGGCTCACATTCCGTGCCTATCCCCGAAAGCTCCCGAATCAAGGCGCGTACACCGCTTGACGTTACCCCTTTTGCACCGAGCAGATCGCCCGCCACGCAGTTTTCCTCCTCCAAAAGAGCAAGCAAAAGATGCTCCGTTCCGATATAAGTATGCCCGAAGCGCCCTGCTTCCTTTGCCGCTTCCCGCATGGCGTTTTTCGCCGTACCCGTAAATTTATTTTGCATCAGATCGTATTTCCTCCGTATGATTTCATAAGATTCAAAAAAGCATCTTGCGTTTTCACGCAAATTATATTATACTAATTTATACTAACATATTCAGTATATCCACATTGGAGGAATAAAATGCTATCAAAAATATTTGGTGCGGGATTTTTTGGAATTGAAGGTTACCCCGTCACCGTAGAATGTAACGCCAGCGACAGACTCCCTATGTTTAATATCGTCGGACTTCCCGATGCGGCGATCAAGGAATCCAAGGAACGCATCAAGGCCGCCATCACCAATAGCGGATATTTTTTCCCCGATGCGGAAATTACCGTCAATCTTGCCCCTGCGGATAAGAAAAAAGAAGGCTCATCCTATGACCTTGCCATCCTCATCGCCATCATGAAATGCGCGGGCTCGATTCCCGAGCATATGCCTCTCGATGACAAATGCTTCATTGGGGAGCTTTCGCTTTCGGGTGAGCTTCGCGGTGTACGCGGTGCGCTCTCCATGTGCATGGCGGCAAAGGAAAACGGCATGAAGGAGCTTTTTATCTCCGCGGAAAATGCGGCGGAAGCGGCAATCGTGGAGGGCATCCGCGTCTATCCCGTTTCGACCGTGAAGGAGCTTTTGGCACATTTGAAAGGAAAAATTACGCTCACCCCTGCCGTCTTTGATAAATCCGTTTTTGAAGCGGAAAAATCCTATGCGGGGCTGGATTTTGCCGACGTAAAGGGACAGCTTCGCGCCAAGCGTGCGCTTGAAATTGCCGCCGCAGGCGGGCATCACGTGCTTCTCATCGGTCCTCCCGGAACGGGTAAAAGTATGCTTGCCAAGCGACTTCCGACGATCCTCCCCGAAATGACCATCGGAGAAGCGATCGAAACGACGAAGATTCATTCCGTTGCAGGCATGCTTCCTGCCAACACCTCACTTCTCACCAAGCGTCCGTTCCGCTCTCCGCATCATACGATGTCTTCCTCGGGGCTTGCGGGCGGTGGTAAGATTCCCGCTCCGGGTGAGATCTCGCTCTCGCATAACGGCGTGCTTTTCCTCGATGAGCTTCCCGAATTTTCCACACAGGCAATGGAGGTACTCCGTCAACCGCTCGAAGACGGCGAAGTCACCATCACGCGAGTAAGCGGAAAGGTGACGTTTCCTGCCAATTTCATGCTCGTTTGCGCGATGAATCCCTGTAAATGTGGGTATTATGGTCATCCGACCAAGAAATGCACCTGTTCGCCCACCGATATCCGTCGTTATCTTGCCCGTGTCAGCGGTCCGCTTCTTGACAGAATCGATATCCAAGTGGAGATGCCTTCCCTTTCCTATGCGGAAATTGCAGGAGATTCGTCGGAAACACCAGCCGAGACCTCTGCCGATATCCGCGCAAGGGTCAATGCGGCGAGAGATTTTGCACACAAACGATACACGGGCGAACAAAATCTTTTCTGCAATGCAAATCTCACGTCCACGCAGATTCGCAAATACTGCAAGCTCGAGCCTGCCGCCGAACAGCTTCTCAAAAAGGCGTTTGACCGTCTGGGGCTTTCCGCGAGAGGATATGACAGGATCCTGCGCGTAGCACGCACCATTGCCGACCTTGCAGGCAGTGAGGTCATCGGGGCGGCACATATTGCAGAAGCGATCCAATTTCGGTCGCTGGATCGGAAATATTGGAGCTAAGAATTTTGAACGCAATCATTCAAATTTACACCATATAGGAAAGGAATTATACTATGTATCGATATGAATATGAATCTGTAAGCTGTGACGTTGGTGGATGGGGCTTGCTCAACGGAAACGTTTACTGCATCGGAGATTATCGTTCCATCATTGAGCAAAGAGCAAAAAACGGTTGGCGTTATGTAGGTTATGTTCCAACCCAACAACGCGGAACAGGACACATCGAAGAAATCGATTTGATTTTTGAAAAAGAGCTGTAAGCAATAAAACAAAAAGAATGGTGTTCCCCAGTGAAGGGAACTGGATAGAAAATGTTGGTATTAAGAGGAATACGATATGAATGAATACAATATTCAATTTTTGAAAGAGTATATCCGTTTAGATAATCTTTGTAAGGATATTTACAATATTGAACGAAATGGTGTTTCTGCATATTTAGAAGATATGGACAACAACCACTCATTTGCATATATTATTTCCGGTTGGGAAGATGACTATGACCAACTCAAAACATATCGTCATCTGCGTAATCATATGACCCATGACCCTGATGCACTGGATGAGGAAGAATGTACCGCTGAAGATGTTCAATGGATTGAAAAATTTCAAACAAGAATTTTACAGTCCAATGACCCTCTTGCAAGATTGCGAAAACATCAAGAACAAATCGCACAGCGCAAAAAGCAAGAAACCGCGCAAGCTATGCAAAGTGAAGAACCACGATCACTGCTTCAATTCATATCTGATGCCATCGCTCATTTTATTAACGCATTTCGATAAAACACAAAATGCACCCTCGCGGGTGCATTTTTCATATTCAATCTCGATCCACAAGCTCCTCGAACCATTCCTCAAAGGCATCGCCATAGAAGCGGTACTGAACACCGTCTACGGAGATGATATCCTCTGTGAAATAATGTACGAGAGGGGGGACGGTATCGCGATTTACAGGCTTTCTTGCAAGCTCAAAGAAATATCCGAAATCGTCTTCGGTATATTCCTTATCAATGGGATTGCGGAACACATAGGTTTTCTTCATCATTTCCAGAAATTTTTGTTGTTCCGCTTCTGTAAGTTCGATGATAAGATCGCCCTCTTTGTCATCTAAGAATACGCCGTAGAGAGTGATCTTTTGGATATCCGCATCATGAATATCGGCAAGCGTTCCCAAATTTCGGGGAACGAAAAGGTACAAAAGGATGCAAAAAAGCGCGGCAAGGAGCAAAAAAAGCATCCATTTTTTCTTCAAAACATTCAAAATTTTCGACATTTTCATGCCCTCCGATCAAAAATCATTCACCTTGCGCGTCATTCCAAGCGCTGCTCCGCAAGGTGAAGCATACAGCATCGTATAAAATATTATCCCCTGAGAAGCTTTTGACTGCGAATGTCCTTGCCCGAAAAAACGCAGATTTCAAATTCACCGAAAAGGCGCGAGGTGATTCTATCCGTATACTTGGAGAGCAATTCTTCCTTGCGGATATTGGTGGAAATGATCATGCTTTTTTCGGCAATGAGTCTGGTATTGACAAGATTATACAGACAAGAAACCGTAAATTGGCTCTGCATTTCCGTACCGAGGTCATCGATGATGAGAAGGTCGCAGGTCATATACCGGCTCGTGCGATCCTCTCCCTGCGCGGTTCTGCCGAATTTTTCCGCTTCAAAGTCGGAAAATATCTTCTGTGCGCTTTCATAAATGACGTCATGACCGTTTTCCACGACTTCTTTGGCGATCGCGCTCGAAAGATGGGTCTTGCCAAGTCCTGTTGTACCGATAAAGAGCAGATTTCGCATATGCTTGCCGTCAAACGTGGCGGCATAGTGCTTCGTACGCGCCAAGATGCGCTCCATATTGGCTCTTTCCGCGCCGTCATAATATTTGAGGTCAAAGGTCGAAAAATTCTGCTTTTCAATGAGCTTTAAGACACCTGAGCTTTCATAACCCGCAAGCGTGAGCGCACGGCGCATACATTTGCACATTTTGCCGTCGATAAAGCCCACGTCCATGCAATCGTTACATTCATAATGTACGCTCGTATAGTCCTCGGGATAGCCCGCGGCAAGCAAAATTTCACGTCTGGCTTCGAGAAGAAGCGCATTGCCCTCCTCAAGCTTTTTGATGCGTGCGTCAAGCCCATCCTTACCATTTAAGGCTTCTCGCATGATGCGAAGCCCCGTTTGCGAAAGCGCTCGGTCGATTTCCATGACCTGCGGAAGCTTTTCGTGTATCTCCGCACGGCGCATCTCCGCCGCTTGCTTGGCGCGCAGGTTTTTATCCTTATACTGCGCGGCAATTCGTTTGTAATTTTCGGGATTGTATGCCATAGAAACCACCTGTTTTCTTAATTTTCACTCGATTCTTCTCCGCGCATCGTGGCGGCGGCAAAAAATTCGTCAAGGTCGAAGCCGATCTGTTTATTTTCCGTTTTGGCTTTGGGTTTGCCCTTTGTTTCTTTGTTTTTGTTAAGGTATGCTTCCGCATCCTCCTTCGTGCGACAGCCTGCCTCCACCCATTTTTTGAGAATGCCGTTTTCATACGAAAACTTCGGTTTATCTATGGCGGCAAGCATTTGATTGTATCCAAGCTCGATCATCTCATAAGGCAGATTCCAATCCACCGTCCATATCGAGAGATATTCCTGCTCCTTGGGAGTCAGCGCACGCTCTCCGATGCCGTACAGATTGCGGATGCGATATTCCATATCGTTTTTCTTTTCTTCGTTCGCTATGTAAGCGCCGAGCGCACCGACGGTCGTAATACCGCGGTCATAAAGGTCGATGCCGACCTTTTCAATATAACGCAGAGAGGGCTTGCCGATATCATAGCAATGCTTACAAAGGTTGACGATATATTCAAACTCAAGGCGCAAGCCGTCATGCAGATAAAAGAGAGATTCCGATTCCGTCGGCGTAAAGGTCTTGCCGAGAATGGCGGCGCAAACGTCGACAAGCTCCTTGATATCGCTCGTTTCTGCGATACGCGCCATATCCTCGCCCGTATAAGACGGACGGGAGGTATCTTTTTCGGGAGCGGTCATCTGCCACTCGCCCTCGGTCTCCAAAACGCCTGCCTTTTTCCAAAGGGTCAGCGCATTTGCCACTCTTTCTTCGGAAAGTCCTGTCATATGGGAAAGCGATTCCACCGTGCTTTCGTTTTCCGCGCCGAGCGCCAAAAGCACGCGCATCTCATCTGCCGTAGCTTCCGAAAGATATGGCACGCACGCTCTCGGCAGATTCAATACGGCTTTTCCGTAATTCATTTCAATTTTCAACACGTTTCCCCCTTTCCCAGCCAAATCCAATCTGTATATTTCCTATCATTTCGACAAAATTCTTCCTTTTCCAATAATCCCCAAAATGGGAAATCCAATCGGAATCCCCATTTTTCACATCCCCTTTTGGGGAAAACTTCGCAAACTTTATCCACATTCCCCACATGGTTTTCCACAAGAAATAGGGGGTTTTTTGGGAAAAAGCTTGATTTTCTTGGATTTTCTTGTGGATTTCTCAAAATTATGATTTTTGTTTTCCACAGGGTGTGGAAAACTCTGTGGGAAGTTTTTCAACTTTTCCACCGATTTTTTCCGACGGAAATTGCTGAAATTTTCACAAATTTGACTAAAAACCTCTGTCAAAATTCGTGTTTTTCACATCTTGACATCACACGGAATAGGCGTACGCATTGAGAGATACGTCTGCAAAATTTCCAGCGTCGTATTCAAAAAACGCCGCCGCACCGATCATTGCCGCGTTATCGCCGCAATAGCAAAGGTCGGGCATATAGAGCTTCAGACCGCGTTTTTTCGTGAATTTTTCAAGCGCGGTTCTCAAATGCGAGTTCGCCGCGACACCGCCCGCCAAAACGAGCGTTTTCATATCGGGGTTGCGGTCAAAGGTCATGCCGAGCTTCGTAATGACGCTCGATACCGCCGCTTCTACAAAGCCTGCCGCGATATCCGCACGGGGAAGCTCCCCGCCCTTTTGCTTTTCTTGGTTGATCAGGTTCAAAACCGCGGTCTTGATGCCCGAAAAAGAGAAATCAAGCGTATCGTCGCGCACCGCCGCGGACGGGAATTTGACGGGGTTTTTGCCCTCATAGGCGAGCTTATCCAGCGCCGCGCCGCCCGGATACGGCATACCCATGACACGCGCCACCTTATCAAAGCTTTCGCCCATCGCGTCATCTCGTGTACCGCCGATCAGCACGTGGGTACGAGGGTCCTCTACACGGACGATGGACGTATGTCCGCCCGACGCGATAAAGCCGATAAACGGCGCTTTCAGCTCGGGATGACAGATATAATTCGCCGCGATATGTCCCTTGATATGGTTGACGGGGATAAGAGGCTTTTGATACGCATACGCCAAGGATTTCGCAAAATTCACCGCGACGAGAAGCGCGCCGATAAGACCCGGATTGTTCGTCACGGCGATGGCATCGATATCATCCATCGTGCATTTTGCCGTTTCCAAGGCTTCGTACGTAATGCCGGAAATCGCTTCGCTATGCGCGCGGCTTGCGATCTCGGGAACAACGCCGCCGAATTTTGCATGAATGGCGATCTGCGACGCTACAATATTGGAAAGAACGGTCAGTTTTCCGTCTTTTCGTTCGAGAACCGCCGCCGCGGTCTCATCACAAGAGCTTTCAAATGCAAGAATACGCATATAAAACCAACTTTCTTACGTTACATAATAATTATAGAGAAAAGCGTCCTCGCGCGGTTTTTGATAGAAATTTTTACGCACGCCGACCTTTTCCCAGCCGTATTTTTCATAAAGACCCTGCGCCGCAAGATTGCTTGCGCGTACTTCAAGGGTCATAAAAGAAAGTCCGCGAATCCTCGCGGTCTCTGCTTGCGCCTTCATCAGAGCGGCGCCGACTCCCATACGGCGATATGCGGGACAAACCGCCACGTTGCAGATCTGCCCCTCATCCAGCACGCAAAGCATTCCCGCATAGCCCGCGAAAACGCCGTCCGAAAACGCGCAAAGAAAGCTTGCGTTCGGATTTTCAGACATTTGCAAAAGCGCGTCCTCGCTCCATGGGGAAGCAAAGCATATGGCTTCAAGTTCGGCGGCGGCTTTTGCGCTCGCCGCCGTCATTTTTTGTATTTCAATCATGTTTTTCGTCCTCCAAAAACATTTTGAAGACCTCGTCACGAATGGTCTTCACCGCCCTTACCATCGATTCTCCGCGCAGGCAGGAGATATCCGAGATCGGCGTTTCAAAGGCGATGACCTTATCGGCGACCTCCTTGAAATTCGCGCGCAAAATGGCGGCGTAGCCCTCCGAAACGCCGACGATCACATCGGCGTTCATGAGGTGCTGATAGGTAAGCTTTGTGGACGTATGATTATACGCGGAATAGCCGTGTCCGAAAATTTCTTCCAAGGCTTCGGCACATTCGCGGTGCATCGGTTCTCCCGAGCGGGCGTATATGCCCGCAGAGGAAACGTCATAACGTCTGTGTCCGTATTCGATGAGGATCGCCGCCGCGACAGCGCTTCGGCAGGTATTGGCGGAACAGACGAACAATACCTTTTTCTTCATCAAAGTGTTCTTGCGGGCTGATTTTCGATGGCGTCAGCGATGGATGCCGCAACGTCATTTTCAGCAAGCTCGATGGTACCTGCGTCGCACATAGCGGCGAGCTTGGGATCGATAGGGAGCTTGGCAAGTACGGGAATACCGTATTCCTTGGCAACCTCTTCGATCTTGCTATCACCGAAGATCTTGATCTCCTTGCCGCAATCGGGGCATTTGACATAGCTCATGTTTTCAACGATACCGACGATCGGAATGTTCATGAGCTTCGCCATGTTGACAGCCTTGGCAACGATCATGGATACGAGATCCTGGGGGCTTGTCACGATGATGATGCCGTCGAGCGGAATGGACTGGAATACGGTGAGCGGAACGTCGCCTGTGCCGGGAGGACAGTCGATGAGCATACAGTCAAGGTCGCCCCAGACAACGTCTGTCCAGAACTGCTTTACCGTGCCTGCGATGACGGGACCTCTCCAAACGACGGGAGAAGTTACGTCTTCAAGAAGAAGGTTTACGCTCATGACCTCGATGCCTGTTTTGGTTTCCTTGGGGAGGATACCGCCGAGGGGTGCGGCTTCGCAGATGCCGTCAAGACCGAATGCCTTCGGAATGGAAGGACCTGTGATATCCGCGTCCATGATACCTACTTTATAGCCACGACGACGGAGCTCAACGGCGGAAAGTCCTGTTACCATGGACTTACCAACGCCGCCCTTACCGCTGACAACACCGATGACCTTGCCAACCATGCTCATGGGGTTGATAGGTTCAAACATGGACTGCTTTTTGGAACCGCAGTTTGCGGAGCAAGTGGAGCAATCGTGTGTACATTCCGCAGGAGCTTCTGCGCCCTGCATTTCTTTTTCTTCTGCCATTTTTATTTACCTCTTTTCAAAAAATTATAATTATTTTTTTCGTTGTAATGGGACGTCGAAGACGCCGTCCCCTACAAAAACGATATTTACAGAGCGGAAATCAATCCCGCGCCCTACAAATCAAAGCAATTTGAAGCCAAAGAAGTCTTTGGTGTTGTTATAGCAAATATCGCAGACCATCTGCGCGAGGTTATCGATATCGAGCGGATATTCGCCGCGAACGACGTAGCCTGCCAGAACACCGCAAAGGATGCGTCTGAAATATTCATGACGGGTATAGGAAAGGAAGCTGCGGGAGTCTGTCAGCATACCGACAAACTTGCCGAGCGCGGAAAGGTTTGCGAGATTTTCAAGCTGTTCGCGCATACCCTTGATGTTATCATTGAACCACCAAGCGCTACCATGTTGCATGGGAGGCAGACAGCAGAGACCTTCCGCTTCTTCGCTCGTATACTGGAAAGAACCGATGAGTGTGCCGAGAGCAGCGTTATCGATGGGATTGAGCGAATAGAGAATGGTTCTGGGGAGTGCGTTTTCAAGGTTCAAAGCATCGAGCATCTTGGCAAGTGCATAGATGCAGTTCTGACCATGAATGGTATCGTAGCCCGTGTCGGGACCGAGAAGGTTCTTCATGATGGTGTTGGGCGAACGAAGCGCGCCGAAGTGGATCTGCATGATCCAGCCGTATTTGACGTACTGCTTGCCAAAGAAGCGGATCATCGCGCTCTTGAAGACCTTGGTGTCCTCAGCGTCGATCTTTTCGCCGGCGAGTGCGCGGGTAAAGATCACTTTTGCGGCTGCTTCTGCTTCTTCTGCGGTAAGCTCGTCCGCGAACGCTACGTAATCGTCAAAGCCATGGTCTGCGGTGCGACAGCCGAGAGATTCAAAAAATTCGATTCTGCCTTCCAAAACGGAGAGGAGGCTATCATAATCCTTGATCTCAGCATTGCCTGCTTTTGCGAGGGTCGCGATATAATCGGTATAACCGGGCTTGTCGATGCCCATGACCTTATCGGGGCGGAACGCGGGAAGCACCTGAACGTCAAAGGTTTCGTCATCACGAATGGCAATATGATATTCAAGAGAATCCGCGGGGTCGTCCGTCGTGCAAAGGAGGACGACGTTGGATTTTTTGATGATCTCGCGGACGGTCATATCGTCAGATGCGAGCTTTTCATTGCAGATATTCCAAACCTCTTCGCAGGTTTCGGGAGAGAGGATACCCTCATAGCCGAAATAGCGTTTGAGTTCGAGATGCGACCAATGATAGAGGGGATTGCCGATGAGAGAAGGCATTGCGGTCGCAAAGGCTTCAAATTTTTCATAATCGGAAGCGTCGCCTGTGATGACTCTTTCGGGAAGTCCGCAGGAACGCATGGCACGCCATTTGTAATGGTCGCCGCCGAGCCAAACCTCTGTGATATTTTTGTATTTTTTGTTTTCAGCGATATCCTTGGGATTTACATGGCAATGATAGTCAATGATGGGCATTTCCGCCGCATAATGATGATAGAGCATCTTTGCCACGTCGTTGTCAAGCAAAAAATCTTTGTCCATAAAGGGTTTCATGTTCATGTTTCCTTTCTGTGTGGACTCTGCCACAAATTTTTCAAATAATCTATCTTAAATTATATACCAAAATCTTTACAAATGCAACAGGATATTGTATAATTATATAGAGAGATTTTTCATGTTTTCAAAAAATTTTATCAGCAAGCATGAAAAACCAATGGAAACTTGTAAATTTTACACCGCACCGCGGTGATATGGAGGTTATACCAATGAATGATGTTTTGAAACAAATTGGGGAGATCGGCATTATCCCCGTCATTAAGATCGAAGATGCCACAAAAGCAGTTCCGCTTGCCGAAGCTCTTATGCGCGGCGGTCTTCCCGCTGCGGAAGTAACATTCCGTACTGCGGCTGCCGCTGATGCGATCAAAAATATCGCTGATGCTCTTCCCGATATGCTCGTCGGTGCAGGCACCGTTCTCACCACAGAACAGGTCGACAAGGCAATCGAAGCAGGCGCGAAATTCATCGTTTCCCCCGGCTTCAATCCGAAGATCGTAAAATATTGCATCGAAAAGGGTGTTCCCGTTTGCCCCGGTTGCGCTACCTGCGGCGAAATGGAACAGGCGATGGAGCTTGGACTTGACGTTGTCAAATTCTTCCCTGCGGAAGCCATTGGCGGTCTGAACGTCATCAAATCCGTTTCCGCTCCTTATGCAAACCTTAAATTTATGCCCACAGGCGGTATCAACGAAGAAAATATCCTTTCTTACCTCAAGAATCCCAAGATCCTTGCTTGCGGCGGTTCTTTCATGGTAAAGGATGCTCTCATCAAGGAAGGCAAGTTCGACGAGATCGAAAAGCTCACCAGAAATGCCGTTGCGCTCATGCACGGCTTCGAGATCGTTCACGTTGGTATCAACAGCGACAACATCGAAGAAGCAACCAAGACCGCAGACCTTCTCTGCAAGCTCTTCATGCTTGACCCCGACGTTCGCTCCAAGGCTACCTTTGCAGGCACAAAATTTGAAGTGATGCACTATCAGTTCCGCGGCACACACGGACACATCGCCATCGGTTGTAACTTCCCCGACCGCGCAAGAAAATATTTCGAGCGCATGGGCATCGAATTTGATGAATCCACCGCAACCTACGATGAAAAGGGCAATCTCAAATTTGCTTATATGAAGGACGAAATCGGCGGTTTCGCTTTCCATATCATCAAAAAATAAGTGGTAATACGCAAAAATGGCACTCGGTTCGAGTGCCATTTTTGCGTACTTTTGACCCCATCACGGGGTGTTCGTTTTCTTTTTCAAGGTGACATACAGCCATGCGACGAGCAAAACGACCAACGCTAAAATAAGCAAGCCGACGGCGACCTCCATCACGCCCCAATTTTTCACCAAAGCAACGTAAAGGAAAAACATAGCGGAAAGCGTCAAAAATATCCAAAACAGGGGATATTTTTTGGAAAAAAAGCAAATTCCGCTCATCAAAAGGGTAAAAACGGCAAGAATATAGCCGCCACTGATTGCAAGAAAAACGGAAGCGAAAAATAAGAGAATCCCTGCCATCGTTTGCGCGGATTTTTTGCTCTTTTCAGAGGCAAACGCGCAAAAACAGCCCATAACAAACGGCAAAGATAGTAAAATACCGCTTAAAAAATCCATAAAAAGTCCAACGATGATAAATAAACCCAGCGCAACGCCCAAAAGCATCAATCCTATCGTTTTTCGCGTCGGAAACGGTTCTCTCACGATGATGATATTTTGCGGATTTTCGCCATTTTCGGGGGTTTTTGGGGTGTTTTCTGCGATTTTTTGCTCATTTTCGGGCATTTCTTCACGAACGAGCGCATCGAGCGAAACGCCGAAAAGATCGCTCATTTTGATCAGTTTATCGAGGTCGGGAATCGATGCGCCCGTTTCCCATTTGGAAACGGATTGGCGCGATACGTCGAGCATCTCCGCAAGGTCGCCTTGGGATAGGTTCTTTTCTGTTCGTAAGGTATAGATTTTTTCATATAACTTCATCGGGAACGCTCACTTTCTTTTTTCGAGTGTCCGAATCCATGCAGCGGTGAAAACGACGAGGACTGCCAAAAAAATCGGATTTACGAGCATTTGCCATACCATAAGCAAGAATCCGCCCGTTTTCCAAGAAACTTCCATATGATAAACATATCGATACAAAACAGAAGGCAAAATCAAGGAAACAAGATAAAATCCCCACAATATCCAAAACAAGATCTTTTGCTTCATGGAAGGACGCCACGCAACATGACGAAACTCATATAACGTCCATATCAGCATGGGAATATATAATACGAGCATGATCACGGGAATCTGTATACCAACGGAATGGGGAAACAATGCGCTCATCACAAGGAAAAGGGCGCATATACACCAATACAGCGGCCGTTTGGAGGACACAAAGCAAATGATGCCAAGCAGAGAAAAAAATGCCGCCAAGCAAAGACCGGCGATGATATCCGCAAGCAAGCCGATCACAAGAAACGCAATAAACGCCATGCCGAAGAAGATAAAACCCATGATCTTTCGCGTCGGAAACGGTTCTTTCACGATGACGATATTTTGCGGATTTTCGCCATTTTCGGGGGTTTTTGGGGTGTTTTCTGCGATTTTTTGCTCATTTTCGGGCATTTCCTCGCGAACGAGCGCATCGAGCGAAACGCCGAAAAGATCGCTCATCTTGATCAGCTTATCGAGATCGGGAATCGATGCACCCGTTTCCCATTTGGAAACGGATTGACGCGATACGTCGAGCATTTCCGCAAGGTCGCCTTGGGATAAATTTTTCGCGATGCGTAAGGTATAGATTTTTTCATATAACTTCATCGGGAACGCTCACTTTCTTTTTTCGATGGGTTCGGATAAGGGAAATGGTTAAGACAAAGAGTGCGGCAAATACGACGGCAAATAAAATGGCATACACGTCAGAAAACCAAGTTTCAAATTTGACCCATGCTTGATGCAATTCGGCGCTATACACGGGAGGCGCGCCTGCCGAAACCTCATCGGGATTCAAAATCCACAGTTTCTTTTGCGCCGTTTCGATAATCGAAAGGATTTTGTTCAAAATCGGTGAAATGCTCAGCAAAATACCCCATCCAATGCCGAACATCACGGCTTTTTTGCGTGTTGGACGCAAAACGATTTGTCGAAAGCTCCAAACGGTCAAGGCAAGCATGATGACAAATCCTATCACATAGAGCCATGCGGGACCGAAATGCTTCCAAAACTGCCCGCGTTCGATGTAATAACTATACCAACGGAAGCGGAAGGCTTCAAATGGGGAAAGCGCAAAAATCTCTCCCAATGTGAAAAACGAGACCCAAAGACACCAAAGCCATGCTCTTTTTCTGCAAACAAGACACAAAACGCCCATGATCGTCAAAATGGCAGGTGCAATATAGGAAGATCGCAATAAAAGCAGGAAAAACGCGCAGAAAAACAACAAAATACCGACAAATTTCCGCATAGGGAGCGCTTCTTTGACCACAACGATCGGTGGAGCGGGTTCTGTTTTCATGGTGGGGTCTGTCAATTCTTCTTTCGTTTTTTTCACGATATCCTCGCAAACGAGTTCATCGATGCTGACACCGAAAATTTCTTTCATTTTGATCAGCTTATCGAGATCGGGAATCGATGCGCCCGTTTCCCATTTGGAAACGGATTGGCGCGATACGTCAAGAATCTCCGCAAGGTCGCCTTGGGATAGGTTCTTTTCTGTTCGTAACGTATAGATTTTTTCGTATAATTTCATGCCTCTGCCTCCTCTTTTTGCAGGTTTTCTCTCGGGATATAATGGATATTATAATAATTGTAATACCGTTTTTCCCGTTCCTTGCCGTATGTATGCCAATACTCTATCCACACATTGCTATGCCCCGAAAAATCAGGATGTTGCCGCACTACGTAATGCGACAGATAGATTTGCAGGCTTTCCAAATCGCCCTTGGGCAATTCCAAATCCAAATATAAGATGTCATCTTTTGTTATCTTCTCATAAATATGGTCATCTCCCGCAAGCTTATACCGTATGACCATGACCGCATCCTCCGTCAGATACGTCGTATCCTGCGAAAACCGAAGAGATATCCTATCCTTTTGACGAGAGGTCGGGATCTCCAAAAAATCGACCCACGCTTCCAAATAATACACTCCGTCACCGTGTCTTCCGCCCGGGTCCTCGCATCTCGTCGCGGCATGGGTGAGCCTTACCATATCGCCCTCTCCATAATATTCCGCATAGGTCTTATCGGCGGTTTTATGCTGCTCGTTCGGAAACGTCGTATGATGATCCGCAAAACACGCCTCCCTCGAAAGATACACGACCTCTCCATTTTCATATCGGGCATAATCATCAAACAACGTAGCCGTATGATCCGTACGAAATGAATAGAACGTTTTGACCGATGACGTGACCACGGCAAAGATCAAAACGGCACAAAGCACGACCAACAAAACAAAATACAAATAAGAGCGAAACTGATTCATACATGATTTCTCCTTTCGTTTTTTCTGTGCCAATTATAGCATGAGCATCCCCAAAAATCAACCAATCCGACTTGGAAATGTTAGCAACTGACGGTTGACAAGTGCATCTTTCATATTTTTTTGTATTGTTTAGATTCATTATTTTGTTCACGAATTTCCCGATTGCCATTGACTAATCAAAAAGAATATGATAGAATAAACGCGAAAAAGGACTTGGAGGTTCTGTCATGAAAAATCATTATGAACGCATCAAACAATATCTTTTTGGTTCGATCGAACGGTATTTGAACATCGACGACCTGATGAACGACGCAGAGCGCTTGCCGATCTTCCTTGCAACGGGTTCTTCCGACCAGGGTCTTACGGATGGCTCCACCTTTGCTTCCTATATGTCGCATTTTATCCTTGCGTATTATATGGAAGGCTCTCCGCGCTACCGCGACCCCGTTCTTTTGGAAAAAGCGTATCAGGGGCTTTGCCATTATGAATCCTATATTCACGAGGACGGCTCGGATGACCTTCTTAGCACAAACTTCCACGATCCCGCTCAGACGGGCTTCCACGTTCACGCCATCTATCCCGCAACGGAGCTGATCGCGCGTTTTTCCAAGCATACCCCCGAGGAGGACAGGCTTTTTGAAAAGATCAAAGAGGTCCTCAAAAAGAGCGGTCATGCCATGGCGACGCTCGGCTTCCATACGCCCAATCATCGTTGGGTCATTTCCAGCGGTCTTGCGATCGCTTACCGCTATACGGGCGAAAAGGAATTTCTCGACGCCATCGAGGGCTTCCTCATGGAGGGCATCGACTGCGATGAATACGGCGAATATACCGAACGCTCCACAGGCTCCTACAATAACATTTGCAACTATTCCTTCATGATCATGGGATATTTCCTTGACCGAGAAGAATTTTTTGAATATCCGCGCAGAAATCTGAACTTGATGTATAAATTCATCGAACCCGATTACACGGTCAACACGCTCAATTCCACCCGTTGGGATAACGGCGGCGAGCATACCATTGCGCCCTACTATCCATATTATCTCCTGCTTGCGCTCATCGATAAAAATCCCGAATTTGCGTATATGGCAGATGCGATTCATGATAAATACGGCAATTCCGTCTTTGACTTCCGTACGCCCTTTGTGCTGACCCTGCTGACGCTCCACCCCGAGCTTGTTGCAAGATTCGATGAAATCACGCCGAAAGCGCCCGCAAAGGATCAGACCTGCTTCCTCCCGAACAGCCGTATCGCCAGAATCTATCACCCCGAAAGAAATCTGACGATGACCTGTCTTGCTTCGCGCTCGCCTGTCTTTTTCCAGATGAACTACGGCGCGTCGATGCTTCAAGTTCGTTTCGCAGGCTCCTTCTTCGGCGACCCTCATTCGCAGTTCCGCGCGCGCTCCATTACGCCCACGGCGGACGGCTTCAAGCTCGTTTGCGATGAAAACGCGGGCTACCGTTCGCAATTTGACGAAAAGCCCGAAACCTCCAACTGGCGAAAGATGGACCACTCCAAGCGTCAGATCATCAACGTACAGAACTTCCATACGGAGATCACCATTCACCTCCTCGATGACGGCGCGACGCTCGATATCGAGACCTGCGGCTGTGAACGTATCCCCACAAAGCTCGAAATTTCGATGCAGCCGGGTGGTAAGCTCTTTACCGAAAGCATCATGATGCAGCCCAAGGCTGGCGATTATCTCTTTTTGAGAAACGGCAACGCGCAGTATTTTGTGGACGGTCTTCGTTATTTTGAAATCGATGGCGGCTTCGGCGAGCATTGGAACGCTGAGCATATGCGCGGTGCGTTCCCCGTTAACCCCAAGAAATTCACCGTTGCCATGACGACGAGCACACCCCAAAAGTCCTCCGTCACCATTCGCGCAAAAACGCTCATGAAATAAATGAAGATAACAAAAAGGACGAGATTGTTTCTCGTCCTTTTTCTGTATCATCGCGTATAATATCCGCAAGCGCCTGCGCCGACCGTTGCAAAATGGAGGGCTTTCTCCGACCGCCGTCGCTTTTCCGAGCAAGCGTTCCGCTTCGCTTTTCTTCATTCCGAACGTGATGGAAATATCGCCCAAAACGACCTTTTCCAAGGGATAAATGACTGCTTTCATCTTCACACCTCGCATTTCATATGATATAAAAGCATAGCATATCCCACATCGTATGTCAATACCTTCAAAAAAGAGAATCTTTCTGCGACTTTTTGTCAAAAACGTCTAAAAAACGCGCAAAAATTCTATCAAGGAAATCGCGTTTTTCACAAGAAAGGTATAGAAATTTTCTCCAAGATGTTGTATAATATCTCTTAGAGATAAAATATACGGTAGTCTGAAGCCGTTCCACCATATAAAATACAAGGAGGTTTTTCAAATTTTATGAAAAAGAAACTCACAACAGTCGCTTTCACCGAAACCAAAGAACAAGCGGACAAGTTGGATGCGTTGATTGCCAAATACAAAAACGTAGGCGGTAATCTCATGCCCGTTTTGCAGGGCGCGCAGGATATTTACGGTTATCTTCCGCTCGAAGTACAGAAAAAAATCGCCATCGGTCTTGACGTTTCCGTTTCCGAGGTCTACGGCGTTGCTTCTTTCTATTCTCAGTTCTCGTTCAATCCCAAGGGTAAGGTTTCCATCGCCGTTTGTCTTGGTACCGCTTGCTACGTAAAGGGCTCCGGTAAGCTCCACGAAAAATGCATGGAGATCACAGGCATCGGCGCGGGTGATATCTCTCCCGACGGCAGATTCTCTTACGATGCGACCCGTTGCATCGGCGCTTGCGGTCTTGCTCCCGTTATGACAGTCAACGGCGACGTTTACGGCAGAATCACCCCTGCTGATGTCGATGGCATCATCGCAAAATATCTTTGATACAATCTCAACGAAAGGAATCTAAAAAGTTATGTTTACCATAGAACAACTCAACGCCATCAGAGCGGAATATGCTCCCAAGGTTGAAATGCGTCATGGCCACGGACATTTCGTGGATGCCGGCGACGGTATTCGCAAAAACGTCCTCATTTGCGGCGGTACGGGCTGTACCTCCTCCGGCTCCATGGATATCCGCGATGCACTCGTAACAGAGCTCAAGCTCGCAGGCATCGAAGACGAAATCAAGGTCGTTACCACAGGCTGCTTCGGTCTTTGCGCTCTCGGTCCGATCATGATCGTTTATCCCGAAGGTACGTTTTACAGCAAGGTAACCGCTGACGATATGCACGAGATCGTGACCGAGCATCTCGTAGGCGGCGAACCCGTTCGTCATCTTCTTTATAAAGAAACCGTCAAGGGCGACGAGATCCTCGCGCTTGACCAGACCCCCTTCTACGCAAAGCAGAAACGTGTCGCTCTCCGCAACTGCGGCGTTATCGACCCCGAATGCATCAATGAATACATAGCAGTCGACGGCTATCAGGCGCTCGCAAAGGTCCTCACCGAAATGACACCCGACAGCGTTATCCAGACCATTCTCGATTCCGGCATCCGCGGCCGCGGCGGCGCAGGCTTCCCCACAGGTAAAAAGTGGACCTTCGCAAAGGATCAGCCCGCAGGCAAGAAATACGTCGTATGTAACGCCGACGAAGGCGACCCCGGAGCATTCATGGATCGTTCCGTTCTCGAAGGCGACCCGCACGCCGTTCTCGAAGCGATGGCGATCGCAGGCTTTGCCATCGGCGCTGACGAAGGCTATATCTACGTTCGCGCAGAATATCCGATCGCCGTTCACCGTCTTGAAATCGCCATCAAGCAAGCAGAAGAAATAGGCGTTCTCGGTGAAAATATCTTCGGCACAGGCTTCAACTTCAAGGTAACGCTCCGTCTTGGTGCAGGTGCGTTCGTTTGCGGTGAAGAAACCGCACTCCTTACCTCCATCGAAGGCAACCGCGGCGAACCCCGTCCGCGTCCTCCGTTCCCTGCTGTTAAGGGTCTTTTCGGCAAACCTACCATCATCAATAACGTAGAAACTCTCGCAAATATCGCGCAGATCATTTTGAAGGGTGCCGATTGGTTCGCATCCATGGGTACAGAACGCTCCAAGGGTACGAAGGTATTCGCGCTCGGCGGCAAGATCGAAAATACAGGTCTTGTGGAGATCCCGATGGGTACGACGCTCCGCGAAGTCGTTGAAGAAATCGGCGGCGGCGTTCCGAACGGCAAGCACTTCAAGGCGGCTCAGACCGGTGGTCCTTCCGGCGGTTGTATCCCCGCTCACCTCATCGATACCCCCATCGACTACGATAACCTTACCGCTATCGGTTCTATGATGGGCTCGGGCGGTCTTATCGTCATGGACGAAGACACCTGTATGGTCGATATCGCAAAATTCTTCCTTGAATTTACCGTTGACGAATCCTGCGGTAAATGCGTTCCCTGCCGTGTCGGTACGATGCGACTCCTTGAGATCCTTGAAAAGATCACCTCCGGTAACGGTACTCTTGCCGATATCGATAAGCTCGAGGAGCTCAGCAAATATATCAGCTCTGCTTCCCTTTGCGCGCTCGGTCAGACCGCGCCCAACCCCGTTCTTTCCACACTTCGCTATTTCCGCGACGAATATATCGCACACGTTACCGACAAGACCTGTCCCGCTCACGTCTGCAAGGAGCTTATGCGTTATCAGATCGACGCTACCAAATGTAAGGGCTGTACTGCCTGCGCGAGAAAATGTCCCGTTGGCGCAATCACAGGCGGTATTCGTCAGCCTCATACCATCGATGCTGAAAAATGTATCAAGTGTGGCGTATGTATCTCTACTTGTAAGTTCGACGCGATCGTAAAAGCGTAAGAAAGGAGTCATTACATCATGGAAACTGTAACCGTTAAAATCAACGGACGTGAATATGAAGTCCCTGCCGGCATTAAGATCATCGATGCCGCCAGAATTGCTAAAATCGATATCCCCACTCTTTGCTATCTCAAGGACGTAAACGAAATCGGCGCTTGCCGTCTTTGCCTTGTTGAAGTAAAGGGCGCAAGAGGTCTGATGGCTGCTTGCGTGACCACCGTTTCCGACGGTATGGAGATCTGGACGAACACCCCCAGAGTTGTGGAATCCAGAAAAACAAACCTCGAACTCATTCTCTCTACCCACAAAAAAGAATGTCTTTCCTGTATCCGCAGCAACAGCTGTGAGCTTCAGAAGCTTTGCCGCGACCTCGGCGTAACCGACGAAAATCGTTTTGAAGGCAAGAACAATGAATACGAAAAAGACGAAAGCACCGCTTTCCTCGTTCGTGACAACAACAAATGTATCCTTTGCCGCCGTTGCGTTGCCGCTTGTCAGAATATGCAGGGCATTGGCGCGATCGAAACCATCAACCGTGGCTTTGATGCTTGCGTAGGCTCCGCTTTTGAACAGCCTCTCGCCGCTACCTCTTGTATCTCCTGCGGTCAGTGTATCGTTGCTTGTCCCGTTGGCGCGCTCTACGAAAAGGACGACACCGACAAGGTTTGGGATGCCATCAACGACCCGACCAAGCACGTTGCCATCTGCACCGCTCCCTCCATCCGCGCGACCATCGGCGAATGCTTCGGCTTTGAACCCGGTGTTGACACAGAAGGTAAGATGGTTGCCGCTCTCAAGCGTCTTGGCTTCGATGGCGTTTACGATATGAACCTCACCGCAGACCTTACCATCATGGAAGAAGCGACCGAGTTCCTTGAGAGAGTCAAGGAAGGCAAGAATCTTCCCCTTATCACATCCTGCTCCCCCGGCTGGATCAAATACTGTGAACATTACTTCCCCGAATTTACAGATAATCTTTCCACCTGCAAATCTCCTCAGCAGATGTTCGGCGCGATGTATAAGACCTACTATGCGGCTCGCCGCGGTCTTGACCCCGCTGATATCGTATTCGTTTCCGCAATTCCTTGCACAGCAAAGAAATTTGAAGTACGCCGTCCCGGTCAGAGCGCAGTTGGCAGCGGTATTTACGACGTTGACTATGCCATCACCACGCGTGAGCTTGCACGCATGATCGAAAAAGCAGGCGTTCGCTATAAGGACCTCGACGACGAAGAATTTGACAAGCCGTTCGATATCGGTTCCGGCGCAGGCGCGATCTTCGGCGCAACAGGCGGTGTTATGGAAGCGGCTCTCCGCACAGCGGCAGAAGTTATCCTCAATAAGCCCCTTGAAAAGCTCGAATTTGAAGACGTTCGCGGTACGGCTCCCATCAAGACCGCAACCTATAAGCTCGGCGATATGGAAGTTCGCGTTGCCGTTGCCTCCGGCACAAAGAACGCAAAAGAACTTCTGAACAAGGTCAAGTCCGGTGAACTCAAGGTCGATTTCATCGAGATCATGGCTTGTCCCGGCGGTTGTGTCAACGGCGGCGGTCAGCCCGTTCAGAGCGCGGCTACCAAGGCGGCTGTCAACCTCAAGGAAAAACGCGCATCCATTCTTTACAATGCAGACAGCAAGATGGCTCTCCGCAAATCCCACGAAAATCTTGCCGTTCAGAAGCTTTACGATGAGTTCCTTGAAAAGCCCGGCAGCCACAAGGCTCACGAGATCCTTCATACGCATTACATCAAGCGCGGTTTGTAATACCAATTCCAACAGAAAGACGGATTCATCTCGAATCCGTCTTTTTATACCACAAGAAATTTCGCAATGGGAATGAAAGGAGCATATCATGAAAAACAACTGCACCGCCCCCGATATCGTATCCTATCGGACGGAGCTGATGGGGCTTGCCGCGCTTTGGATCTATATCTTCCATGAATGGGTACCTCTTGCGCCGAACGTCCCCGTTTTGGGGTTCATCGAGGGCTTTATCAAGCAGATCGGATTTTTCGGCGTGGATATTTTCTTTCTTCTCTCGGGCATGGGGTTGATCTTTGCCATAGAAAAACATTCGCTTGCGACCTATTACAAGCGAAGATTTCTCCGCGTATTGCCGCCGTATCTCATCATGGCGGTCGTTTTGATGTTCGTGCAAAGTTGGACGTTTCCGCAATTTTTGAAAAATCTACTCGGCATTACGTTTTTCACGGAAAATATGTATGCGCTTCTGTGGTTCGTTCCCGCCATCACGATATTATATCTCCTTTTTCCGCTTTATGATGCGATATTCAAAAAAATACCGAATAAAATACTGCTGACGGTTGGAATGCTTGCGCTTTGGCTCGTGCTTTCGCTTCTTTTCAAAGATCATATGCGCCTTGATCTTTTTGGGTTTACGAATCGTATCCCCGTTTTTTTGGTCGGAGTTTTGCTGGGGCATCTGACAAAAGAAAAAACGCTGACGATCCCAAAATGGATGTGGGGTGTATTTCTTCTTATGTTCGTATTTGGACTTGCGACAGCGTATCTCACGAATTACAAGGGCTTGTATCTGCTCGTTCCCGTTTCCAACTGCTGTGTGCCGAATTTTTGCTTGGCGATCTCGGGGACATTCCTTTTCACCAAGGGTATGGCTCTGCTTGAACGATATTGTAAAATGCTCGGGAAGCTTTTGCTGAACGTGCTTTCCTTTTTCGGTGCGATGTCCTTGGAATTTTACTGTGTGCAGGAATTGGTTGGGGAAAAAATCAAGGCAGTTTTCATCGGCAAGGCATGGGACAGCGCCACAAATCTCATGATGCTTCTCGGCGTTACCCTCTCCGCACTCCTTTTGCATTGCATTTGCAGAGGAATACAAACAGTGCTTACGAAAAAAGACTGATTCTGCACGAATCAGTCTTTTTTGATTTTACTCCAAAGGATATATCCGCCCTTGGTGTTTTCGGAAATATACACGGTTTCCACCTCACGAGGGAATGAAAACACACTTCCCTTTTGCGCGGAAAGGATATAATCGCCATAGCGGAAGAAGGAATCCTTTTCAAGCGCGTTCAGATAATCCTCCAGCACCCATTTCATGCGGTACATGATCTCGGCGTGAGGCGCACCGACAAAGCGCAGATGCCAAGGCTCATAGTCCACCTTCGTGCGCTTTTCGCCCCAGAGCGGATAGCGGATCACAAAGCCGTGTTCATGCGCGTGCTTCGCCATCCATTTTCCCGTTTTCGACATGATGAAACGGCGCTGGGCATAGCCGTCCACCTTGATATCCGCGACAAGACCCGAATGATGCTCACTTTCCCCCGGCTTTGCGGCGTAGGGATTGACACCGTAGATGGATGCTTGAAACGCAAGTGTACGATACGTGCTGGTAAAGAGGATTTTTTCTGCACAAGCCGTTTCTGATGCTTCAAAAAGCGAGCGGAGATTTTCCACCGCCATGTGGGAAATCGCATGATTTTCTTCGAGTGCAGACAGATCTTCCGCACATTCCGCCTCGGTGGGATAGTCCGCACTCACAAGAATCAAGGAATTTTGCGAAATGCAATCGGAGATCGTCAGATCTCGCAAATGTTCGGGCGTATACGGCTGCAAAAGATGCTTTTCTCTGCGACGCAGAAGATCGAAAAGTCCATATGTATAATCGTATTTGAGCTTCCGAAGAAATTTCAAAAGTTTCGTTTTCATCGTGTTTCCTTTTCATGTACCGTTCTGGCGACGCAAACCGTCGCAATTTCTTTGTAGCCCGCTTCTTTGGCGAGCGAAACGAGCTTTGCCATCGTGCTTCCCGTCGTCATGACGTCGTCGACGATGATGAGCTTTTCCCTCTCGCGGGTAAACGATCTTTGAAGGGCATAGCTTTTTTCTGCGTTTTCAGCGCGCGCCTCGGCGTTCAGGTTCTTTTGTAATTCCGATCTTCGCGCATGGGTGAAGATATCCGCAAGCGGAACGTTTTTTTCGTCGGAAATGACACGCGCAAGTGCTTCCGCTTGGTCAAATCCGTATTCCCGCACGCTTTTCGGCTTTCTCGGCGCGAACGTGATCTCGTATTCCGCAACATCACCGATATGCGATGCAAGCTCTTCTCCCAAAAATACTTGAAGCGGTTTGAAATCTCGGCGTTTCAGCGTAAATATGACGGTCTTGGAGAAAGGGTCGTCATAGGCAAAGAGGTGCACTGCCCACGCGATTTCATGTTTCAGCTTATCGGGCATACATCCGCACGCGCTCTGCGGTTTTCCGCAGGCGCGGCATGGTCGGCGCTTCAATTTTTCATATTCGAGTCTGCATTTCGGGCAAAATACGCCCTCCTTCGATTCCGTCAAGATCTCTCCGCAGAGAAGACATTTGCGGACGAAAAACAGGTTCTTCCATAATTCAATCATACTGCGTCATCCAATATTCAAGCCCTGTATATCGTTTGGTCTGGCGGTTATTGTCCGTCATCATATCGACGACAGAGCCGTCACCGACCAAAATCACCATCTGTTGCGCTCGCGTGATCGCCGTATAAAAGAGATTTCGCGTCAGAAGCTTGGGGGTGAAGCGATAGAGCGGAATCACGACGATGGGATATTCGCTACCTTGACTTTTATGCACCGTAATGGCATACGCAAGTTCAAGCTCGTCCGCCATCATGAAATCATAGCTCGCCACTCTGCCGTCAAAATCGATGAGAAGCGTTTGCTCGGTCAGATTGATCTCCCGAATGATACCGATATCGCCGTTGAAGACACCAAACCCCTCGATGCCCGCTTTCGTCCATGCAATATCGTAATTGTTTCGCGTTTGCATGACCTTATCGCCCTCGCGGAAGATGATCTCTCGGAGTTTTTTCTCTTTCACGCCTGCTTTCGGGGGATTGATGGCTTGTTGCAGGGCGATATTGAGCATTTCCGTGCCATTCTGTCCTTTTCGAGAGGGGGTGATGACTTGGATACCATCAAAAACCGTCGCGCCATAGGCGCGGGGCAGGCGCACCTTGCAAAGCCCCGCAATCACGCTTGCCGTTTTTTCATCGGTCTCACAAGGCAAAAAGAAAAAGTCGCTGTCCTTTTTGGAAAGGTCGATATGCTCGCCGCGGTTGATCATATGGGCGTTGGTAACGATGAGACTTTCCTGCGCTTGACGGAAAATATGCGTCAGCTCCACGGAAGAAAAGCGGTCGCTGAGCAAAATATCGCGGAATACATACCCTGGTCCGACGGGTGGAAGCTGATTTGCGTCGCCGATCATGACAAGTCTTGTCCCGGGACGCATCGCACGCAAAAGCGCCTCCATTAAATACAAATCGATCATCGATGCTTCATCGACGATGATGACGTCTTCATCGAGCAGGTTGTTTTCATCGCGGTGGTAACGAATGCCCTCCTCGGTTTTGCCGTCCATTTCAAGCATACGATGAATGGTCTTTGCCTCCATGCCCGACACCTCGGAGAGGCGCTTCGCGGCGCGTCCCGTCGGGGTTGCGAGCGCAATTTCAAGCCCCATGCTTCGGAAAATGCGAATGATCGCACGCACAACGGTCGTTTTACCCGTACCCGGGCCGCCCGTCAGCACGAAAACGGAGTTCTTGACCGCCTCCATGATGGCTTTTTTCTGCAAGGCTTCATAATGGATCCCGTTTTCCATCTCGGTCTTTTCGATCAAGAAATTTAGATTGTCCACGTCGGAAAGATGATCGGTCATTTCCAGCGCGTCCATTTTGGAGCAGATATATTTTTCCGCGTCAAACGCATCGGGAAGATAGATGCAGGAGCGATTGTTTATCTTTGCCAAGCGAAGCTTTTTGAGCATCACCTGTCTTGCAAGCTCGTCCTCCGCCTCCTCCTCGGTACAGCCAAGGAGCTTGACCGCCGCGGGAATGAGCTTTTCTTGCGGCAGATAGACGTGCCCGTTTTGATTCAGATTGTACGAAAGCACGAACGCGATGCCCGCCGCGATGCGCTCCTCGGAATTTTCACGAATCCCGAGGTCCTTGGCAATCATATCCGCTTTTTCAAAGCCGATGCCGTGAATATTGCCGCAAAGGATATACGGATTTTCTCGAATCATATCGATCGCGCCCGTTCCCCATTTTTGATAGACCTTGACCGAGGCGGACGGCGAAAGATACGCGCTGCAAAACATCATGACGTTTCGCATACCGAACTGGGTACGGAAGATCTCTCCGATATCTCTCGCTTTTCGCGCGGAGATCCCCGGAATATCCGCAAGCCACTCGGGATGATGCTCCAAAACATCCAGCGTATCATCTCCGTATTGCGCGACGATCTTCTTCGCTGTGGAGGGTCCGATTCCGCGAATCGCACCCGAGGAAAGATATTTCAGAATCATATTCGCCGTGGCGGGGAGTTGTTTTTCATAATACTCCACCTTGAACTGTCTGCCAAAGCTCGGGTGCATCGCCCAATTTCCAAGCGCGGAAATCGATTCTCCCTCACAAAGATAGGGCATGGAACCAACCAAAACGAAATATTCCTCCGAGGGCGCCAAAAGTTCACAGACCGTATAGCCGTTTTCTTCGTTTTGATAAATGATCTTTTCGATCATGCCCTCAATCGAAAGAAGCTCCTGTTCCCCTTTTTGTTCCATATTCCCACATCCTTTCAAATCCATTGATAACTCAAATTTTTATGCGTCCTGCGAAAGCGCAGAACCGTATCCAGCATATCGGCTTTCTCGGCGCTGTCCTTTTTCAAATACGCCACGACGGAAATCCGTCCGTCCGCCACGGCAAGCGCCAGGCGAACGTAATATTCCAGCGCTTCGGCATCCGCGTATATCTCGATCGCATCCTCACGCCGTTTGACGAAGCACGATCTTTGAAGCTCCGTTTGCGCGAATATCTGTATCACCGCGCGAAATGCCGCGTATATGCTCAGCGCGATGATGAGCGCCATGCCGATCTCTGACCAAAAACTCATAAAAAGCCTCCGTTTTACGATGGGATACCCTATCATATGAATCGAAGGCTTTCTTTGTTAAGCGATGCGTGGGAAAACTTTCTTACAAAAGTTTTCCCACAGAATGAAGGTCACATTGTATATTTCCCAAATCAAAATTTTGGAAGGGGGTGCAGGGGTGCTTTTTACAAAAAAGCTTCTCCTGCTCAAAGTCCTGCTTTTGCGCGGAGCGTATCGGCAATATCGCGGCTTTCCCACTTCACGCCGAGGTCTTCTCTGCCGAAATGACCGTAAGCAGAAAGGGGCGCGTAGATCGGACGGCGAAGCTCAAAATAGTCGATGATCGCCGCAGGACGGAGGTCAACGGTATCACGAACGATCTCTGCGATTCTTTCATCGGAGATCTTACCTGTACCGAAGGTATTGACGTTGACGCAAAGGGGCTTTGCAACGCCGATGGCATAGGAGATCTGTACTTCACATTTCTTTGCGAGTCCTGCCGCAACGACGTTTTTCGCGCAGTAACGAGCTGCATAGCAAGCGCTGCGGTCAACCTTTGTCGGGTCCTTACCGGAGAATGCGCCGCCGCCATGTCTGCCGTAGCCGCCGTATGTATCGACGATGATCTTACGACCTGTCAAACCGCTATCACCGGTAGGTCCGCCGATGACGAATCTGCCTGTGGGGTTGACGAAAATTTCCGTGTTTTCATCGATGAAGTTTGCGGGAACGACGGTTTTGATGACGTGTTCGATGATATCTGCGCGAATCTGTTCGAGCGATACGTCAGGGTCATGCTGTGTGGAAACAACGACGTTTTCAAGACGAACGGGGGTATCGCCGTCATATTCCACCGTTACCTGCGTTTTGCCGTCGGGACGGAGATAGGAAAGGGTGCCGTTTTTGCGAACCTCGGTGAGTTTTTTTGCCATGTTGCTTGCAAGCACATAGCCGAGAGGCATCAAGGTTTCGGTTTCATCACAAGCAAAACCAAACATCATGCCCTGGTCGCCTGCGCCCGTATCGTATTTGTCAGACTGTGCGCCTGTCTTGGCTTCGATACATTTATCAACGCCCATGGCGATATCGGGCGATTGTGTGTGGATACGGTTGACAAATTCGCAAGTGGAAGCGTTAAAGCCGTATTCGTCTTTGGTATAACCGATCTCTGCGATGGCATCGCGGACGGTCTTTTCATAATCAATATTGGCGGTCGTGGTGATCTCACCCATGACCATAACGAAATTGGTGGTTGCTGTGGTCTCACAAGCAACGCGCGCCATAGGATCTGCCGCAAGGATCTGATCGATAACGGAATCGGAAATGCGGTCGCAAACTTTATCGGGATGTCCTTCGGTTACGGATTCGGTAGAAAAATACTTCTTTTCCATGATAATTCTCCTTTTTCATTCTATATCTATTTGGGAAACAATGTAAGCGAGAGTAATAAAAAGCGGGCAACGCCCGCCGGAAATTGCTCGCCTATCCAAGCTTCTCTCTTTGACGGAAACAGCAAAACGGCGAGGTCGAGTTGAGCAATTTCTTAGAGCATAAAAAACTCGCTTTCGTTTGTCCCGAAAGCGAGCATAGTTCAACAATAAACACTCATCTATCGGGAATTAGCACCTTGAAAAAACAGGTTGCCGGGCGTCACAGGGCCAGTCCCTCAGCCACTCTTGATAAGTACTTATCTATCATATCATGAAATTCTGCAAATTTCAATAGTATTTTTCAAATATTTTAGATTTTTTACGATTTTTTCAGCCATTTTCCCTTCAAGATCGGAGAAAGAGGCTTATAAATCAAAAACGTGATTGCCGCACACGCGATTCCTTTCACAGCCGTAAGAGGCATATTGACGATCAAAAGTGCTTTTGGCAAGCTATCGATCGCAGGGATCAGCATATGATACGCATCGAGAATGATCTCTTTCGGCGCGAAAATGACAAAAAACACAGGATATGTAATAAAATAGTTCACGGGAAACGATACGAGCGCGGAAACGAGCGTACCAACGGCAGAGCCAATCAAAGCGCCTTTTCGGGATTTCATTTTATGATAGATGAGTCCCGCAAAGAAGACGAACGAAGCACTCATCAAAAAGTTTGAAAGCTCACCGACACCCATGGTCGCTGTTGCAAAGAGATGCAGTACGTTTTTCGCAAGCGAAACGATGATGCCCGCCCAAGGAGAGATGGCAAATGCAGTCATGAGCGCAGGAAGCTCGGAAAAATCGAATTTCAAAAAGGACGGCACGAACGGGATCCCGATTTGAATATACATCAGCACCGCAGAAAGAGCGGACATGACGGCAACAACGGCTATCGTATACAATTTTTGTGTTCTTTTATGATTCATTTGGTATTCCTCCATAATATAATAAAAATTAGAAGGAAAAAATAAAAAAGCCCCACAATTTGCAAAAATCGTGAGGGTACGCAAAGCCTGCGTGTTTTTATCTTTTTTCATCCGGACTATAACCGTCGGTACAGGAATCTCACCTGTTCAGCTTCAGCTCGCGGACTTTACCGCCGATGTGGAATTTCACCAACCCCCAAAGAGTGGCAATGTTGCACCTTATGGTTTCCAACATTGCAATGATATATTTCTTAAATTGATGCCATTACCCCACAGGGGAAGGCTTTTCAATTTTATACAAAAAGGGATGCCCGAAGGCATCCCTTAGATAGAAATCAATTCAATATCTTGAATTATTCGATGATTTCAGAAACAACGCCGGAACCAACTGTTCTACCGCCTTCACGGATAGCGAAACGGAGACCCTTGTCCATAGCGATAGCAGAGATGAGTTCAACAGTCATATCTACGTTATCGCCAGGGCGGCACATTTCAACGCCGTCGGGAAGGTTGATAACACCGGTAACGTCAGTTGTTCTGAAGTAGAACTGAGGTCTGTAACCAGCAAGGAAGGGTTTCTTACGGCCGCCTTCTTTTTCGGTCAAAACGTAAACCTGACCAACGAACTTGGTGTGAGGCTTGATGGAGCCGGGTTTGCAAAGAACCTGACCTCTTTCGATTTCGTTCTTCTGGATACCACGGAGAAGAGCACCGATGTTATCGCCTGCTTCTGCCTGGGGAAGAAGCTTCTTGAACATTTCAACGCCGGTAACGGTGGTCTTTCTGCTTTCGTCGGTAAGACCAACGATTTCAACTTCGTCGCCAACCTTAACTGTACCGCTTTCTACTCTACCAGTAGCAACTGTACCACGGCCTGTGATGGAGAATACGTCTTCGACAGGCATAAGGAATGCGAGGTCAGCTTTTCTTTCAGGAGTAGGAATGAATTCGTCAACTGCGTTCATGAGTTCGAGAATGCAAGCGTATTCAGGAGCGCTGGAGTCAGTGTTTGCAGAGGTAAGAGCTTCTCTTGCAGAACCACGGATGATAGGAGTATCATCGCCAGGGAAGTCGTACTGAGAAAGGAGATCACGGATATCCATTTCTACGAGTTCGAGAAGTTCTTCGTCGTCAACGAGGTCGCACTTGTTCATGAATACTACGATTGCAGGAACGCCTACCTGACGAGCGAGAAGTACGTGTTCACGTGTCTGCTGAAGGGGACCGTCGGAAGCAGCAACAACGAGGATAGCACCGTCCATCTGAGCAGCACCGGTGATC
>JAGBCV010000053.1 GCA_017937845.1 Clostridia bacterium | reverse complement strand
CTGCTAAATCGTAAAAATGGTCTTGAAAAATTTGTTGTATGATCGTCATATTACAATTATATCACAAAAGAAAAGCACCCTCAACCCCTCATGATTGAGGGGTAGGGGTGTTGATGTGGCGTTAGCCACTTTTTTATTTCTATATGGTTCAATTTTTCAAGAAAACAACCGCGAACCTAACGGTGTTTTTACATCGCCGAATGTTCGCACTTATATAATAAGTACGCCTTCGCTATTATAACCTTCTTTAGCACCAAAATGCTCAACACGTTTTTCCCATTTATCCCCGAGATAATAGAAGCGTAAGCTATCCTTTTCGTTATCAATCAACTTCAATAACCTATCTTTTAATAAGATAAACTTACCATATTCTAAATTGATTTCAAAAACAGAATTTTGCACGCGTTGACCATAATTGACACATTCTTTTGCAACTTTTCTAAGTCTTGCTTTTCCGCCATCTGAAGAAGTGTTCACATCATAAGCAACAATTACGAACATATAGGTTCACCCCCAAATCAAAGCAGGATATTCGGAAATTTCACCTCGTATATATTTTGCCATTAAATTCGCCTGCACATAAGGAAACAATCCGATTGCTACTTTTTCTTTCAGATAAGGATGCAAAATAATTTCCTTTTTCTTATTTTGCCAAGCAGTGATTACTTTTTTTCTGCCGTCATCATTGAGCAATACAGCTCCACTGATTTGTACTTCAAAATCATCTTCTTGAATAATTTTCAAATTGATCAAAGAAATTACAAGTCTTTCTATCATAGCACGAAATTCTTCCATAATATCACACGCCAAGGAAACTCTTCCGGGACGTAAGGTATGAAAAACGCCGATATATGGATCCAATCCTACGCATTCCAATGCAGAAGCAATATCATTCGTGCAAACAGTATAAAGAAAAGAAAGCATCGCATTGATTCGGTCAAGCGGCGGTCGTTTGGTTCGGTCAAGCATCACAAAAGATTCCTTTTGCTTCGTAATCAAACGATTGAAGATTTCAAAATACGTTTTCGCACTTTGCCCTTCAATTCCGCGAAGAATATCCATATCTGTTTCCGATTTGATCTTTTCCATGTTGTTTTGCAAAATTTCAATCGTATGTGTGATAAATCCATCCTCATCAATTTCTGCGTTATCCCGTCGGCTTCGCAAAATCAAATTTTTTGTGTTTTTTAGTTTTGCAATCAAAATCGACCGAACGATCTCAATTTGCCGAGTATGATCTTCAAGTAATTGGATTTGATTGCAACGAAGAAAAACATTACCTTTGACTTCACCCGTTACTCTTGCCAAAAAACGTCCATACGGAGATATAAAACACAATCCAACTTGCTCCTCGGCGCATTTCCCCATCAATGCAGGACTGCAACCAAGATAATTCATACACACAATACTTTCGATATTGGAAAAAGGCAACCTTATCGCTTCTTTTCCTTCTATCGTCAATACAAGATTTTCGCCATCCAAAGAAAGATATCCGTTTTCTTTGGTGATATATAACGTATTCAAAAGTTTTCTCATATCCGACCCCTTTTCCCCGGCAAACAAATATCTTTCATAGAACAGCCTGAACAATATTGATCTTTTCGGATTGGCGGAATATGACCGTTCCGCTTGATTTCTCGAATCTCATTCAGGGTCTTTTTCAAAAAGATATAATCCTCTTCCGCAAATTCGACTCTTTCCCTACGGCGCGTATCATGATAATAAAAATAAGTATCCGCATCACAAGAAAACAAAGAATCTACACATATTTTCTGACCCAAAAGCTGCATACGGTCTTCCATTCGTATCTTACCGTTTTTCGGAGCTGATATTTTATATTCCACGATACTGACGGTGTATTTGCCGTTATATGCAGAAATTTCTACACCGTTTTTATCTTTTTTCAATTCCAAACAATCCAAAATGCCGAATAATCCCCAGTCGTCATTGAAAACACGAATCGAACGCTCTTGTATCGTTCCGCGGGAAGATGTTATTTTGCCTTCGGTAACCCCTTTCATGAGCTAAATTTCCTCGGCTCACAAATACGTTTTCTGCCCAAGAACAATCATTCTCCATCAATCCAAATCGATGCGGACAATATAAATATTGCTGAATCGAACGAAGGTCCACAGAATCATCAAAGCATTTCAATCATCTCAACACCTTCCGGCATTTCTTCAATCGTCACCGTATAATCCGAAAATCTGCGTGGCACTTCCACTTCCGCCTTCTTTGTAACGAGCACCTTATCAAACAAAACATGGGAAGGTGCATTGCCAAGAACGGTTGCGTGCTTAAAAATGATAAGCTTTCTCATACACAGCTTTCCTCTTGCCGCACTATGGTCAATTTCAAACATGTTCACGATTGCATTCCATAAGATTTCCAAATCTTCTTCTGTAAAATTTGTTTTATGAGCGAGCAAAGCGGAAACATAGCCTTCGGCGCGATACAAGCCGTACGGAATAAATGTCTTTTTGCCCATTTCCGTTTCTTTTTTCTCTATATCACTCTCTTTGGTGATTGCTTGGCGAGTAATCGTGATCTCCTGCGGTAAGACGGGATCAAGGCTTTTCGCAAAATTGATCTGGACGGGACCACGAACGATACCGCAAGGATCGTCACCTGTACTCATAACAGCACCAAAAGTACGAACATCATAATAATTTTTACAAATGTAATCTCTTGCAATCGAAACAGAAGACGCATTCTTTCCTTTTTCCTTTGTTTTCAAATCGCAAGCCTCATAAGCTTCCGTAAATTTGCGATTGAGAGATTTGTCCGTTTTGATAAGAATATTGTAGGAAGGCTGTCCCCCATAAACACTGTCAATATAATTGCGAATCTTACGTTTGAGGCAAACGTCAGTAACCATACCATGTCCCGTTTCCGCATCCACACGAGGCATATTGCCTGCGTCGGGATCACCGTTGGGATTGCCGTTTTCTACATCAAAAAGCATGATAAATTCATATCTGTTATCGAGTTGTTTCATTCTGCGTCTCCTTCATCGATTCTTCTTTCATATAATTTTTGTTTTTGCTGATAATATCCGAGAATAAAATCTCCTTGCTTCTGCAAAGACATTGCTTTTGGAAATTCATCGATTTCCGTCAATATATCTTGCAAAAGTTTATCATAATAAATATCTTTTCCGTTTTCCAGTTTAGCAAGATGGGGCTGCGCAAGCTTAAGCAATCGTGTAAACACAAGATTTGGCGTGTTGCAAGCAGAAGCAAAAAACTTATCCTTGATGGTCGCATTGATATCACCAAGAGCTTCCTTTTGAATTTTTTCTAAAACGGCAAATAATCTTCCGCAACGGAAAGCTGTCGTTTGTTTTGTAGAATCCAGCATATATTCATCTCCTTTATAATATTTAGAACGAACCAAGCAAGCCTTTATGATTCTTACCCTTGTCGAACTGATTGCATAAAATTTCTTTTTTGCATCATCCTTGTCAATTTTTGCGCGTCGGACGACCGTCTGCAAAAGATATTCGGGATACGGCGTACCATGCAAGATCGCTGTCAAAATTTTTGCCGAAAGATCGGGAGGAATGGTATCGTTATCCGATTTCGGTGATTTCAGTGAATAAAATATCGCACCCAAAGAAATCGGCTTGTCCACCTTGGAAAGACGCATATCTTTTTGGTGGGACTCGATGCGTGAAAGAATACGTCCGAATTTATCTTTTTCAAAAAGCTTGATGGCAAGACGGCTGGAATTGGGTTTGATTCCAACGATACAAAATTCGATATTTTCATCCAATACCACATCTGACATCTTTCCTTTCGCCCATGCGTTTGCCGCAGAATCCAATGCCTCTTCAGCATCCCAAAGTTCGTATATAAATTCTTCTAAATAAGGACTCTCCTTTTCCTTTGTATTCGCCCAAAAAAGAAGTGTCATATCGTCAAGCATTCTTTTATGCTGTTTAGAAGCAGTAAGATGGTTAAATGCTTTCGTATATTTTTCCATAACCGCTGTCGAAACAGAGCTGTTATAAGACCCTTGCTTTCCATACGACCAAAAAGCAGAAGTTTTGAAGCAAACAAGATTAACACCTGTCGCTAAACCACCTGCGATTCCGGACAAATTGTTATGAATACGAGCAATCGGAGCGACCTCACCGCTGACAGCGCATTGTCCCTGAATTTCATCATTTTCTTTTTGCAAGGCAAAACGATTCTTCCAAAAATTTTTCCATTTTTCTTTCACGGCAGGATTCTCATGCAATGCCAGCTCCCTTGCTTCATAATCTTCTGCAACTATGATAAATTTTGCTGAATCAAAATTTTTACCGAGCGATATTAAAAGCGGATTTTCCAATTCGTTTTCCGGAAGCCAATTTTCCAAAAACAACCGATATGCATCCGTGATAGGAGATGACAATTCTTTCAAAAATTCCTCATTTGTTTTCTTATTTTCTTCATAAGCCTTTTTTGAGATCACGAATGTTTCTTTTTTCTTATCCCATTCCAATCCAAATAAATATTTCCCTCTGCACTCAATCGTTTCCGACGCAATGCTGGGTACAGAGTAACGAAACGGAAAAATCTCATCATATCCAATCTCTTTCGGTTTTTTACCGCTGGTATCGATATGAGTATTCGGCAAAATATCCTTTAATTTGCCATCATGGGTCAAAACGATCTTATAGGCAACATTAGGAACTCTCGTAAAACCATCAGGGACAAAATCGCTGTCCGGTTGCTGAATCATACAGTCATAATATTCAACCAATTCTCTTAACATCGCAAGCTCTCCTTTGCCCATTTCTGTACGTCGATTACACCATTTTCAATGTGCGGACGGTAAAAACGCGGTTCTGCACGATCAAGCGCTCTTCCTTTATCATCTTTATGATATTGCAAATCATAGAGCATGTAGCCAAGGTCAGCGGTATAATCCAGCGTACTTTTCGGAAGCGTTTCCACCCATTCCACACGGGCAGGAAACTCTCTGCATCCGAGAAATGGTTGAGAAAAAAACTGACCTTTTTTCAATCTGCGAAGCAAGATGGCATATACTTTTTCTTCCGATTGCTCTTCGTCTTTTTCTTTTGTCAATTCAAAATGTGCGGAAATACCATAATACACATCTTTTAATAACAAAGATGCTCGTTGACTAATGCTTTCTTTTGTATAAATCCCCATATCGGTTCTTTTTCCAAGCATTTGCTCCTTTACCATATTGGGAGGAAGCTTTTCCGATACTTCATTCCTACGGACATTGACAAAATTGACAGGATGATAAACACGAATCTCATCAATAATGTATCTTACACCCGGATGCCAATAAATTGATGAAATCAATCCAACGAGTGCAGAGGGCGTCGGCACATCATAGCTGACACGCTCCACCGCAAATTCGGGGCGGGTGAAAAGCGCATACTCCCCTTTTACGGTAAATTGAAATCCAAATCCCATAACAAAACTCCTTTCTTAGTAAATATAATCATGATTGTCTTCAAAACAGATTCCCGTTTCGGGATGATAATAATTTTCATTCATTAAGCAATCAATTCCTTCTCTTTCCTGTATAACGCCTGCTTTTTGTAGAGCATCCCACTCATAAGGACGGAGAGAAATCATGTATTTTTGTAATTTTCGATAAATATTTCTGCCTGATTGGGCGTATGTCAACATATGCAAAAGCGATTCCACCTCGTTTCGATTATCAGAGCAGATGATCAGAAGCGGTTTCGTATGCTCATCAATCAAATGGAAAGATTCGGCATATCCTGCAAAATTGAAATAGGAAATTCTTTCAAAAATCTGAGAAGTCCGAAACATTTTTGCCTGTCTTTTATAATCCGTATTCGCTTCTAAGGGCTTAGCGTAGAGAAAATTTTTCTCATCCATTTTTGTTTTTTCATCTTCATATAGCTTGTCATAATAAAAACGAATCGCTTCGGGAGTCGTCACGTCATAAAAATGCTCAAATGTTTGCTCCGTATAGTAACGCTTGATCTTCAAATCACCCGTTATGTTCAAAGATTCCAAGGAAAAAGAATAGGTTTTACACATCGAAGGCATTTTTCTGCCGCTTCGATTACAACGTCCTGCCGTCTGCAACAAATTATCCAATCCCGCTCTTTCACGGAATACAGCATCAAAATCCAAATCGACACCCGCTTCAATCAAAGAAGTCGAAAACAAACAAAATTCTTCATTTGCAGCCAAAGAATTTTTGACATTCGTGATTATTCGTTCTCTGTCAAAATGATTCATATACGTAGAAAGATGATATTTCTTTCCGCTATACCGATCATAAAGCGCTTTTGCCGTTTTTCTGGAATTGACAACGACCAAAGCATTTTGATGCTCCATAACTCGTTCTAAAAGGTTATCTGCGTCAATTTCCCCAAGTTCATGAAGTTCGGAACGTTTGAATGATGCAAAACAAGTGGTATCTTCAATCAGATTACAAGTAGTCACCCCATTACATTGAAATGTTTTCAGCCAATGATCAAAATCGGGCATGGTCGCCGTTAAGAATATAGCCTCACAGCCGTATTTTGTCGTTAATATTTGAATCGCTTCCAAACAAGGCTGAAAATATCCGCTCGGCAACATATGCGCTTCATCAAAAATTAAAATACTGTCTGCGATATTATGTAGTTTTCGTAGCTTTGACGGACGGTTGCTGTATATGGATTCAAAAAATTGAACGTTTGTCGTAACAATGATCGGCGCATCCCAATTTTCAGAGGTGCGTCGTATTTTTTCTCTTGTGGAAATATGATCGTAAGTATCATAATCAAAATTACAATGATGCTCCAACACACAATCTTCCCCAAACAGATCCTTAAAGACCCTTGCGTTCTGATCGATGATACTCGTATACGGAATCACATAAATGATTCTCTTTTTCTTGGCAACAGATAAACGCTCCAAGGCAAATAACATACTCGTCAACGTTTTTCCGCTCCCCGTCGGCATATTCATATAATATATATTTGCATCCTCATCTCTGTGAGATAATACCTGACGTTGCAAAATACTTCTTGCCCTTTCCGTATCCGTTACAGCTTTTTCTTGCAAACATAATAATTTTTCTTTTAATATATTCAAGCAATTCTCGAAATCTGTTGACATTCCTCTGTCCACGCCACCGGTACAAAACTCTTCCGTATCCAAGAAATCTGCATCCACAAGACAGGAAAACATCATTCTGATCCAAAAGGCATATTCCTTCCAAGCCGTTTCTCCCGAGCATGAAACCGCGTCTTTATATGGCGTATCGCTTCCGTTTTGTATCAATGCTTTTAACTCCTGCTCGTACACATCATAATCCTGCGTTTCTTCCTGTTCCAAACGATAGCATAACGTTGACGGCGCATTTTTTGTTCCTCTGTCTGAAAGACCTGCATGATGTCCTGCAATGATATACGCCGCTGCATCGGGAAGATGATATTTTTCCCATTCCCGCGCGCCGCAAATCGCATGGGGAGCTTGGATGTTTTTTCCTCTGATTCGGAGTTGAAAATCTGATTGATATTTACCGATATCGTGTAACAGCGCGATAGCGTTTGAAAAAGATTCCTCACAAAATCCGTCTGAAAATAAAATCATTTTTTTCGCAACGCCCTGTGCGTGCGCTTGGATGCTTTGATATATATTTTCACCATCAACTTCCTTGCTGTGAGCATAAAAATCCATCATCCTTCGCTCCTTTTTCAAAAAATATATATTATTATATCATATATTTCTAAACAAGTAAATATATTTTTATTTTTTACCTTTTGTTTATATCGCCATTCCTCCAGCGCGCTCACGAATATGCCTTCCGATAAGACAGCGGCGAAACACCGAATCTCGCTTTGAAGGTTTTTGAAAAATAACTGCAACTGTTAAAACCGATTTGAAAAGCGATCTCGGTAACGGGCAAATTGGTATTGGTCAGCCGTGATCTTGCCATTTCGAGGCGATATGCCAGAACGTAATCGGCAAAGCAACAGCCAAAGCTTTTCTTGAATACTCGGCAAAAATAACTGTTATCCATATAGAGCGCATCTGCCGCCGTACGGGAAGTGATCTCGCTTGCATAATGTGCGATGATATAATCCATGACATTTTGTGCAAATGGCTTTTGGGTGCTACATTTCAAATTTTCCGTGAAATGCGCTTCTTGTTTCAAAACACTCAAAAAAAGTGAGATATTTCCGATCGCATCAAGCTCCCAGCCCAAACTTTGTCGTTCATTGGCACAGCAAGCGTTTTCTATATATTCCTGAAGCCGAGCCGCATATGCGGATTCCTTGGAAATGAAATGCTCTGTGGAAAGCGTATGCTCCTCCAAGCCCGTTTTCAGCGCCTCGTCGCATTGTATCTTCAAATCGAAGCAAATACAGTTATAGGAGGCAGTTCCCCGGTCCGTCGTTTTGCCGCGATGGATCGCATACGGCGGAATGAGCAAAAGATCGCCCTTTTGCAAACGGTACTCCTGCGCGTCAACGTAAAAAAGCGCCGATCCCTCCGTTATGGAGATGACCTCAAATTCTTTATGATGATGTGCAATGACTTCTTTGACTTGATTCACAAAATATGCCCTGTAAACCGCAAGCGGTATCGTCGTGTATCTCTCCTTAAATCCATCGTTGAACATATCGCCCTCCATGTCAATACCGTTATAATTTTTATCAAAATAATGATAGAAATGATGTGAAAAGTTCGATATAATTATAATTACGAATATTCAATTTGTCAAGATGAAAGGAGCACCCATGAAAAAATTTGCCATTATTTACGGTTCAATGAAAACGGATCTTCAAAAAAGAGCGGTCGAAGAATTAACGTCGATCCTATTGGATTACACGCTTGTCTATCCTATCTGCATCCAATATGAAGAAAATCTCGATACGTCGGATCATAAATGTATCTACGTCGGGACAAAAGAAAACAATCCGTATATTCGTGCAGTATCAAAATGTGCGTTATCCAAGAAAGAGGAATATCACATAAAGATAGAAAAAAGCACCGTCATCATCGAAGGATATGACGATGCGGGTGTGCTTTACGGAGTCTTGGATTTTTACAATCAATATATCGTGATGCACGAATATCCGAATCATGACCGATATTGGGTCAATTTTTTGACCCAGGACAAGCTTCCCGATTTTGAATATACGTCCTCTCCCTCCGTCAAGGAAAGAGGGCTTTGGACGTGGGGACACGTGATATACGACTATCGCGGTTATCTTGACCATATGATGAAGCTCAAAATGAACCGCGTCATCATATGGAATGATTTTGTTCCCGTCAATGCCAAGGATATCGTCGCATATGCACACGCGCGCAACATTCAAGTGATTTGGGGCTTTGCTTGGCTTTGGGATACCGATTGCAATCGGGTGGATATCCGAAATCTTCACGACTATGCCGAAACCATCTTCCAAAAATACGAAACGGAATGCGCCCCTATCGGCGGAGATGGTATTTATTTTCAAACGTTCACCGAATTAAATCAAGATCACATCGACGGCGTATGCATCGCGGAAGCCGCTACGGGATTCGTAAATCAAACAGCCTCTCTGTTTTACGCCAAATATCCCGATATGGAAATCCAATTTGGCTTACACGCCACCTCTGTCAAAAACAAGCTGGAATTTATCAAAAACATTGACCCGCGTATTCGTATCGTTTGGGAAAACTGCGGCGCTTTTCCCTTTTCTTATATCCCTTCCGATGTAAATGATTTTGAAGATACGAAAAAATTCGTTCAAAAGATCGCGTTACTGCGCGGAGATACGGAGCGTTTCGGCGTCGTTACGAAAGGTCTTGTCAAGCTCGATTGGTCACAATTTGAGCATCAGACTGCCTCGCATTGCTTGGGTGTCAGCTCGGAGCTTGTAAAACAAAACCGAATCGAGCGCAAAAAAAGAATCTGGCGATATATTCAGGCAGAATGGTTTGCTCACGCCGACAAAGCGTATGAAATGGTGAAAGAAATGTATCGCTTGAAAAGCGGTGATCTTTCTATATTTGCGCTGGTGGAAGATGGTATGTTTGAGGAAAATATCATGTATCCCGTTGCTCTTTATTCCGAAATGCTTTGGGATTGCCATAAGAATATCGATACGCTAATAAGAAATGTCGCACTCAGAATCTATGTCAGCTTTGCATAAAAAGGAGATTACGATGAATTACAGAAAAGAATTGACAGAGACCATTTTACCGTTTTGGCTGGAGCACGCCATGGACTATGAAAACGGCGGTATATTCACTTGTCTTGATGAAGAAGGCATGATCTACGGAAAAGAAAAAAGCGTTTGGTTTCAAGGCCGCGCGCTTTGGACCTTCTCCAAAGCATACAATGTGATTCAAAAAGAGCCTCAATATCTGAAAGCAGCGAAAGCGCTGTATGACTTTCTTCCAAAATGTCAAGATACCGACGGCAGAATGTTCTTCACCGTGACAGAGGACGGACGCGGTATTCAAAAAAGAAGATACTATTTTTCCGAAACCTTTGCCGCCATCGGCTGTGCGGAATATTATCGCGCAAGCAACGACCCCGAAGCGCTTTTGAACGCAAGATATTATTTTGACGTCGCTTACGATTGCTTTACGGGCGCAAGATACACCGAGCCGAAATTGAATCCCAAGGTTCATGCGATGAAATCGCTCTCCTCCGTCATGATCATGCTATCCACCGCGCAAACCATGAGGGCGATCGATACGGAGCATCAAAGCAAATACGCAAAGATCGCCGAGGATTGTCTGCGCGAAATCCTTGACGGCGGATATCTGACCGAAAGAGCGCTTTTGGAACACGTATCCCGAGATGGGAAAGCCGTCGATACCCCTCAAGGACGAATCGTCAACCCGGGACACTCCATGGAAGCCGCATGGTTTATCTTAACAGAAGGACTTCTGACGGGCAACCAAAAAGCGATCGAGGCGGGAAAAAACATCATCGATATCACATTGCCCCTCGGTTGGGACAAAAAACACGGAGGCATCATCGCCTTTACCGACGTTTCGGGAAAACCTCCCGTACAGCTTGAATGGGATATGAAGCTTTGGTGGCCGCAATGTGAAACCATGATTGCCGCACGATTGGCGTACGCATTGTTTGGCAAGGAAACATATCAAAAGCTATATCAGGATACGGAAAAATACTGTCAAGAATATTTCATCGATAAAAACTATGGCGAGTGGTACGGCTATTTGCATTACGATAATACGCCCTCCACCACCTTGAAAGGTAATATATTCAAGGGGCCCTTTCATATTCCAAGGCTGTATATGATCATGGCTCTTTTGGATAGCGGCGCATCGATGGAAACATATATGCAATAAATCAAATCGATACTGATAAGCAAAAAAAGCGGGCAACGCCGTCGAAAGTTGCTCGCTTATCCAAAGTTCTGCTATAAAAATAAGTAACCCCGATAGATTTATGGTCTATCGGGATCAGTTTTTGGCACTGCGAAAAATTTTGTGTAAAAAGAAATCCAATCAGACGTTGCCCGTGAAGCGGGCAGATCGGGAGATTCTCCTCTTAATTGCGTTGTTCCCGGAATGGGAACGCGGTATGCGCGCCTCGGCGTGAATACCGTGG
>JAGBCV010000052.1 GCA_017937845.1 Clostridia bacterium | reverse complement strand
TAGTAAGTAACAATTGCGTGGCTGGCAGGCCAATCTAAAACGCACTTGTGCGTAGCCAGTAGCGTGTAGGGCTATGCCCGAAAATGAAATACCACCCGCTATGCGGGTGGATATTTATTAAAAACAAAAACGCCCTTGACAGAAATATACTCTCTGTCAAGGACGAATAAAAACACTTATCCGCGGTGCCACCTTGATTCACAGCATGACCTGTGCGCTTAGCAGGATACCAACATATCCCCGGCAAATGACGTCTGCCTACAACGTCGCAGAATACTTTGTGATAATCACATTTGACTGCGCCCTCAGCGGTCCATTTGACAACTTGTTTCTTGCCTGATTCTCAGCATCGCAGGCTCTCTGTAAAGGCATCATTGCCGTTATCTCCGCTTCAACGGTTTGGTGTATTAAATTTATGGTATAGTATAGCACGTTTGATTTGCAATGTCAATGGATATCCGAAGAATGTTACAAAATATTCATATACTGAGTGGAGGCGTGCTAATCAAATGTCTTGTACTCGGTCACAGTTTTAAGATAAGTTTCTGGATCACCATTCAAAATAAGTTCAGCATATTCAAGTGGTGCATTGTAAATCAGATAGTCAAGCTCCGACCTCTGATACATATTGTTGGCAATCTCATTCTCCACGGCAATCGTATCAATCGCAATCATGCTACCATCGGTAAATTTCAGTTCCACACAAGCGGTATCCATGTTAAACTCACAAGAAATCAATCTATCCATAAGAAACCTCCATTCTGCGGGATGTTAGATCATCCCAAAATATTTGAACGCTTCTCGGATTGCTTTCTCTTTTTCCGGCGGACACTGGGGCTGTCTGGAATCCTCGGATTTCGGCATATTGTAGTTCTTACCAACCTCAATCCCACATTTCCGCTTAATCTGCGAGATATACAGATTGGATACCTTTAACCCGGTATGCTCCAACACATACTCCTTGATCTGCGGATAGGTTGCTCCATCTTGGAACTCCGACATATCCATATCTTCCAAAGAGAACTCAACCCGAATCTTTTTCGAGTCGACCTCACCCTTGGAAAGCAAGACAACCGTCTCAACATGCCCTGTCCGCGGGAACATATCGACCGCCCTCATCTTCGTCGGCGTGTATCCGATTTCGGCAAGTCTTGCGCAGTCGCGTGCGGCGGTAGCGCTGTTGCAGGAAACCATCACGATACGGTGGGGCGACATTTTCTGCATCGCGGAGATGACTTCCTCGCCGCAACCCTTGCGCGGCGGGTCAATCACGACAACGTCGGGACGGATACCGTCTTGGGCGAGCTTTTCTGCGGCCTTACCTGCGTCGGCACAGATAAATTCTGCGTTGGATACGCCGTTTTTCAGTGCGTTTTTCTTTGCGTTTTCCACAGCCGTGGGGATAACCTCGACACCGATGAGCTTGCCTGCCTTATTTGCCATGGAAAGACCGATCGTGCCGACACCGCAGTAAAGGTCAAGGAGGACGTCATGTTCGGAAAGCTCAGCGAAATCGGCGGCAGTCTTATAAAGAATCTCCGCACCGTCGTGGTTTACTTGATAGAAGGAGAGCGGGGAAATATCAAAGGAAAGTCCGCAAAGCGTATCGGTGATGCCGTCTTTGCCGTGGAGCGTGATGCAGGTCTTACCGAGAATCTCATTGCCCGGTTTTTTGTTGACGTTCAAAATGATGCTTGCGATATTGGGATTGGTTTTGAGCAGGGCTTTCACGAGTTTTTCCGCGTGAGGGAGCTTATCCGTATTTGCCACAAGACAAACCATGACCTCTTCGCTGACACGTCCGTCACGAATGAACAGATGGCGCAAGATACCGCGGTGTGTTTCCTCGTCATAAGGTTCAATTTTATATTCATTCATCCAATTTTCAACGGTTTTGGTGATCTCGCCGTAAAATGCAGGCTGCAAAGCACAATGTTCGTTCGGAATGATGCGATGGCTATGGGGCGCGAAAAAGCCAAAGGAGGGCTTGCCTGCGGTATCCTTTCCGCAAGGGATCTGCGCCTTATTGCGGTAGCCGTTTTCGGCGGGGGAGGGAAGAATGGTATCGCAAGCAATATCCAGCTTGCCGATGCGCTGGAAATGACCGTCTACCCAGCTTTTTTTGATTTGAAGCTCTGCTTCATAGGTGATATGACGGAACAGACAGCCGCCACATTTTGAAAAAACAGGGCAATCCACGTCGCATCGGTCGGGGGAAGGTGTCAAAATTTCCTCCACCTTAGCAAAGCCATGAGAGGTGAGCGTTTTGAGGACGCGCGCAGAGATCACGTCACCGATCGCGGTCTTGGGGACGAAAAGCACGTAGCCGTCGAGTTTGGCAACGCCCATGCCTTCATTGGTGAGGTCTGTGATGGTAAGGGTTACGATATCATTCTTTTTCAGCATAAATAGCCTCCGATTTTTTATATGTAAAGTGAAAATTATATTCTTATCTTTATATTCTATCATACCATAAAACGAAAGTCAACAAAAGCAGAATGTAAACAGAAAAAACACCGGCAAAGCCGGTGTTTTAGGAGATGAAATATGAAAAAGATGTGATTTATTTGTGTGTTTCGATCAGACCATATGCGCCGTCTTTTCTCTTATAAACGACGTGGATTTCTTCGGTTTCCTGATCTTCATATACGAAAAATTCATGTCCGAGGAGATTCATCTGCATGATCGCTTCTTCGGGGGTCATGGGCTTGAGGTCGAAGGATTTCTTGCGAATCTTAAATTCGGTTTCTTCTTCTACGGGTTCGGGCATTTCGGAAGCACCGCCATCAAGGAAAGCGCCTTCACGAAGCTTCTTTTCAAGCCGTGTTTTATTTTTACGAATCTGACGTTCAATTACGTTGACCGCCGTATCGATAGCATGGCAGAAAGTCGGTCCTTCAACTTCGCTGCGGAAGAGCGATCCGGCAGCGGAGATGGTGAGCTCTAAGATTTCTTTCTCTCTTTTTTTGCTGAGTGTTACGAATGCTTCAGCGTTGTCGAGGAAGAATTTGTCCAATTTTCCGATCTTTTTTTCAATCAGCTGGCGGACGTCATCAGTAATGGTTACTTGTCTCAGAAGAATCGTTGTTTTCATAGAATGTTCACCTTTCGCTCGTATTTGTAAGGGAACGATATGAGGTTCTAAAAAAGGGTTCTGCTCCCTTACGACTATATTATAGCACATAAGTGAGCAGATGAAAAGTACTTTTTGTGAAATTTTTTCAGTTTTTTTGAAAATTTTTTCAGAAAGTTGTGTTAAATGGACAAATGACGGTAAGAACCGATGGCATCGCTGATTTTTCTTTCTCTGGAATGGCAGGAAAGCAGGATACTTTGGCAATTTCGCTGACCGTATTTATGAAGCAAGAGCATCATACGGGTCAGACGTTCGTCGTCCATACGGACAAAGCTTTCGTCAAAAATAAAGGGAGGCATGGATTTTTTATAAAGCAATTCGATAAGCGCGATACGAAGGCACATATAGGCAAGGTCGCCTGTACCTGCGCTGAGATATGCCGCATCGTGTGTAAGTCCCCCTTCGGTAAAGGAGAGCGCAAAATCAAGATCCACACCAAGCTCGCCGTATTTGCCCTCGGTCATGGCGTTCATGAGGCGGCTTGCATTTTTGGCGATCTTCGGAGAAATGCCCTCGCGGAGCTTGCCGCTGGCGTTTTCGATGGATTCAATGGCAAGGATATACGCCGCCCATTTTTTGGTGAGCGTTTCGATCTGTTCATCTAAGATGGCTTTTTCCTCTGCAAGCTCGGTCGGCTTATAGGTGCCTGTACGCAAGGTCGCAAGCTCTACGTCGATCTCATGCAAGCGTTCGGTCTGGGTGTTGATGGAGCCCGTAAGGAAATCGCGGTCGCGTTTCTTGGCGGCGAGATTGAAGGCTTCCATGGCTTCCTCGTTGTAATCTGCGAAAAGCGCTTCGCGCAAATAATCCTCGCTGTATGCGGAGAGGTCTTCCGCGATGGCTTTGATACGGCTGCGAAGCTCAGATGCCGCCGTTTCAAGCTTGGCGATCTCCGTGCGTGTTTCGCGGCAGACCTTGATGGCTTCCGCAAGAGAGGTGGAGGTATTTTCGGAGAAGGCAAAGCCGTGGTCGCGGAGCGTGCGAAGAATATCCGCGCTCAGATTTTCCAGTCTTTCGGAGGAGCTGTTGAATTTATCGCTTGCTTCATCGCGTGCGCCTGTGATAAAGACCATAAAGGCTTCGTCCTCGGTCGCGGCTTTCACAAGCTCTTCAAATTCCGCATAGGTATTACAGCCGAATTTCGTACAGATCTCGGCAAGCTCTGCGTTTTGTTTTTTGTTTTTGCCGATGCAGATGAGCGCGGGGATGATACAAACGGGAACGAGCGCCAAAAAGATATACGCAAGATAAGAGGGCATATCGGGGAGCGCAAACATGAAGACCATGGCAAGCACCGCAAACAGGACGGCACCTGTAAAGCACAGAATGGAGGTGCGCTGACCTTTTTTGACCGATGCGCGGATATCGCTTGTCTTTTTGATGAGTTCTTCTCTGGTTTTGCCGCCTGCTTTGCCGAAACGCTCAAAGATGGCGAGCTTTTCGCTCATGCCCGCGAGCTTATTGTCGGCTTCCTTGAGGTTTTCTTCCGCGTCGCTGTAACGCGAGGTGGCAAGCTCAAGGTCGCTCTGCTTCTTTTCAAGCGATGCGATGTATGTATCGGTGGAGATATCCATGCCGCCATGCGCGGGGTCCTTTCGGAGCGCGTCGATCTTATCTTCGATCTCCGCAAGACGGACCTTTTCCGTTTTGCTTCTCAGGCAAGCCTTTTTGACGGTATAACGGTTAAATTCTTCGAGCTCGGCGTTCACTGTGGCAAGTCGATGCTCGGCGTCCTCTTTTTTCTCGGAAAGCTGACGGTGTGTGCCTTCCAAATAGATGATATCACCGCTTGCCTGCTTTGCGATTTCGAGCTTTTCTTCGATCTCGGTGCGTTTGGCTTCCAGCTCGGTGATCTTACCACCCTTGCGGTTTTTGTGGAGCAAAAATACACGTGCGCTGTCAAGCTTATCGAGCGCTTTTTTTGTGTTGATGCTTTCGTTGCCTGCGAAAAGAATGTTTTCCGCTTCTTCTCCGAGCGCATGACCGCCGATCTTCGTATTTGCCGATTGACGGATATAGGCGGTGCTGTCAAAAACGGAAGCGGACACGCCGAAGAAGACCTCGCCCGGGGATTGTCCCTTGAAGCAGGGCATATTTGTATCGGCATCGATGATGGCAAGACGCTCGCGGAAGCTGTTTTTGCCCTCGGAATTGGTGGCGCAAACGACCTCTCGCTCGATGCGATAACGGTTATTGCCCTCGCGGAACGTCAGCGTACCGCCTGCGCTTGCGGTATGCCAGCTGATGAAATGCAATTTTTCTTCCGTTTTGGAGGGGAGTCCGTAAAAAATGAACTTGATGAAGTTGCAAATGGTGGATTTGCCCGATTCATTTGCGCCTTCGATGATATTGACTCCGCTGTCAAATTCAATGCCTCGGTCAGAAAGCTTGCCGAAGCTTCTGATATATAAAGACTCAAAGATCATAAGTCAGATTTCCTTTCATTTGTTTTGATGCCGTCTGCGATAGGTACGGATAAAGGGCTTTTCCAAAATGCGCTTGCATTTGAAAAAGAGATTTTCGGGATAAGGAATGGGCTTGACCAAGATCGCAAGTGCGCCTGCGTTTCTCGCGCACCAAACGTCTGTGAAGATCTGGTCGCCGATGACGACGGCTTCCTCTGCTTTTACGCCGAAATGCTCACACGCGGTCTTGACGGAACGCGCAGAGGGTTTTTTGCTTTCCCATGTTGTGAAAACGCCGAGCTTTTTGTTGAAAAGTGCCACGCGCGGCTCGTGATTGTTCGATGCGATGGCAACGTGAAGTCCTGCACTCTTGAGCGTTTCGATCCACGCAATGACCTCCTCCGTCGGCTCTGCCACTCCGTAAGTGACAAGGGTATTGTCGATATCCAGTACCACGGCACGGATATTTCTTTCTATCAGCATTTCGGGCTCGATTTCAAAAACGCTATCAAACATCATGTCGGGTACAAAGGAGTGGTTTTTCATAAAGACCGCCTTTCATTTTTGCATATATATTATATTCTACCATTTTTGGGGGACAAGTGCAATAGCTTTTTTGTATTTTTCAGCGGTTGTTTTTTGCAACTTGACGGGGGCGCGGGAATGTGGTACAATGGAAAAAAAGGAATTTTGGAGGCAATATGAAAAAAGAATATGATATTGTCGTAACACCGCAAAATACACCACACTTTACAAAACAGAAAATTCTTTTTGTTTTGACGGCTTCGATGATCGTTTTGAATCTTATCTTGTTGGCGTTCTTGGCAGCTGAGATTCGTGTGTGGTCTTTTGTTGCGGCAGGCGTTTTTGCGATTTCGATCCCTTTGCAGCTTTTGGATACGAGAAAACAGCAATGGACGTTTTGGAGCATGGTTTTATTGATTTTGGCTTTGGTGATAGAAGCCGTGCTTTGCGTCAATTTTTCGGGAAAAACATTATTTTTGTGGATGCTTTTTGCAGAGCTTGCCGTTTTGGGAATCACGGCTTGCGCGCTTTTCGCAAAGATTTGGAAAAATGAGTCTGAGAGAAAAAAGAAATTGCAAAAACGCAGAGAGAAACGGGAAAGAAAATGATAGGATAAAAGCCTTCTCCTGCGGGAGAAGGTGGACCATTTTGCTTTGCAAAATGGTGGATGAGGAGTCAAAATTTTAGAAGAACAGGAGAACCCCTATGTGGAACGGAAAGAAAAAAGCGCTGACGTTCAGTTATGACGACGGCGTTACACAAGATATACGCATGACAGGACTTTTGAACCGCTACGGACTAAAAGGTACGTTCAATCTCAATTCCGAGCTTTTGGGAAAAGAAAATGCGCTCATCCGAAACGGTGTTGAGATTCGCCACGATAAGGTGAAGCCCTCCGAGGTCGCAAAGATTTATGCAGGGCATGAGGTGGCGGCGCATACACTCACGCATCCCTCCTTGCCGAGAGCCTCCGACGAGGAGGTCATTCGTCAAGTGGAAAAGGACCGTCTGAACCTTTCCGCGCTTTGCGGCTATGAGGTCGTCGGTATGGCGTATCCCGGGGGAGGTATCAACCACGACAAGCGTGTGGAAAAGCTCATTTCGGAGCATACGGGTATCCGCTATGCGCGAACCATCGATGCAAACGGAAGCTTTGCCTTGCAGAATGATCTTATTTGCTTTTCTCCGACGGTCTACCATATCGATACCGATGACATGCTTGCTCTCGGCGAAAAATTCCTCGCATATGACGGCGACGCCCCCGCGCTTTTCTATATTTGGGGGCATTCCTATGAATTTGACGCATGGAATTTTTGGGATAGATTTGAGGATTTTTGCCGCCGTATGAGCGGACATGACGATATTTTTTACGGAACGAACAGAGAGGTGTTGTTATATGAATGATTATACGAAGATCAACTCCGAAACGTGGGATATTTGGGCGGACAACCAATGTGAATGGACGCTCCCCATCACGCATGAGGAATATAGGAAAGCCGATGAAACCAATTTCATCGTGTATCTGACTCCTTGCGTTGCTGTACCTCATGCGTGGTTTGACGGTCTGAAAGGGAAAAAGCTCCTCGGACTTGCGAGCGGCGGCGGACAGCAAATGCCTGTTTTTTGCAAGCTGGGCGCAGATTGCACCATTTTTGATTATTCGGACAGACAGCTTGCCGCAGAAAAAGCCGTCAGCGAGCGTGAGGGCTATGAAATTGAAATCATCAAGGGCGATATGACGAAACGCTTGCCCTTTGCCGACGAAACCTTTGATATCATTTTCCATCCCGTTTCAAATTGTTATATCGAAGACGTGTATCACGTTTGGAATGAATGTTTTCGCGTTTTGAAAAAGGGAGGTCGTCTGCTTGCGGGATTTGATAACGGCATCAATTTTCTTTTTGAAGAAGATGACCTGCGGGTCGTCAATCCCCTGCCGTTCAACCCCTTGAAGATGCCCAAGGAACGCTTTGAAGCGATGGTGCGCAATGCCGAGGGTATACAGTTCAGTCATTCGATGGAAGAACAGCTTGGCGGACAGCTGAAAGCAGGATTTCATTTGAATGCGCTTTATGAGGACAGAGATCGTCCGGGCGGTCCGAAGATTTCGGAATACGCACCCCAATATATGGCGACTCTTTCGGTGAAGCCGATATGAAAAACGTAAAATGGCTCTTTTTTGACGTTGGCGGTACGCTTGTGGATGAAACGGCTTCGTTCCGCCGTCGTGTGATGCGTACCATTGAGATACAGAAACAGCTTGGAAATACCTATACTCCTGCTTTTTTGGAGGACGCTATGAAAAAATCCGCGCTTGCGGGCGGTTCTTACTTCCGCGGCGCGATGAAGAATATCGGCATTTCGGAGTTTGCGCCGTATGACAGCATCGGAGAGGTGCTTTATTCCGAAGCGACCGATGTTTTGACGGTGCTTGCGAAAAAATATCGTCTTGGTATCATTGCCAATCAGCCGATGGGTACAGCACAACGGCTTTATGAATACGGTGTTGGGCATTTATTTTCCCTTGTGCTTTCTTCGGCAGAGGAAGGCATGGAAAAGCCTGATCCCGCGCTCTTCCTGCGTGCGCTTTTCCGTGCAGGATGTGCGCCTCATGAGGCTTGCATGATCGGTGACCGTCCCGATAACGATATCGCCCCTGCAAAGGCGCTAGGCATGAGAACCGTTCGCATCACGCAAGGGCTTGGTGGTCTGATGCCTGTGCAAAGTGAAAAAATGCAGGCAAATGCCACGGTAAGCAATCTATCCGAATTGCTTATGATTTTTTAGGATTATAACAAAGAACCGCACTCGGCTGAGTGCGGTTTATTCTTCGATCAAATCAAACATGAAAAATTTTGTGCCTTGAAACGTCAAAATGCCACGTTTCCCCACAAAAAGCATATCATATTCCTTTTCCGACATCTTCACTTCGATATGGTCGCCGTCGTCAAGCTGAAAGGTTACGTAATAGGTGATCGTACCTTTTCCGATTTGTCTGCCTTTGATATAATGATGTGTGAGATGGGTGCGTTTACTACTGATGAGTACTTCTACCGCCAAGCGCGGATGTTGTTGATTTTGCTTCCATTCCTTGAAATTTCCGCCGAAGCGCAAAATAAAAACGGCAATCAGACATATCGATGTGAACGTCAACATAACGAGAAAATCCTTTCATGCTTTTTGTGGATTTTGACGGATTTGCTGATTTTAGTATAACAGATGTTTAGACAAAAAGCAAGATATTAAGGCTTTATTTTCTTTGTCAAGGCAAGAAAACGTGGATGCTCGCGAATGGGGTCGAAGATTGGATTTTGAGAAAGGCGTTTTGAAAATTCTTCAAATAAGGTTTCCTCGGAGCTTTTGCCGACCATTTTGGCTTCATGATAGATTCTGTTGACTAACGGAGAAGTATGATGGATGTTGACGTAAGCTTGCGCTTTTTCGAGATGTGTGAGCATTTCTTCGAGTTCGTTCATAGCGCGGTCAAGGTTATTTTCTGCGATAGAATATTCTGCCAAATGGAAGCATATTCTGCCAAGTCTATCCTCCCAGAAGCCGAAATCTCCGTTTTTGAAGATCATATGATAGAAATCATAGAGCATTTGATACGATTCGTGGCATTCATTCGCAGTATATTTTGCTTCTTTACAATTCAAGAGCGTTTTGAGCGTTACACCGAGATTGTCGCACAGATACCAAATAGATTTCTGGCAATGTAGAGCAAGTTCCTCGCCTTCTAAAACAAATTGTAAATAATCTCTGTTAGCAGGGAACATTTCGGCATATTTCTTCGCTTGATCTGTATTTCCGAGTATTTTATGCGTGAAACAAAGATTTAAGATCGCTCCGTGGCGATAATTGGGGTTTTGACTGGTGATTAGTTTTTCCGCAGCTACAAGAATTTCATCTGCATATCTTTTTCTGCTGATATTTGCGAGGGAAGACATTAAATGATAAAGGACTACTTCTTCATGCGGATATTTTTTCTGCATTTCTCGGCAAAGAGATAATTTTTCTTCGCTTTTTCCTTGATTTAAGAGTTTATGACACTCTTTTTCAAATGTGCGAAGTTCTTCCTCTTTTTTGAGCCTATCGCACCCGAGAAGTGTATCGACCGTTACGTCATAATAGGCGGCGATACCGGGAAGCATCGTGATATCGGGAAGCCCCTCGCCTCGTTCCCATTTGGAAACGGCTTGGATCGATACGCAAAGATGATTGGCAAGATCCTCCTGTGTATTTCCGCGGCTTGCGCGCAGAGCTTTGAGTGTGTCGGCAATATAAAGTTCCATTTTTGTTCCTCCGATGTGATGAAGTAACAAGCGCTTGTTCTGATTCTATTATAACAAAACGAACGTGAAAGCGCAAGAACCGCATCGTGGAACTTTGGTTGAAAAAATAAACGGCGCGTTTATGGATTTTTTCTCAAAATATCGCAGTAGTATGTTGTTTCATCTAAAAGTTGACATCTTACAAGGCTCTCCCAGAGTGGGAGCCTTAAAAAAGTAAAGTTTTAGCATTAACATAGTAGTAGGGGCGATTCACGAATCGCCCGTGAATATTTTTGAATCGTTCCCGCTTAAAATACCACGTGATTTTTATTCGTGCTTTCCAAGCGTGCGGAAATTTCGGTGATGATGCCGTTTTCCAGCGTAAAATGAATCGAAAGCTCATCGTTTTCAAATCGGATATAACGCTCGGGATTCGTGGTTTCCGCTTTCATAAAATCAAGCTCCATCATTTTATCAGCGATTTCTTCCGTATACGCATCTCCTATGCGAATGTCATAGATTGCATATGCGGAGGACGTGAAATGTACTGCTGTTGTACGGTAATCGTCCACAACGTCGGGAAAACCGCCGATTTCATACGAAATATCCTCTTTTTCAAGACGATAACAGCCAAAACCGCCAAGATATTCATATTCCGAGATATCTCCGAGCTCTTCTTCGAGGACGGCAAGACCGAAGGGCAGGGTGGCGTGCTTGTTAAAATCCGCTATCATCTGTTCGGTGCTTCGCTTATCTGCACAGCTTTTCAGACAGACGAGGAGCGCGACGGTGAAAAAAAGTATCGCAAGGGCGGCGCAAAGTGTCCGAAATCTGTTGTTTTTCTTCATAAAATGACCTCCTGATTTTGTCTTCTTTATATAATAGTCGGAAAAAATGGCATTTTGTCGCACTTTTTTTGAAAATTTTTTGAGAAATTTTTAAGGATGGAAAAATGACTTGACTTTTTCTGCGTTTTATGGTAAAATAGCCTTAGAAATGAGGTGATATATCGTGTCAAACAGACTGAAACTGAATTTGTTATCGATTGGTATGATTGCCGTTATGGGTCTTTCTTGGGTATTCAATATCGGTTGGATTCGTTTGATCCTTACGTTTCTTCTTTTTCCTGTGATTTCTGCTGTGGTCTTCTTTGTAGGAAATCATCTTTCCGCAAAATATATACAAACCGATAAAAAGCTGAAGACCGTTACGATGCTTTCTTATATCACGTTTTTGTTTCCGCATTTGCTGGTCGGTGATGGCGGTGATATCGGTGAGATGTATATGCTTTTTGGTTTGATTCAAAACGATACGCTTGTCGGTATCGTAACGACGATAGGCATTTGTATGTTTGTCTTTCATCTTGTGATCTTGATCGCACAATATGCGCTGCTCTATCAGTATCATAGGGCGAAGAAAGCAGAAAAACTTGCATAAAATGGAATAAGAAAGGCTGAATCCTATCGCGGATTCAGCCTTTTATGTTTTTTGGTTAGGAGAGCAAATTTTGGCGTGTGTTTAGCCGCATTGCAAGACCATCCAGATATTTTCAAAGTTTTTCTTGGCAAGGTCTTTTTTGCGGATAAAGAAATACAGACATCCGCAGTCGCCCCACATAAGCTCCGTATCGCCTGCCGTAAGCGTTCCGAACTGCGCGAGCAGTATCCAATCCTTGCTGGCTTCGGTGATTTCCGCTCTTTCCTCGGAGGTGAGCTTCACGGGACCGTTTCCGCAGTTGAATCGGCGTGCGGTCATTTCACATTCCCAAACAGCACTGCCTTGGATAAGGTCCGCATAGCCGAGGACCTTTGTCACCTCATCGGGGGATTTGTCGATGGCATATCCGTATTCCTCTGCGGCTTCATCATAATCGTCCCAATCGCCGTCCGTGTAGAAATCGCTAAATTCCTCATAGGACGGGATATTTTTATGAGTGGAAAAGCGGAGAGCGCACTCGGGGAAACGGTTGATCTCTTCCAAATCCTCGGGAAGTTCACGAATCTCCAGCTCGTCGGCGCTTCCGTCAAAATACAAAACGCGGGCAGAGCCTTTGTCCTCGGGGTCAAAGCCCCAGCGAAGTGTCGTCAGCTCATAAAAGAAATATAAAAATCCTTTTTCGGGCAAAACATTATCTTTGTCAAGAGATTTTATTTTTTCGCAGTTGATCTGCATGAGAAAGGTCAGCGGGCGATTTTCCCGGTTGCCGTCATAATCCTCGCCCTCATAATAGCACCACTCAAAATGCTTCGGAAGATGCGGCTTGCCGCCGATCTTGCTTGTGCCGAGCGCAAGCGGTTCCTTTGTCATTTGATAGTCAATATGGATCTCGTTTTTTTCGAGAACGGAGAATATATTTTGATAATCCATCGTGTGTTCCTTTCCGCATCAAAGCGTGATGCCTGCTTTTTGTAACATTTCCCGCGCACTTTCCACAGAATCTACGCCCGTTTTGTTCTTGACAGGCGCAAATTCCGCTTCTCGGCGCACCTCAAAGGGCAGACAGGACGCCATATAGTCCACAAGGTCTGTCGCAAGCATTTCATATTTATATCCGTTTTCCGTGGTGGGCTTGACGTATGTTTCGCCGTCCCAATACGGGATTTTTTTCTTTGCCTTATGAACGGGGAGCGGTTTTTCCGTCAAGGTGCGCTCCATTTCGTTTATATGAAACAGATAATTGAGGATAACGCCGTAATCGATGCCCTCGATGGAAATATTTTCGTTTGCAAGGAGCTTATCCAGCTCGAAATATTCGATGACGGCAGGCTTTCCGTGGTTTTGGCAAATCAGACCGATGCGCTCGTCGGGGGTCGCCTTGCGAATGACCTTCGCGCCGCAAATCTTTTGCTCTCGAATGGTCGCACCGACAAATACGGGGTCGACCGTTCTTTGCAGGACGTTATCTAAAGAAACGACGTTGAACCATTCCAAGCCCAAGCGATGCGCGAGGGGGAGAAGTCCTGCATCTGCAAGCGCGGTAAACCAACCGCCGTTGCCGTCGGGCGCTTTGACGAGGCTTTCGGGCGATTCCAAAAGGAGATTGCCGTCAAAGTCCGTCGCGTGCGCCATATTTTGCGTATAAAAATATACCGCGTTTTTATCGTAACCGAAATAGTCGTGTAAGGCGAGAAATTCCCGTATCTCCGCATCGTTATAGATGCTCGTCATAATGAAAACGGGGAAGAAATTTTTCGCCATGCTTGCGATCTTCAAAAGATATGCAAAATGAAGCTCGAAAATATAGATTGGGCGTGTCAGCCCCATATCGAACATACCTTTGGAATGGGGAAAGCCGAGGCGTGTGCCTTGACCGCCGCAGAGAAGCACCGCGCCGACCTTATTTGCGTGAATGGCGGAAAGTCCGATCTGCGTAAGCGTTTCGCACTCCGCATCTGCGCGGTCTGCCGTGAAGATATCGATGGGCGCGATATCATAGGTCTTTCCGTTTTTTTCGCTTGCGCGCTCCATAAAAGGGAAGTTGACCGATTGCAGTTCTTTTGTCATCGCTTCCTGCTCCGACGCGGAAAGCCCACGGAGCGTTTCCAAAAGACGGTCTTGTTTTTTCGTATGTAAAAGCTCAAAAAGCTCGGTTTGATTGCACGTCATAGGAGAGTCCTTTCGATTCATGCGACAAATCGACGCATTTTTTGGGGGATAAGTGAGGATTATTTGGTTCTATGCAATAAGTAATTGGCAAATTCGACGAGCATTTCGCTGTTTTCGTAGTCTTTCAGCCCTGCGATGGCTTTTTCCGTAACTTCCTTGGCATATTTCTGCGCTTCTTCGATGGTCATAAAGGTAAGGAACGTCGTTTTGCCGAGCGCGTCGTCTGCGTGGGTCATCTTGCCGAGGGTCGCAACGTCGCCCGTAGCGTCCAAAATATCGTCTACGATCTGGAATGCCAGACCGATACCGCAGGCGTATTCCACCGCCGCCTGCATACGGGGATCGTTTTCATCGGTAATACCCGCCGCAAGACAGCCAAGCTCCGCGGAAACGCGAATGAGCGCGCCCGTCTTTTTCGCGTGCATTTTCAGGAGCGTATCGAAATCGATCTGTACGTTTTCGGATTTGAGGTCGATCTGCTGACCGCCCATCATGCCGACCGCCCCCGAAGCGAAAAGAAGCTTCTGTGTGGCGATAAGCGCGGTCTTAGCATCGACCGCCGTATTGTTTGCCGCGATCTCATAACCGCGTGTCATGAGTGCGTCGCCCGCAAGGAGCGCGATATCCTCGCCGTATACCATGTGGTTGGTCGGCTTGCCGCGGCGAAGCTCGTCGTTATCCATGCAGGGAAGGTCATCATGAATGAGCGAGGAGGCATGAACACATTCGATGGCACAGGCAAAGGGCATTGCCGCTTCCTCCTTGCCGCCGAACAAACGGCAAAATTCCGTTACGAGGAACGGACGGATACGCTTGCCGCCCGAAAGTGCGCTATATCGCATGGCATCGTAAAGCACCTCCAAGGCAGCCTCGGGTGTTTCAAAATATGTCGGAAGCGCCGCATCCACCGCGGCGGCGTTTTTCATGATCAGTTCATTCAACGTCATAGTCAAATCGTTCCTTTCGATATCTTATTCTTCTGCCGATTCCTCAGCTTCATCGTGTTTCTGTAAAAGCTTTACCTTTTGCTCCGCGCCCTCGAGCGCGCTTTGACAAAATTTCACGAGTTTGATTCCTTCTTCAAAAAGCGCAAGCGATTCGTCCAGCATCGCGCCGCCCGCTTCCATGGAGCGCACGATCTCGTCAAGACGTGTGAGCGCTTCTTCAAAGGTCATTTTTTTCTTTCCTGCCATCGTTATATTTCCTCTTTTTTGATCATCGTTTTTACCGTTGCCGAAATCTTGCCGTCTGCCATGGCGAGCGTGATATCATCGCCGATTTTCACGCCGTCCGTGTTTTTGATGACCTTGTTTTCCTCGTCAAAAACAGCGGCGTAACCTCTTGCCAGCACCGCAAGGGGATTTAAGGCGTCGAGCTTTGCGGCTTTTTCTCCGAGAGATGCGCCCTTTCTCTGTAAAACGGCTTGCATTTTTTCGTGAAGCATTTGCTCCTCGCGGAGAAGCATCATGCGCTTATCGTCAATGACGTTCTGCGGATTTTTCAGTACGCGAGAGGAGGCGAGTCTATCCAGACGTTCCCGTGCAACGGAAATTTTTTGATTCATAGCGCGGCGCAGGCGCATATCTGCCGTTTGTACGGTGTAAAGGATATCCTCCGCATTGGGAACGGCGATTTCCGCCGCCGCGGAGGGGGTGGGGGCGCGTTTATCTGCCGCGAAATCGCAAAGCGTGAAGTCCGTTTCATGTCCGACGGCGGAAATGACGGGTATCTCCGATGCCGCCACGGCACGAACGAGGGGTTCTTCATTGAACGCCCAAAGGTCTTCTATCGAACCGCCGCCGCGTCCTAAAATGATAACGTCCACGTTTTTTGCGCGGTTGAAATGGGCAAGACCGCGCACAAGGTCCGCCGCCGCGTTTTCGCCCTGCACGAGAGCAGGGTAGAGGTCGACCTCGGCAAGCGGAAATCTTCTCCCTAAAATATTGAGAATATCACGGATCGCCGCCCCCGTGGGAGAGGTGATCACGCCGATCCGCATGGGCATTTGGGGGAGCGGTTTCTTGCGCCAATCGGCAAACAGTCCCTCTTTTTCAAGCTTTTGTTTCAGCTGTTCAAAGGCAAGGGCGAGCGCGCCGATGCCGTCGGGCTCCATGCTGTCTACGTAAATCTGATATTGTCCGTCACGCGGAAATACGCCGACACGCCCCGAAACGAGGACCTTCATGCCGTTTTCGGGCATGAATTTGAGTCTGATCGCGTTTCCGCGGAACATGACCGCTTTCACGGCGCCGCCCGCATCCTTCAGCGAAAAATACATATGCCCCGTCTTATAATGATTGGTGAAATTGGATATCTCACCCTTGACGCAAATATTCATGAGAAGCTCGTCATGCTCCAAAACGAGCTTGATATATTCGTTGAGCTCCGAAACGGAAATGATTCGTTTTTGCATCACGCGCCTACTTCCCTTTTATGACGTTCCAGCCCCAAATATGCCGTGCCGACGGCGTTATCGCTCGAAAGCTCCGTATCGGCAAACCATACGTTCGGGAGGCTTTTCGCCAAAATATCCTTGATGATGGCGTTTCGCATGACCCCGCCCGCGTAGACGATGGGAAGGTCGGGATAGGCTTCTCTTGCCGAAACGGACATGGCAAGAATGTTTTTCGCCGCGAAAAGGATCGCAAAACGCGCGATATCCTCGGGCTTTTCTCCATTTTTGAGCATCTTCTGCGCGGTATTTTCCGCGCCCGAAAGATTGCAGTTGCCGTCTCTCACGGAAAGCTTCATCGGCGGTTTTTTCATTGTGGAGCGCATCGCCATTTTTTCAAGCTCACCGCCGCAGGGGAAGGTGAGTCCGAGCATGACACCCACGCGGTCGACGAGCTGACCGACGGAGATATCGAGCGTTTTGCCGATGATATCCGCGGAAAAGCCGATCTCGTCGTTTGGAATCGCGTGGAGCATTTCCGTCGTGCCGCCCGAGGCGTGAAACGCCAAAAATTCTCTCTTTTGAATCTCATCGTTTCCGCAGGTCTTGACCGCCGCCATCAGATGTCCCGCCTGATGGGAAAAACGGTAAAGCGGAACGCCGAGGACCGCCGCCGCGGTTTCTGCCGCCGCTTGCCCCGCAAGGAAGCAGGGCATATAAGAGCCTTCCACGTCACGCGGATAGGCGCTGTATGCCACGGCGTCGATCTCTCCCATGGGGGAAATCCCGCGCATGATCTCGGGGAGGTTTACCGTATGCAAAAAAAGTGCGTTGCTTTGTCGAAGCCCGCACTCTCCTTTGCCTACCGAAAGGATTTTCCGATTCTGACGGAAGCCGCTTTCGTCCGCGATCGCCGCGGAGGTCGTATAATTACTGGTGTCGATTCCGAGTACTCTCATTCTTTCTTTTCACCCAAGGTCTTGCCAACGGCGTTGAGGATACCGTTGATAAATGCCGGTGCATCGTCGGTATCGTATGCTTTTGCAAGCTCGATGGCTTCGTTGATGGCGATGGGCTTCGGAACGTCTGTGAACATAAGCTCGTATACGCAAAGACGCATGATGGAAAGGGACATTTTCGCAATGCGTTCGATTTTCCAACCCTTTGCGTTTTCTGCGATCTTCGTATCGATCGCTTCTCTGTTTTCCACAACGCCTGTGAAAAGCGATGCGGCAAAATCATTGGTGGGAATCTCCGCTTCGTTGCAGACCATTGCAAAAAGCAAAACGGGATCTGCTTCTTTATTAAATTCAAAGCTGTAAAGCGCCTTGACCGCACATTCTCTTGCGGCGCGACGTGTAATAGATGCCATAATCATTCATACCTTTCATCTAACTTGATATTTTCCTTTATTATAACGCGACAAGCGGAAAAAGTCAATACGATGTGTTTTTTTCTTCTGAGGTCGGCGGATTTTTTATGAAAATGGTGAAAAATACTTGATTTTCCGATGGGGATATGATATGCTAAATCCGACAAGTGAAGTTGACATTTTGGAGGTGAAAGAATGAAAAAATACAGTTGCTTGCGTTGTCATACAGATATGCGTTATATCGGACATGAGACGATTAATTTAGGACGCTTTTTACGGGGATGGCTCGATGTGGAGATCTATATTTGCCCCAAATGCGGGAAAATGGAATTTTTCAATGCGAGTGAACGGCTAGAGGAAATGGCGGCGGAGGAGCTTCCGCAGAGAACCTGTCCGAACTGCGGTAGGGAGCATGATTTCGATTATCCGAAATGCCCGTATTGCAAGTATGAGTATTGATTGGAATAAAAAAGGCTCCCTTGTGTAAAGGGAGCTGTTGAGCGTTAGCGAAACGGAGGGATTGGCTTACAAATTCATAAGTTTTACCGCCAACCCCTCCGTCATTTGCGTTGCAAATGCCACCTCCCCTTGCACAGGGGAGGCTTTTTTGTGTAATGCTTTTATATAAGAGATTTGAGCGTTTCCATCACGTAGTTGCCGAAATCTTCGCAGGTAGCGCCTGTGTCGCGTCCTGTGATGACGAGCTTCTTTTCTTCAAAGGAGCAGATGTCAAGTGCGCGTTCGAGCTTGTCTGCGCGGTCCTGAAGACCGATATGAGAGAGAAGCATGACGCAAGCGCGGAGCATGGAGCAGGGGTCAGCGTACTTGCCTCTGCCTTCCTTGATCATACGGGGCGCGGAGCCGTGAATGGCTTCAAACATCGCGTATTTCTTACCGATATTGGCACAGCCTGCCGTGCCGACACCGCCCTGAAATTCTGCGGCTTCGTCGGAGATGATATCGCCGTAGAGGTTGGGGAGAAGAAGTACCTGGAAATCGCGACGGCGCTTCTGGTCAACGAGCTTCGCGGTCATGATATCTGCATACCATTCGTCGGTCGTGATCTCGGGGTAGAGGTCAGCGACCTTGTGGCAATCCTCAAGGAAGTTGCCGTCTGTGGTCTTGATGACGTTTGCCTTGGTTACGAGAGATACACGGGTGAAGCCGTTTTTCTTTGCGTAATCGTATGCAAGACGAGCGATACGGTCAGAGCCCTGCTTTGTGGTGATGGTGAAGTCAACGGCGAGGTCTTCCGTTACGTTGAAGCCGCTGGAGCCAACGGCATAACCGCCTTCGGTATTTTCGCGGAAGATGGTCCAGTTGATGCCCTCTTCGGGAACTTTGACGGGACGAATGTTTGCAAAGAGGTCGAGTGCTTTACGCATTGCCACGTTCGCAGATTCGATATTGGGCATACCGCTACCCTTTTGGGGTGTGGTCGTCGGACCCTTCAAGATGATATGGCAGGATTTGAGTTCTTCCATAACGTCGTCGGGAATGGCTTTCATATGCTCGATACGGTTTTCGATGGTAAGACCGTTGATATCGACAAATTCTACCTTTCCGCTTTCCACAAGGTCAGCAAGCATAAATTCCAGTACTCTGCGTGCTTCTGCGGAGATGATGGGACCGATGCCGTCGCCGCCGCAAACGCCGATACGAATGGTTTCGAGTGCGCCGTAATCCACGAAATCGCCCTGCGCCTTCATGTCCTCGACACGAACGAGCTGTTTGCGGAGGATTTCCTTGAATTTGCGAGCCGCATCCTCGAGAATGGTTTCTTCTTTGAGTTTATCTACACCTTTGTTCACAGCGCCCTCGAAGCTATCGAGCGCACCGAGAATGGTTTCTTTGAAGCTTTTGGTTTCGTTGTTTTCCATGATAGGGAGTCCTTTCTGATATCAGCCGTTTGCACGGGTGTAGTTGAGAAGTCCGCCGGCAGAGAGGATCGCACGCTGGCGGGCAGTAAGGGTGAGAGTGAGCGGAACCTCGACGCCGTTTGTCTTATCGCGGAGAATGAGGCTTTCTGCGTTCTTGACGGAATCTGCAAAGCCGATGATCTCGAGTGCGTCGCCCTCTGCGATCTTGTCATAATCCTCGGGATTGGTAAAGGTCATCGGTACGATACCGAAGTTGATGAGGTTGGCAACGTGGATTCTTGCAAAGCTCTTGGCAACGACGGCTTTGATACCGAGGTAGAGCGGAACGAGCGCCGCGTGTTCACGGGAGGAGCCTTGTCCGTAGTTCGAGCCGCCGACGATGATGCCGCCGTCCTTGGCTTTTGCGCGCTCGGGGAAGTCCTTATCGCAAACGGTGAAGCAAAATTCGGAAAGCTTCGGAACGTTGGAGCGATAGGGGAGGATCTTCGTGCCTGCGGGCATGATATGGTCGGTCGTGATGTTATCGCCGACCTTGAGAATGAGTTCACAGGTGAGGTCGTCTGCGGGCGCTTTGCCGACGGGAATGGGCTTAATGTTCGGACCGCGTTCGACGGTGATATCGCCTGCTTCTTCGGCAGAAGCGGGCATTTCGATGAGGTTATCGTTGATATGGAAGTGTGTGGGAACGGCGATCTCGGGCGCTTTACCGAGGGTCGTCGGGTCTGTGAAAACGCCTGCGATGGCAGAAGCCGCCGCGGTTTCGGGAGATACGAGATAAACCTGGGCATCCGCAGTACCGCTGCGCGCAAGAAAGTTGCGGTTGAAGGTACGGAGGCTCACGCCTGCGGATTTGGGGGAGAAGCCCATGCCGATGCAAGGACCGCACGCACATTCGAGGATTCTCGCGCCTGCGGAGATGAGGTCAGCGAGCGCGCCGCATTCTGCAAGCATGGTGTATACCTGCTTCGAGCCGGGGGAGATGGAAAGGCTGACGTCGGGATGAACGGTCTTGCCCTTGAGCATTGCCGCAACGGTCAGCATATCGAGCATGGAGGAGTTCGTGCAAGAGCCGATGCAAACTTGGTTGATGGGCATACCCTGCAATTCCGATACGGGCTTTACGTTATCGGGGCTGTGAGGGCAAGCCGCGAGAGGCTTCAAAGCGGAAAGGTCAACGGTATATTCCGCATCGTAAACGGCATCTGCGTCGGGAGCAAGAGGTGCGAAGTCGGCTTCTCTTTCTTCTGCCGCAAGGAATGCTTTCGTGATCTCGTCAGCGGGGAAGATAGAAGTAGTAGCGCCAAGCTCTGCGCCCATATTGGTGATGGTCGCTCTCTGCGGAACGGAAAGGGTCTTGACACCCTCGCCACCGTATTCCACGATCGCGCCGACACCGCCCTTGACACCGAGAATACGGAGGACTTCAAGGATGACGTCCTTTGCGCCGACGTAATCGGAAAGCTTACCTGTGAGGTTTATATGAATGATGCGAGGCATGGTGATGTAATACGTACCGCCGCCCATGGCAACGGCAACGTCAAGACCGCCCGCGCCCATACCGAGCATACCGATACCGCCCGCGGTGGGGGTATGGCTATCGGAGCCGATGAGGGTCTTGCCGGGAATGGCGAAGCGTTCGAGGTGGACCTGATGGCAGATACCGTTGCCCGGACGGGAGAAACGAATGCCATGCTTTTTGGTTACGGTCTGGATATAACGGTGGTCGTCGGCATTTTCAAAGCCTGCCTGCAAGGTGTTGTGGTCGATATAAGCAACGGAAAGCTCGGTCTTGACACGTTCCGTGCCCATTGCTTCAAATTGCAGATATGCCATCGTGCCCGTGGCATCCTGTGTAAGAGTCTGATCGATGCGAAGTCCGATTTCCTGTCCGGGGATCATTTCGCCCGAAACAAGATGGTTTTTGATGATTTTCTGTGCAATGGTGTATCCCATGATAATCTCCTATTTAGTCGATGGATGTATTTTCAATGGCTGTGAGCATATTGGTGAGCGCGTGCTCAACGTGGAGAGAGGTGAGTCGGTCAGCCTCACCGCTATCTCCGCGAATGATGGCATTCAGAATTTCACGATGCTCCTCTGCGGATTTTTCCGCTCTGCCGGGGGAGGTCAAGGATACCTTTCGGTATGCCTTGATGTTGCGGTGGAGGTCTGTGAGTACCTTTTCGAGCATTCTGCTGCCGCAAGCCTTATAGATGGTCTGATGAAACTGGGTGTCCAGCTCCTTGATATGCTCGCCGTCGTGCTTCATGATATAAAACTCGGAAAGCTCCGCCGTTTCAATCAATTCTTTCTTTTCCTGGTTGGTGATCTTTTCTGCCGCCATCGCGGAAGCAAGCCCCTCCAGACGCATACGGATGCGATAGATGTCAACAAGATCCTCTCGCGTGATGCCGATGACGACTGCACCGCGATTGGGTATCAGCTCCACAAGTCCTTCTTCGGAAAGTCGGCTGAGCGCACCGCGTACGGGGGTGCGGCTGACACCGAGCTTTTCCGAAAGAGCAAGCTCGGTGAGAGCTTCGCCTTTTTTGAACCTGCCCATCAGGATAGCGTCCTGTAATTCGCTGTATACTTTGGCTTCCAAAGAAGCGGTTCCTTTGCTGATCATGAATGTGTTCTCCGTTTCTTATTTCTTATGAAAACGGTTGGGCGCGAGCTTTTCTACGATACCGACAAGCTCCTCGTCACACATGATGGTGGTTCTGCCGTCGGCGTACTGCTCGTCGATCTCTGCCTTCATGGCGGAAACGAGCGCGTCCTGCTTGCCGATCATCTCCTCGGGAGAAAGACGGTAATAGTTATTGACCCAGTAAGCAATACCCGCAAGACCGGAGGTATTGGAGATGGAAACTGCCGCGGGACGGTTCAAGATCTTTTCGGTGTCGAAAATGTTGTAGATCTCTGCGTCCTTCATCATGCCGTCGGCATGGATGCCTGCGCGCGTTACGTTGAAGTTTGCGCCGACGAAGGGAGTCATGGGCGGAATGGTATAATGGAGTTCTTTTTCAAAATATTCTGCGATCTCGGTGATGACGGTGGGGTCCATGCCGTCAAAGCCGCCGCGCAAGGATGCGTATTCGATGACCATCGCTTCAAGCGGTACGTTGCCTGTACGTTCACCGATGCCGAGCAGCGAGCAGTTGACCGCGGACGCGCCGTAGAGCCATGCTGTCGTCGCGTTGACGACGCCTCTGTAAAAGTCGTTATGTCCGTGCCATTCGAGCATTTCGGAGGTAACGTCGGAATAGTGATGCAAGCCGTATACGATGCCGGGAACGCTTCTCGGGATCGCAACGCCTGCGTGCGGTACGCCGTAGCCCATCGTATCACACATACGGATACGAACGGGAATACCGGTTTCTTGAGAAAGCTCGGTGAGCGCGTTTACGAACGGAACGACGAAGCCGTAGAAGTCGGCGCGGGTGATGTCCTCCAGATGGCAACGGGGACGGATACCTGCGTAAAATGCCTGCTTGACGACGGTGAGATAATGCTCCATCGCCTGCGAACGGGTCATGCCGAGCTTTTTGAAGATGTGATAGTCGGAGCAGGAAACGAGGATACCCGTTTCCTTGATGCCGAGGTCGTTGACGAGCGCGAAATCTTCTTTCTTTGCGCGGATCCAAGTTGTGACCTCGGGAAATTGATAGCCGAGCGCCATGCAATCCTCAACTGCCTTGCGGTCCTTTTTCGTATAAACGAAAAATTCACTCTGACGGATAAGACCGTTCGGACCGCCAAGACGGGCGAGCATTTTGTAGATATCTACGATCTGCTGCGCGGTGTAGGGTGCGCGGGACTGCTGACCGTCGCGGAACGTGGTGTCGGTGATCCAGATATTTTCGGGGGTGTTCAGCGGAACGTGACGATGGTTGAACGCAATCTTCGGGATTTCATCGTAAGAGTAGATATCACGATACAGATTGGGTTTTTCAACGTCTTGAAGCGAATATTTATATTGAGATTGTTCCAGCAAATGGCTGGCAGGATTCTTATATAACATGGGGTTCTCCTTATATTTGTATTCTTGTATACAATTTGCGTTTGGTATACCAACCATTATACGCAAGCATGGGTGCTTTGTCAAGAATTTTTTGTCGGAGAAGTGTAATTTTGTGCAGGGTGTATAGTTTGCTTTTTTTCTTTTGGTGCTTTTGTTGAATAAATGTTTTTCGGTACTTTTCTTGTATTCATGTTTGACGGCGCTTTAGCGCCGTTCGGCAAGCGCTTTTTGTAATGAGCGCGAGAACGCCCGCAAAATAATGTGAGTTCGATGTTCTTATAAAAATCAAATCGTGTAGGGCGGCTTGCCAATGGGCTGCCGAAGGATAAGAATCCAAACATTTTCGGCGGGATGTGGGCATCCCGCCCTACTTTCGTCGAACTTATGTTAAAACAAAACAAAGAACGCAGACGGCTTTCACCGTCTGCGTAAAATATTATTTCTCAATCGCTGCCTTGCGCTTCAGCACTGCCGCGAGCTTATCCATCGTTTCTTCGGTGAATTTGGGGGTGCGGTCGTAATAATATACGCCGTTCTGCTCCTGCTCTACGTCATAAAGCTGTGTATAGCAAAGACCGCAGATCTTTTCGGTATCCATAAGTACGCCTGTGAGTCCAACGAAACGCTCTACGTATTCGTCAATGCTACGCGGTGCATCGCCATATCCCCAGCTTACCTGCTTGTTGTTTTCGGCTTCCTGATTTTTTGCCCACTTGATGCCGCCGTATTCGCTGATGAAATAAGGCTGACCCTCGTATTGCTGACGCTTTTTCGCTTTGTTCATATTCTCGAAAACTTCGGTTTCCGTCATGGAGTCGTAGCGTCTATGGAATGCTTCCGGGCTCTGGTTGTAGTCGTGGATATCGTAAATATCCGTTACAACGTGATAGTTACCGCTGGTATCGATGCAAGGACGAACAGGGTCGATTCTCTTTGTTTCCTCGTAAATGGTGCGGAGCATTTCGTTTGCCTGTTCTCTGCCGTCGATATCCCACGTTTCATTGAAAGGACACCAACCGATAAGGGCAGGATGGTTATAATCACGCGCCATGGATTCGGTCCATTCTCTGAGATAGATATAGGTATTTTCGTTTGTGGTGTAATCAAAGCCCCAGTTGGGATATTCACCCCAAACGAGATAGCCGAGTCTGTCTGCTTCATAGAGGAAACGGCGTTCAAATACTCTTTCGTGAAGTCTTGCGCCGTTGAAGCCGATACGCTGAGAGAGCTTGATATCCTTTGCGAAAGCATCGTCATCGGGAGCGGTATAAACGCCCTCGGGATAATAGCCCTGGTCAAGGACAAGACGCTGGAAAACGCGCTTGCCGTTGATGAGCAGACACATCTTGTCAAGCTCGATCTTTCTCATACCGAAGTAGGATTTGACGATATCGGTGCCGTTTGCACTTTCGATCTTGATCTCAAGGTCGTAAAGCGTAGGCGTTTCGATGCTCCAAAGAGAAAGGGTATCGAGGTCGAGGACGGCTTTCGCGGTCTTCATGGTAGTCTTCGCGCTTGCCGTGCCGACGGTCTTACCATCGAGCTTTGCGGTGAGGGTAACGGTCTTTTCACCGTATGCGGAAAGGGTAAGATCACAGAAAAGACGGCTGTTATCCGTGTCGGGGTCGAGCTTGATCGCGGTAAGATAGGTCGCGGGAACGGGTTCGAGCCATACGGGTGCATAGATACCCGTGGAGCGTGTGTAATAGCAACCGTAAGAAGCGTAACGGTCGCTCTGCTTGCCGGAGGGCTGCTTTTTGTCGCGTGCATCTCCTTCGCAGTAAACGGCGATGCTGTTTTCGCCTGCAACGAGTGCATCGGTGATATCAAAGGAAAAAGGCGTATAACCGCCGTTATGCTTGCCGATATTTTTGCCGTTTACAAAGACCTCTGTGGCATAGTAAGCCGCTTCAAAATTAAGAATGGTACGTTCGCCTGCCTTCGGTGCGACGTTGATGGTCTTACGATACCAACAAGCATTGATAAAATCCTTGTATTCGATGCCGGAAAGCTTGCTTTCGGGGCAGAAAGGTACGTTGATGGTGCGTTCGAGCTTTGCTTTGTTCTGAACGTCACGCGCCTTGCCCGTTTTGCCGAAATCAAATTCAAATTCCCACTCGCCGCAGAGATTTGTCCAATTTTCACGGACAAGCTCGGGACGGGGATATGCGTTTCTTGTGGTCATGATAAAAATCCTTTCGTATTATATAATAGTACTATAATAGTACTATTTTTATCGTAACACAGAAAAAGGGAGGTGTCAATATTTTTTTGAGAGAATCCTTTCGTTTTTATCGTGCTTGCTTTTGTAAAAATGGGGAAATCCTTGTAAAATGGGGCAAATCCGATAGGGTATGCTTGCATTTTGAAAAAGTCTTTGCTATACTGTGAAAAAACGATATATTGAAAGGTATGGTATTTCGTTATGAATATGAAAGCATGGCTTGAAAATATGAAAAATGCGAAAGAAAAGAAAGCGATCCCGATTCTTTCCTTTCCCTCCGTTCAGCTGATGGATATTACGGTCAAGGAGCTGATCTCCGACAGCGATATGCAGGCAAAGGGCATGAAAATGATCGCGGACCGCGTACCGAGCGCGGCTTCTGTCAGCATGATGGACCTTTCCGTGGAGGCGGAAGCATTTGGCTCTGCGGTCAAGACGAGTGACCACGAGGTGCCGACGGTCGTTGGCGCTATCATCGAAAGCGAGGAGGACGCGGAGGATTTGGAAATTCCCGCGGTCGGCGCAGGACGCACGGGGCTTTATATCGAAGCCATCGAAAAGGCTTGCAAGCTCATTACGGACAGACCTGTTTTTGCGGGCGTTATCGGACCTTACAGCCTTGCGGGCAGACTTCTTGACGTTTCGGAAATCATGGTGCTTTGCTATGAAGAACCCGATATGGTGCATACGGTGCTGGAAAAGGTGACTTCTTTCCTTATTAACTATATGAATGCTTATAAGAAAACGGGAGCGGGAGGCGTTATGGTAGCAGAACCGCTGGCGGGACTTCTTTCGCCCTCTCTGATGGAGGAATTTGCCGCGCCCTATATGAAAAAGATCGTCGATGCCGTACAGACCGATGAATTTCTTGTCGTTTACCATAACTGCGGCGATGCGATCTTGAATCTTACGGAGGGTATCGTTTCCTCGGGAGCGGCGGCGTATCACTTCGGCAATGCCGTCGATATGAAAAAAATGCTTGAAAAAATGCCGTCCGACGTGATCGTGATGGGCAATATCGACCCTGTTGGCGAATTTCGTAACGGCACGCCCGAATCGATCGCAAAGGCGACGGAGGCACTTCTTGAAACATGCAAGGAGCATCCGAATTTCGTGATCTCCTCTGGCTGTGATATTCCGCCCATGGCAAAATGGGAAAATATCGATGCGTTTTTCGGCGCGGTCACGGGATATTATCAAAAATAATATGAGAAAAGCGAGGCGTGAGCCTCGCTTTTTCGGTTAATTGGTTTCGGGGACGTGTGCAATATTTACTCCGAAATCCAAGATGATATCGTGTGTGCGGGCTTGGCTAGCTTTCGGAGAAAGTCCGTATTGAAATAGAATGGATCCTGTAAATGTGTCCATCGAACTGGAAAAAACGGTATCAGAGGATAAAATCATTGTGTGTGATTTGACCTTGAGCTGTCCTGGAGCGAGTTCACCGATTGCGATAGCATCTTGAAATCCTAACATCTGAGCAAAGGCAAGGGCACCTTCACCATGATAGCTTCGGTTGAAAATGTAACTTTGTAAGACAGGAAATTCGGTTGGCGTTGATGGATAAAACTGATAGATGGTGGAATCGGAGTTGTTTTTTACTTGGAGATCGACATCGACAGGTTCATTGCTTTTTATATAAAATACGTCGAGCGAGTTCAAATTACATTGATATCCGTGAATGGTGACGGTCAGCTCGATGCCATCGGGGCTTGTTTTGGTGAAACTTTTTGTTGCTTTCACTTCAGGTGCGGGGGCAACAAAATACTCGGGCGTAGGCAGTGTCGGCGTTGTCGTGGTTTCGGTGGTTTGTATCGGTTCGGTCGTGGTTTCCGAAGCGGTAGTTTGTGTGGGTTCTGTTGTTTCTGTTGTAGAAACGGTCGTGCTTTCGGTCGTGGAGGGCTCAGCGGTGTAAACCACGTCAAGAGAAACAGGGCATTCTATGGTGCGGTCATTCGGAAAATCGCCCGTATAGGAATAGTCAAAGGCGATCGTGCCCGAGAACGTGTTTATGTAATCGGTATAAAAACGGTTGCCGTACAGATGGAAGCCGACACCCTCCTGCTGTTGGAGCGGATTTCTGACGGGAATATCGATTTCTTCTTCCTCAAAGGTCATGATACCTGCGATCAAGTAGATGTTGTCTTGCACAAAAGAGCTTGCGCGATAGGAATTCGCAGAGGGAACGGAAAGTACGGTTGGTGCTTGCAGCATACTGTTGCAATAACTGGAATCTTGCACAAGCAGATTTCCCGCATCGTCTTGGAGTTGGAAACGAAATTCGCAACCACATTCTTCATCACCGAGAACGGTTCCTCCGCAAGCATATGAGCTATATCGATAGATCGTATTTTGGGAACGATTGATGATCTGGATTTCCGTTTCGATGGCTTCGCCGTTCTTGACGTAAAAATCCATGCCGAGCGTTTCACTTTTGTATCCATAAAAAAGCACACGCATTTCAATATCGTCTTCGTTTTTTACGGTAAAGGTCTTTGTGGTTCTTTCTTCATCTTCGGGAGAGGTGAAAAGACTTTGTGTCGGAGTTATTGGCGTGGTCGTGGTTTCGGTCGTGGAGCTTTCGGCGGGATTTCCGCAAGAAATCAGCAATATCGCGGAAAGCGTGAGGCATAGAAATTTCAGTAGTGTTTTTTTCATACGTGTTCTCCTTTATTTTATATTTTTTGCCCTCTGTTTATATATCGCTTTTGGTGTCCATTTTGTGACCGATTTTCAGAAAAAATTTCAAAAAAGTAAAAAACTTTATTTTATTGTAACACATATCTGACCTCTTGTCAAGCCTTTGAAAATCCGATGAATTATTTTTCATAAATTGTTGATTTCTTGTTCACAATGTGGTAAAATATTCTTATATAAAATTTTTCATCAGAAAGGTGTTTATCAAGATGCTTGACATTTTACGCGAAAGTGTAAGCGCTCTGCTCGGCAGCTTTACACAACTGACTCTCGGACAAGTTTTGATGTGGTGTATCGGCGGTATCCTCATCTATCTTGCCATTAAGAAAGAGATGGAACCGACGCTCCTGCTTCCGATGGGCTTTGGTACGATCCTTGTCAATATCCCGATGGTCGATGCGATTACGGAACATGGTCCGTTGACAACCCTCTTCAATGCGGGTATCGCCAACGAGCTTTTCCCACTTCTCCTCTTCATTGGTATCGGTGCCATGATCGACTTCGGTCCTCTGCTTTCCAATCCGAAGCTGCTTCTTTTCGGTGCGGCGGCGCAGTTTGGTATCTTCTTCACACTCGTTCTTGCAAACGGTGTATTCGGTTTTCCTGTCAACGATGCGGCATCTATCGGCGTTATCGCGGCGGCTGACGGTCCGACTGCAATCTTCGTTGCCAATACGCTCCAATCTCAATACGGCGGTGCGATCATCGTTGCGGCGTACTCGTATATGGCGCTCGTGCCGATCATTCAGCCCCCCGTTATCAAGCTCCTTACCACCAAGAAAGAACGTCTTATCCGTATGCCCTATAAGCCGGGCGAGGTTTCCAAGACTACGAGAATCCTTTTCCCGATCGTCATCACCATGATCGCGGCAATGGTCGCGCCTCTCAGCGCATCTCTCGTCTTCTTCCTTATGTTCGGTAACCTGATCCGTGAATGCGGCGTTTTGGATAGCCTTTCCGAAACTGCACAGAAGGTTCTCGCAAACCTCGTTACCATCTTCCTCGGTATCTCCGTTGCACTCCAGATGCAGGCAGAAAAGTTCCTCGTTCTCGAAACTTTGATGATCCTCGCTCTCGGTCTTTTCGGCTTCATTTTCGATACCTTCGGCGGCGTTATGTTTGCGAAGTTCCTCAATCTCTTCTCCAAGTCCAAGATCAACCCCATGATCGGTGCGGCAGGTATCTCCGCATTCCCGATGTCTGCGCGTGTCGTTCATAAGATGGGTCTTCAGGAAGATGACCAGAACTTCCTTCTCATGCATTCCATCGGTGTCAACGTTTCGGGTCAGATCGCATCCGTTATTGCGGGTGGTCTTATCCTTACGTTCTTCGGTTGATGATACCCGTAACATTCTATATTTCAGGAGGATATTATGCCTAAGATTCTCGCAGCAGCTGCTGATGTTGTTACCGAAATGCCGTTTTCCGAAGTACTTCTCAAGTCCGTTTTGGCTTATTTGAGTATCTTTCTTGTAACAGGCGTTATCATCGGTGCCGTTTGGCTCCTCGGTAAAGCAACCAATAAGAAAAAATAAAGTGGGTAATCCCCATATATCAAAAGGATAGGCTTCCTGCCTATCTTTTTTGCTTGCCATATAAAAACCGCCCCGATTTCGGGGCGGTTCGTGTTTAACTGTTGATCGATTTCCAAAGCTTTGCGAAATCGGGGAGTTCCATGCCGGCTTCTGCCGAGCCGATGCAATCTCTCACCCAACCCATGAACTCATCGCGGGAAGCCTTTTCGGTTTCGCTTCTCGGCTTCAAGTCATCTACCATTTTGGAATAAAACTCAATGAGCTTTTGATTGGTGGTCTCTCTGCAACGGATCACGTCTGCCGCGGCTTTTGCCATTTCATCCGCACTGCCTCCGCAAGGCGTTCCTTCGGATCGCATATTGGCAATGGTCGTAAGCGCTTGCGAAATTGTCTCTGTGGAGTTTGTGATCTTTTCGATTTGTTCGAGCGCGTATGCGAGGGTGTATTTGCTTTCAGTTGCTTCGGTTTTGATTTCGATTGCTTTATTTTCAGTGTTAGTATTTGTCATATTCATATCCTCCGAATTTAGTATGTTTTTCGGCGGACGTGCAAGACAGATCGTGTTTTCATCTATGAAGCGCGCCCTGCCGTTTTTGACGAGCCCTTTTGCTCGCTTCGGGAAGGTCGCTTCATACCGATTGCCGACTTCATCGACAACTTGTACCGTTTTTTCCAATGGGTGTCATCCCCCTTTATTCGATTTTAAGTCAGCTATGGTATGCCGACCGTTTTGCGCTGTTTTTTGTGATGGGTGTCGTCCCCTGCATAGATAGTATGACATAAAAAGGGGAGTTTGTCAAGGTGTTTTTTGGTGAAATTTTCTATTGTGCCGAAAAAGGCTCTCACGTGGGGAGAGCCTGACAAAGGAATGATTACACCTTGAAGCGAAGCTTCATTTCATCGGTGCGGAGCTTATCCGTGGCGTACGCCTCGCGGAGAAGCTCGGGCGGGATACAGGGATCATATTTTTCAAAAATAGGACATTCGCCCTTGCCGACAAGGTCGATGGGAATGATGGTATCGTGTGTGATCTTGTGCTTGATGATCTCCAAAAGCTCGTCGGGGTCCTTGTCGCATTTGAAGGTCATATAGTACGAGCCGTCAAATTCAAGCCCGTAAATGCCGAAATAGGCGGCATTTTTCTGCAAATATTTGCGGAGCGTGCGGAACGAGCGCGTACCCAGCCAAGGGAGCAGACAGCGTGTGTTTCCGCCGAGAGAAACCAGCATCGTTTGATCCATGTTGGCGTTTTTGAAGACACGGCGCGCCGCCGCAAGGCGTTCCTTGGCGTTCGATTTGAGATAGGGATATTCCACGTCGGAGGAGAGAATCTTTTGCATCATTTCGAGAATCTTGGTGTGAATTTCGCCGTATTCACCCGGCCATGCGACTTGCATTTTACCGGGAACGGGATGCACGTAAATGAGCTTTCTCGAAAGATCAAGCTCCTCCACCTCCCAAACTCTGCCTGCAAGCGCGAAGCGGTCGCCGACGGGCGGGGGAGAGGAGATCGTGCCGATCTCTTCGCTTTCGTGTTTCACGGAATAGTCCTCGCTATCCTTGAAAACCGCGTAAAATTTGAAGCTTTTCGTCAGCTTTTCGCCTTTCAGCCCCAAAATCAGACCGCCGTTTTCCGTCATTTCGATGTAATCGTTTTTGATCATCGAAACGAGCAAGGAGCGGTACACTTCTTTTTCAACGTGTTGAAAGGGCGAAAGGGTCAGGACCTTGCTTGCCAGGCGTTTCGCCGTATTTTCACCGGAGGAGGCAAGGATGCTGAGCGTTTGCTGGAACATCAGCGAAAGGGGCATCTTTTTGATGGACGGCGGTTCGATGAATTTTTCTTCGATATAAAGCTGAACCACCGCGATACCTCGAATGAGTTCCCACGGGATCAGCTGGGGCAGGGGCGTGTCGGGGAGAGGCTTTTCCTCTCGGAAGACCATGAACATTTCGGGGATCCCCGTTTTTCGTCCGCTTCTGCCGAGTCTTTGGAGAAAGCTTGCGACGGTATTGGGCGCGCCGATGTTCATGATGCGCTCGATCTTGCCGATGTCGATGCCGAGCTCGAGCGTCACCGTGGCGCAGGCAACGCACTTTTGCGCTTCTTTGAGCTTGGCTTCCGCTTCCTCGCGGATGGCGGCGGAAAGATTGCCGTGATGGATATAAAAAACGTCCTCGTCCTCGCGGTTTCCCGCGATCTGGCGCAGGGTGGCGGTGACATATTCCGTTTCCTCGCGCGAATTGGAAAAAACGATACTTTTTTTATCTTTTACACAGTCGTAAACGTACTCATAGCCTGCGTCGAGCATGACGGCGCTTTCGGGATGCTCTGCTGTATTCAGCTCGCGGTCGGTCGTGGTGTCTTGAATGTAAAAATGTTCGAGGGCGAGGCGCATACGGCTTTTTTGTGAGCTTACCATGGGAATCTGCGTGTATCTTCCGCTGTTTCCCGTGAGCCACTCTCTCGCTTTTTCAAGGTCGCCGATCGTGGCGGAAAGCCCGATGCGGCGTGGATGATAGCCGATCAGCTCCGCGATGCGGTCAAGCTGACAGAGGATCTGATTGCCACGGTCTACCCCCATCAAGGTGTGAATTTCATCGATGATGACGTAGCGAAGTCCGCCAAAGAGCCGAAATATATCGCTGTGGCGGTTCATCAGCATACTTTCCAGCGACTCGGGCGTGATTTGGAGTACCCCCGCGGGGCGTTTCAAGAGCTTATTTTTATGTGAGGACGCGACGTCGCCATGCCAATGAAAAACGGGGATACCGCTATCACGGAGAAGCATATCGATGCGTTCAAACTGGTCGTTGATCAGGCTTTTCAGCGGCGCGATGTAAAGCACCTCGACCGATTCCGCCATCGAGCCTTCGATCTCCGTGATGATGGGGAAGAAGGAGGCTTCCGTTTTGCCCGACGCAGTGTCGGAGGACAAAATAAGGTTGTCTTGGGTATCGAAGATGACCTCGGCGGCGGCGATCTGAATGGGGCGAAGCGTTTCCCATCCGCCTGCATAGATGAAATCCTGCACGAGAGGGGAGAAACGATGGAAAATGTTTTCGGCGCTCATGGCTTTCTCCTTTCCGAAAAAGAAAATTCCGCCCGTGCCGAAAACGGGCATAGGCGGAATATGTTTGGATATTTGAGTGGTTGACCGCTTATTTCGTAACCGTTACGATAAAGCCGTTCATGTTATCGCCCGAAATGCTGATATCGGAATACGTTCCTGCCTTGGGCACGAAAATATCGGTATTGACGTCGGCAGATGCGGGGTAATAGTAGATCTCATAGGTGGTCGCTTCTTCGCCCTCGCCCGTGATGTATGTAAGAGGAGCATCGCAGGTATCGAAATTGTAGGTGGTGCGGAGAAGGGAGAGATATTCTTCGAGGCAAAGACCGTTTTCGCTCATGTACTGCGCGTGGGGCTTGCCGACGTAGCGGAAATGCCACGTTTCGTCAAGAATGCCCGTGAGCTCGAATTTTGCGCCGTCATAACGGACGATAAAGCCGTAATCCGCGCAGTTTGCTTCGAGCCATGCCTGGTCGTCGTCGCGAAAAACATCGGTATCTCCTTTTGCTGTGAATACATTGAGGTCAACGGCGTAGCCTGTGTGATGCTCGCTATGCCCGGGAATAGCAACATAGTTTTCTACGGCTTGCTTTTCGTAAAGACCCTGCTGGTATTCGGTGGAGCGGTATCCGCTGTTAATAACCACACGGTCATGTTCTGTGGTGGTACCAAGTACAGGGCTGGCATCTACAAGGTCGGAGAGCATTTCACAGAGATGGGGCAGAATATTACGACGCACCTTTGTGTCATAACCCTGTTTACCAAGAACGAAATATTTGCTATATCCTTCGCTATTGGAAAGTGCGCTGAGTTGTTTTGTGATGGTATCCGTAAGCTCGTATTTGTGTTCAAAGTTGACGAGAATGAGGTCGCCCACGGCAACGTCGGTCGAGGGAACAGCCTGCTTCACATAGTCATCGTGCCATGTTACGACGACGGGGGCTTCCGTTGTGGTTTCGGCGGTGGTGGTTTCTGCCGTTGTGGTTTCTTCGGGTCCGCCGATGGCGCTTGCGATGCCCTTGATGGTCAGCACGAGCAGGGTGATGATGAGCGCGGCGATCAAAACGAGGATAAGGAGCGCCTGCATACCCTCTTTATTGGGTCTGAAATAGTATTTTTTCTTTTTTCTTTGCGGCGGTCTTTGGTTCTGACGGGGCGCGGGATTCTGATTGGGGTTTTGTCTTCCGTTCATGACGTTTCCTTTCTTATTTGTTGTCTATTTTTACTGAACTGTAAATTTGAGTTTCATATAATTTACTATCATAACACAAAAATACACACAATGCAAGAGAAAAAATCGGATTTTTTGAAGAATATCGAATTTAATCAAAAATTAAGAATCCTCGGCTGTGGGGAGATTTTTGATTCAGTATGACGAGAAAAGCAAAATGGAAACAATACACTTTTGTGTATATTTCTGAGAAATATTCATAAATCTTGGCGGGATTTTGCATCTTCTGAGAAAAAGATGTGTGAAACGCCTTGACAAACAGGCGAAAAAAGGTATAATATGAAGTGGACTGTTTTCCGAATATGAGATGATTCGGAACTTTTTGCTTTTCAAATGAAAGTTTTTGCCAAAGGCATTTGCAATGGCTTTCGTCCTTGCTCTGCTTTTGACGCTGAAAGCTTGCCTTCGCTTCCGGAAAACGGGAGACCGGTGCATAGGCGTTTTCCGTGAGGTAATACTTTCGGCAGGCGAAACAGCTCCCCAAAAAATGTGCGGTATTTCCGCATCAATATGAAAACGGAGGAATTTATGAAAAAATTTGTGGCGTTTTTGATGGCGTTTGCGCTTTGCGTTGCGTGCTTCGGTACATACGGCTTTGCTGATATCTCCGATGCGCATAACCACGTTGTTCACGCTGTGGACGAAGACGACGAACCTATCATTCCCGAATATCTTTACATCAATCAAAAGCAGACAAGCTATACCTTCAATGAATTGACAGGAACCCTGACCCTCACCCTCGTTATCGATTCCGAATCGGTCGCAAAGGGTAAATACGGCGTTTTGAAGGTAACGGCTCCTTATACACTCGCGCTCGGTAAGCCTACCGTTGTCGGCGGCAGCGTTTTCGGTCAGCTCGCCGTTACTTGCTCTACCGTAAGCACTTCCAGCTCGACCCCCAGCACCACGGCAACCTCCGAGGTGCAGTTCACCATTCAGACCACAGGCGACGCGACCTTCTCTCAGTATGCTTACGTTGAGATCCGTTATCCCGTGGATACCAAATCCGCATACGCATACTCTTGGCTCCGTCAGGCACAGGTCTACGTGAGCGGTACCGTCGTTACCGACCAGAACTCTTCCGTAGGCTTTGACCCCAGCTATTCGACATACAGCATCTATATCTGTAACCACGCGAACACAAGCTACCGCGTTGCTAAGGAAGCAACTTGCTTGACCTCCGGCGTTAAGGAACGTTACTGCACAGTTTGTAACTACGTTCTCGACACCGAACCGATCCTTCCCACACAGCACGACCTCGATTACTCTAAGCCCTTCAATCAGAATCTCTATCCTTACGTGGCGCCTACCTGTTATTCTTACGGAAGCGGCTGCTTCAAGTGCAAGGATTGCGAATCCCTTATCAGCGGTTCTATCCCGAAGCTTGACCATACCTTTGGCGAAAGAATCCTTGAAAACGGCGTATATTACTACATCTGTAAGGTCTGCAACACCCGCGAGGTCGCAACCAACCAGTGTCCTCACGACGCGAACGCATACACCATGCTTTCCGTTTTGAAGGCTTCCACTTGTACCACCAAGGGTACCGCACGTTATCAGTGCCCTACCTGTAAGCAGATCGAAGAAAGAGAACTTCCTCTTGCAGATCATACCCTCACTTCTTCCACCATCACCAACAATCCCACCTGCACAACGAGCGGCATGAAGACAAGCACTTGTACCGTTTGTAAGCAGATCATTCCCGAAGTGATGCCCGCGCTCGGTCATAGCTACGGCGAATGGACGACCGTTACCCCCGCGACTTGCATCAGCGACGGTGTGGAAGCTCGTGAATGTGTCAGATGTAAGGTAAGAGAGACCAGAACCGTAAACGGTACAGGTCATAGCTACGGCGGTTGGATCACCACCGTTCCCGCTTCCTGCACATCTCTCGGTACTGAAGTCCGTACCTGTGCTCTCTGTAAAAAGACTGAAACACAGACCATTCCGCTCGTAGCACATACCTATGGCGAATGGATCACCACAACGCCCGCGACCTGCGTTGCAAGCGGTGTGGAAGCACACACTTGCGTAAAGTGCGCTGCTGTTGAGACCAGAGCGATCGCTCCTATCGCAAATAACCACCAGTTCTCCGAATGGCAGACCGTTGTTTCCAAAACTTGTGTGACTGACGGCGAAAAGACACGCACCTGCGCGCTCTGCAATACCGTTGAAACCGAAAAGGACGCTTGCACAGGTCACGTGATGGGTGAAGCCATCACCGAAGGCAAGGTTACGACCAAGACCTGCGGCGTTTGCGGCTACAAGGAATCCACCAAGACCGTAAAGGACGGCATTGAAAAGACATACTCTTCCGTTGGCGGCGCGCTCGTCGTTACCGGTACGGAAGCAAGCAAGAATTACGCATTTGAGATCGGCGTTCCGGATATGCAGACAGAAGCATATTACAGAGAACATCAGAACTTCTACAAGGCTTATACCTTCAAGGTTCTTTCCGATGGCACTAAGGTCCCGATGAACGATTCCATGAATCTCGTTCTCAAGACCGATGCGACTCTCGAAGATTATGAGATCTCCTTCCTCGTTCTTCGTGACAACGCTTTTTGGCCCGTCAACGAATTTGAAAGAGATGACAATGAAGTGATCATCCCCGGTTCTGAACTCGTTGGCGCAGATACCATCTTCGTTGTCAGAGGCGAAGAAAGCAGCCCCAATTTGGTTGTTCCGATCATCGTTACCATCGTGACCCTCGCGGTTGCCGGTGCAGCGATCTACTTCTTTATGATCAGAGGCAAGCAGAAAAACAACTTCTGATTTGAATTTATGAAATGAAAAACCGTAGCCGAAAGGCTACGGTTTTTTGGGTTATGGGTCAATCGTCGTCAACGATGTTTTTTCGGAAAAGAAGTTTTAGCTCTGTCAAGAAATATGCAAGTTTTTCCTTGGTAAACAATACCCCAAAGACCTTGGCAAGCCAACAGAAAGGAAGCAAAATAGGGAGCTTATACAAAATGGGATATATGGAGCGCATTTGGTCATAGGGGATGAAGATTCTTCTGCGAAGATATCCAAGACGACCTTTTTCTGCTACTTTTTTGGCAATATTGCGTTCCATTGAGCCGAACATGCCGCCGAACAGGAATTGTGCAATCATATCGTCGGAAACTGTGACATCATTTCCGTCAAAAACGCCTACGGCGCAGTTTGCTGCCATGTTATAAAAATCGATCAATTTTGCCTTCGTGAGCTTTTTTTGGATGGCATCCAAGTCAAGGGAATCTTTCCATGCGCGATGCATCAAAAAGAGATCCGCAAGGAATCTTGCGCCAATACCGCCGTTTGAAAAATGCTTGTATGCGTGGGCGATGGTGTAGCAATAAAAATCCTCATGCTTCATATGATATGCAAAAGAAGTTTCGCTTTCTTGTGTCGCGTTTTCCCAAACATCGGAAAAATGCTTATATAGAGGGTTATCTCGAACGAAAAGCATTTTATGAAATTCAAATTCATAGACGGGCTTTTTGGTAAAAACATCGTGCGTCGCGCCGGATTCAAATTCATAATTTCGCGCTTTCATAATGGCAATCAAATCGTTTCTGCGGTCAGTATCGAACAGAATGTCATTATCGGTGAACTGCCTCATTCCCTTATGCGGATAAAATTCCTTGATGATGATCCCCTTGAGAGGGAGATATTTGATTTTCTCTTTTTCAAATTCCGCGAAGATCGCTTTGCGTTCGGCGTCGAAAAGGATCTCTTTTCTGAGCGCCATATCCGCGACTTGCTTCCAACGAATCAGAAGCTCTTTCGGGCAATCGGTGTTTTTGACGTAAGGATACAGCATCGCGGCGATCTCTTGCTTTTGCGCGAGCACGAAAAAGAGCTTCCAGTTGATATTTTCGGGCTTGGACGTATAGGGAATATCCAAAACGGCATGGCGGAGCATATCAAGGAGCAAGCGTTGCTCTGCGGAAATGCGAATGGGCTTTTTGTATACCTCGCGGTTTTTGACGGAGCCTTCGCAACGCTTTTCCACATATTTCAAATATTCGGGGTCATCGCAGGTGACGTATTTGCCGTCCTTATAAAAGCCCTCTGCGACGGCGACGACGCGGTCAAAAGGAACTTTTTCATAAAACGTATTATTATCTCCGCAAATGAGATAATAATTTTTTTTGACCTCTAAGATGCGATGCAGGATATAATGCGTACCCTGCGGGGAGCGGTAAAGAGGCAGGTCGTATTTTTTGAGCTTGCCCTTGACGGGGACAAGACGGACAAGATCGGTATCTTCATTCAAAAGAGGGAGCATACTGGTTCCCTGTACCTTATGAATGATGAATCCGTATTTGTCGAGCGTTTGCTCGATGGTCAGCTTTTCATTCATTTTTCGATCAATCCCACGCTGTCAAACTGCTTGATGACGTTCAAAATGTTCTGCTTTGCGATCTCCTCGGCAACGTCGTATTTTTTGCAAACGGCGGAGATGAGCTGTTCGAGCGTTTTTTCTTCCTTGAGTTCTTCTGCAATAAAAGCGGCGGTGCGATTCATGCGGATCATGCCGTTGAACGTGCCGTCCGCGGTGACGGCGATATAATCGCCGTTGGCTTCGGTGATGATGACGTCTTTGAGCTTCATGTTGTTCCTTCTTTCATGGTTTCGTAAGATAATTTTGCCGCTTCTTCGGAAATGTTACAAGCCAAATGCCAAACAGGGACGGCTGCCGAGAGGGAAACGACAAGACTTAAAATATCCTTGAACGTGGCGTTGTCATAGGGGCGGTAGGTCTGAGAAAGGAGCTTTGGCAGAGCGTTTTTCATGGGAATACGCTCGATCTTATTTTCCTTTGCCTGCGAAAGGAAGCAGATCCCTGCCACGGGTGCGGATTTATTGGTGCTGAGATGTTCTTTGCCGTCGTAAGGTGTACCGAAAACCGTGACTTTTCCGTTTTCGATCTTCAAAAGCGGTTTATCGTCATTGACCATGATGGCTTTTTCTCCGAGCATTTCACGCCAAAGGCGCGTATGCGTGCTTTTTCCCGTTCCCGAGGGCGCTGTGAAAAGATACGCTTTTCCGTCTACTTCGATCGCGGAACTATGAAATAAAATAATTTTTTGTGATGCGACCTTTTCGCAAAATTTGCGGTAAAGGGCAAGGGATTCCAAATAGCCGTAGGGAAATTTTTGCATTTCCAAAAAGCTATGCTCTTTTTCCACGTCCTCTTTGGTGAGCGTGATGAAAAATTGCGGTTCTTCGTCGGTCAAATATTCCGCACACTGTCTTGTGATATATTCGGATTCGTAGACAGCTTCAAACGGAATTTCTGCAAATCGATAGGTGTTGCGATACATGGGGTTTCACCTCACTTCGTGTATATTCAAGTTATCCCTGCCTTTTTGGGGCAGGGATAGGCTTTATTCGTTTTCTGCATTTTCGAGAGCGCTGAGGAAATCGAGAGACGGACGGCGCAAGCTGAACTCGTCGGGAGGAAGTACGATGTTGCTTGTGCAAATCGTGTCAATTTCTTCAAAATGTATGATTTCAATCAAGGTATTTTCAAATGTGTTTTTCTGATTCATTGGGGGAGGATTCCTTTCTGAAAACATGATATGTTTCTGTGTATATTATAGCATAGGATTATAAAAAATCAAGCAGTTTTCACAAAAAACTATCATGATTTGTATATCAGAAATATATTTTTTTATGCGTTCTTACAAAAATGTTATTTTATTGAAATGAACGAAGAAAATGTCAAAAAACAGATTGACAAAATAGGAATGATTATGATATAATAAACTTAGAAAAGCATCAAGCACGTTTGACTGAATTTGGTATAAGTCGACGATGGCGATGATGCAAAAGAGCTTTCAAAATGATATATAATGAAAAGGAGATGAAACTTATGAAGAAATCATTGAAACGCTTACTTTGTCTTGTATTGAGCGTACTGCTCTTTACCATGTCGCTTCCCGTTTTGGCGGCAGATACGACAGAGGAAACTACAACAGAAACAGAAGAAAACACAACAACAGAAACAAACCTCCCGGGGCTTGATCTTTTGGAGTCCTTGAATCCTACTAAGGTCGGGGAGAATTATTACAATTATGTGATTGATACTGATGACGCTTGGAAAAAATTTGTGTCTGATGTACAACAAGGAACGGCGCTCGACGCTAAGGTTCTTTTGAAAAAGGATATCAATTTGAACGAGGGCTTTACTTTCCAATCCACAGAAGGCTCGGGCGATGTTAAGATTGCATATAAGAATAGAGGCCAGACAAAGATTGTTAATATTGATGTTGATGGTAATGTAAATGGTGATTCTGATTCTCAAGGTAGAAAGCCTACTGAAGCTGACTTTGAAAAAGCGATCATCCCCTGGACTCCTATTGGTACAAAAGCTGAAACAGATAGCGAATCTAAACCGTTCACAGGCGTTTTCAACGCTTTTAAGTACGATGACAACGGTAACATTACGGGTGTTTACACCATTTCGGGTCTTTATATTAACCCGGATGATGTATCGGATAACGTAGGTCTTTTTGGTTATATTGATGGTGCTAAAATTGCAGGCGTAAGAATCCAAGATTCGTACATTCGTGGCAAAAATAATGTTGGCGCGCTTGTAGGTAATTCCAATCATAGCTCTAACATCATCGGTTGCGTAAACGGCACAGGCTCCGTTGTCATTGGTACAAAAAATGTCGGCGGTGTTGTCGGCTCGTTTGATGTTGATCATGAGGCTCCCGATCTTGACGATGCTAGCAACCAGGACCACATTTATGAATGTGTAAACCGCGGTTATGTATACGGCGAAACCAATGTTGGCGGTATTGTTGGTTACACATATCATGCTTTGATTCGAGATTCCTTCAATATGCACGCAGATACTGAAGTTATTATAGACTCAGAAGCGGAAGCTCAGGCGGATGAAGAAAAAATAGTCCATACAGGTTATGTTGAAGGTACAACCTATGTCGGCGGTATCGTAGGTCGTGCAGTCAGCACCGTTATTTATGGTTGCACAAACTATGGTGTTGTTGGTCTTGAAAACACAACCTATGTTGGCGGTATCGTTGGTCAACTTGATCAGATTCGCTCTTATCTCCGTGAGGTTGTAAACGCAGGTTCCGCAACCGTTACAGGTAAAGAATACGTCGGCGGTATCGTGGGCTATCTTGGCGAAACTGAAAATAACCCTGCAAAGGATGCAGATGGAACCACTGTTACTGCTCTTGAACTCTTTATGGCGTATAACCATGGTACTGTAAACGGCACAGATAAGGTCGGCGGTCTTGTTGGTTATAACGCGACAAGAGGTAAGGTGTTCAACTCTTATAGTAACGGTCCTGTTCTGATTCCTGAGAAGAATACAGACAATAACGGTAACCTCGTTGGTCTTAATGCTGGCGAAGTAAGAGACTGCTTCTATTATCCGAATATGTATGCGGAGCAGGTCGAACAGGCAGATGGCAAAATGGGCAAGAATGGATATTATAAAACGGAATATAAAGATACCGTCATCGGTAACGGTATTGGTAGCAAGTCTACTTCCGAGAAGGTCTACCATGTTTCCGGTCTTAAAGTACTTGCTTTGAAATCCGAAGCGGCTGCTTATTTGCTGAACCTTGTATATTTGGAGAACGATGACCATGATACCGGCGCAGGTTATCACCACTTGGCGACACATGGTTTTAGCACGGAAAATTGGGCAACACCTACCTATTGGATGGCAGGTGACAATGGTCCCGAGTTTACAGAAAGCACTTCGCTCGCAGCAAAGACCATTAAGAAAGCTCAGCTCCTTTTGAATCAAAACTTTAATCTTAAATTTACAGTCGATGTTCCGAGTGGATTGTCTCAAGATATTATTAGAGAGAGATCGGTGGTAGTTTATCAAGAGGGCAACCCTGACCCGTTGGGTGAGGATAAATACACAATGACTGGCTTCCAAACTAACAACGAAACAAAAGAGGTTTATTACGAATTTACACTTACAGGTATTGAGCCTCATTATCTTGGTGATAACTTTGAAGTAATTTTCACGGCAGAATACGCCCTTCCTGAATGGAATGAAACCGAAAAAAAGTGGAATACTGAAGGTGTTACCCCGATTAAAGTTTATGAAAAACGTGATTATAGCGTTTTGGATTACTGCACACGTCAGTTGAACAGAACAAAGGAAGAATTGGGCTTTACCAGTGACGATGCTTACAATAAATTTGTAACGCTTATTTGTAATGTTCTTGAATATGGCGCGCAGTATCAGATTTATAGACAAAAAGAATTTAGTGAGGATATTTCTAATCTTAAACTTGTAAATGCGGTTTTGACAGAAAAGGGCTTTGCACCGACAAGCTTTTGGAATCAGGAGAACACTAAACCCAACTCAAATATTACTACGAATTTTGATAAAAAAGTAGACACTATCTATGCAAGTAACACGTTGGTTAGATTTGGTAGCGCAAATGCGCTGGGATTGATTTTGTATATTGATAAGATTGACAACTATGCCGATGACTTGGTGGTTGTTGAAATTATGAAATCTGCTGATCTTGCGAATCCTAAAAAGTATACGATTGCCGATTTGAAGAAAGAACCCTATGGTACTTCCGGAAATTATTTCATGGCTGTATCGGATCCTATGTCGGTAACAGAATATGAACAAAAATATGTTTTCAAGGTATATAATCCTAAAAACAGCGAAGATTTTACTTCTGTTACGTACAATATGGAACATTTTGTGGCAAGTTTGTTGGAATGCGAGGATAGACGTGAACCAGCCATTAAAGCTCTTTGGGACTATTACTATGCTGCGAAGTCGTATCAAGGCATTGACACTTCCGTTGGCGATGGCACAACAGGTGGCATCATTTTGGATACTGACAACATCTTTGATGCAGATGTTTGGGATAAGATCGAGAATGAATCTGATAATCAAACAGGTGCGTCTGGCATTCCCAGAGGCTATGTTAAATTGAATATCTCTGATTCTTTGGCACGACTTCTCTCGATTTTCAATCCTTTGATTCGTATTTTCTTTGATTTTGAAATCGTTGAATATGAAAGTGCATGGTATGCGAGACCTTATCCCTATACAGAGTCCAACTCCTAAACGCAAATATTTGAATAAATATCCCCGTGGGTTTTACCCACGGGGATATTTTATTACTCAATACAACAAATGCTCTCCTTTGCAGGAGAGCATTTGTGTTGTTTTGATTTGTTTTAGCGGTTAAGAAGAGCTTCCAAAGACCATTCTTCGCTAGCTTGGTTTGTGCCAAAGTTACCAGGCGTATCAGAACCAATGCCAGTGCCAATGCTTGTTCTAATAATATCTTCTGCATCGAAAGCGATAACTTCGATTTCAACTACTTCAAAAATTTCTCTATTGTTCATGGGATATACTTCCTTTCAAACATTTATTATTCAATCATATTACATTTTTATTATATCATAAATGTCAAAAAAATCAAGATGTTTTAGAAAAATAAGTTGTAAAAAATGGATGGTAAGAATACACTGATTTTGTATATATTATATAAAAAAGGAAGAACCACGGCTGTTTGCTGCGGTTCTTCGGCGTTTTTTGCTTAAAATTCATCCCACGGAAGATCGATTTCGTTTTTCGTGGTGGTTTCTGCTGTCGTTGTTTCCTCTGTGGTGGTTTCCGTTGTCGTTACCACGGTGGTCGTTGCAATCGTTGTTGCTCTTGTCGTCGTAAAGACAGGGTAAAGCGGATAACGTGTTGTGTAAACGGGGTAATACTTGGTCGTTGTGGGCGCAGGGGTGGTTTCGGTTGTGGTTCCTGCCGTTGTAACCGAAGCGTAGGTTTGGTTGGTTGTGATGTTCGGCACGGTTGCCGGGGGATAGGTAGAACCTTGTGTCGCGGTCGTCGTTTCGATGACGGTCGTGGTTTCCGAAACAGAATCACTTGTTGTTTCCAAAGTGCCGATCGGCTTGTTGGGGTCAAGTGTGGTTTCAGATGCGGGTTGATTGCTGTCGCAAGCGGTCAAGAAAAAGGTCAACGTCGCAACAAGAGATACAATCAAGCATAAAATCAGTAGTTTTTTGAGAGAGCTTTTCATGTTTGAAATATAATGTCCTTTTCAAAATAAATTTTTGTTATTTTTATTATAACATAAAGTTGAAAAAAATCAAGATATTTCATGAAAATGATGACTTGATAGTAATGATGTATTTGCTATCAAAACTCATCCCAAGGCAATTCTACCTCTGGGAAAATCGTCGTATCCGTAGAGCTTTCTGTTTCCTCGTCGTCTGTGCAGGCGGTCAGACCGATGGCGGAAAGGGAAAGAAAAAGCGCGGTAAACCCAATGATAAACCATTTTTTCAGCATATTTTTCTTCATAATACGTCCTCTTTAACGTGTTTTTATTTTTATTATAACATAATGCCCAAGAAAATCAAGGGGATAACGAAATTTATAAGGCTTCCCTCCGCTGGACGATAAAAAGTTAAGATTTTGTAAGGCTCGCCCTTTGGGAGAGCTGTCAGCGCAAGCTGACTGAGAGGGCGAAAGCTTATAGAGAAAAAGCCCTCTCCGTCGCGCCTTCGGCGCGCCACCTCCCCCAAAGGTGGAGGCTTTTGATAGGTCATTTTTGAGTTGATACCTTCCCCTCAAGGGGAAGACCAAAAAAATCCCACGGTTGCCCGTGGGATCGTCATTACCAAAAAAGTACTCTTTTTCTAAGGAGTACAATATATTTATTTTGTCCGACACAAATATAACCCTCGCGTTTATAAAAACGGCGTTTATGCGTATGCTTTTCAAAAACGTCCAGCGTTGTATGATGACCCATATCCAGCGTGCCTTTGATGTCGGGGGAATCCTTGGGTTTTTTCAAGGTTTCGCCTAAAACTTTATAGTCATCTTTATCAAAATACATGGATTTGATGCGCTTTTTGGAATAACAGAAAAATTCTCTGTCTTTCACATGAAAGCTTTTATCATAATCGTTTTTGAAAACATACTGGTATTGTGTCATGTGTGGTTACCTCGTTTTTTTGTGTTGTGACGGTTCATTTGCTATCATAAGGTAGACTTTTTGATAGTGGGGTAATTTGCTGTGGTTACAAGCACAAAATGATACGGAACCATACTTCTTTTGTTTGTTTCAAAAAACTATCAAATCGCCTACATTTTGACAAAAAATCAAAAATAGATACTTTTGTACATTGTACCATAAATTTCACAAAAGTCAATGTGATAATAAACAAATGTATGTGAAAAAATGAACAAATTGTGTCTTTTGCAGAAAGTCATCATCTTTTTTTCGATTTTTTATTGATTCTTTCGCGGTTTTGGTGTATAATAGAATTGATTATTGAATCAATTTTGATAGCGAAAACACAGATAGGTTCATCGCTAAAAGTAAGAAAATGGAAGGTATGAATATGTCAAATCAAGCCAGAGAAACGCTTGCGGGTCGTTACCTTGCGGCGAAGAAAGCCCTTTTTGATAAAAAATACAGCTTTCTGAATGAGAAACAGCGAGAAGCAGTTTACACCATTCATGGTCCTCTTTTGGTTCTTGCGGGCGCAGGTACGGGAAAAACGACCTTGCTTGTCAATCGCATCGCGTACATACTCAAATATGGGGACGCTTATTTTTCTGATGATGTACCGGCATCTTTGGATGAAAATACGGTAACGGAACTGGAAAAAGCGGCAGAAGCATCGGTCGAGGATATCGATCTTTTGCTGGAATCATTCGCACCGAGAGCAGAAGAGAGGGTCGCGCCTTGGAATGTTCTCGCCATTACGTTTACAAATAAGGCGGCAAACGAAATGAAGACCCGTCTTGCAAAGCTGATCGGTCCGGCGGCGACTGACCTTTGGTGCGGTACGTTTCATTCGATGTGTCTGAGAATGTTGCGTATGTATGCCGATGAAGCGGGACTTCGTCCGAGCTTTACGATCTACGATACCGATGACACAAAAAAGCTTATCACGGAATGTATGAAGCAGCTCAGCGTAGATGAAAAGGTCCTTTCGGCAAAGCAGATCATGAACCGCATCAGCATGGCGAAAAATGAACTCATGACCCCGCATGATTTCGATGCGGAGGTCGGTAACGACCATAAAATGCAGCAGATCTCCTCGGTCTATACCTTGTATCAAAGCAAACTGCATCAAGCGAATGCCGTTGACTTTGATGATATCATCATGAGAACGGTTGCGCTTCTCCGCAGAAGCGAACGCGCAAGACTGAATTATCAGAATAAATTCCGTTATGTTTTGATCGATGAATTTCAGGATACCAACCGCGCACAGTTTGAGCTTGCGCTCTTGCTTTCGGGCGGTCATAACAATCTCATGGTCGTTGGCGATGATGACCAGAGCATCTATAAATTCCGCGGCGCAACGATTGAAAATATCTTGCATTTTGATGAAAAGGTCGTGGATACGAAGATCATCAAGCTTGAAGAAAATTATCGCTCCACAAGCAATATCCTGAATGCCGCAAACTCGGTCATTCGCAACAATTTCGGCAGACGCGGAAAAGAGCTTTGGACAAAGGGCGAAGAGGGCAAAAAGGTTCTTGTCAAGCAGTTTGAGACGCAGAACGACGAGGCAAAATTCATTGCCAATAAGATCATGGAGCTGATGATCCGTGAGAAGAAGAAATACGGGGATTTTGCCGTGCTTTACCGCACGAACGCGCAATCGAATGCATTGGAAACCGTGTTTGCGAAAAGCGGTATGCCGTACCGCGTGATTGGCGGACATCGCTTCTTTGACAGAAAAGAGGTCAAGGATATCCTCGCGTATTTGAGCGTTGTCAACAATCCGAGCGATAATCTCCGCTTGGAGCGCATCATCAATGAGCCGAAGCGTAAGATCGGCGAAGCAACGATGACGGCTGTTCGCCGCATCGCAGAGGATTACGGTGCGTCCATTTTTGACGTGATGGAGAATGCGTCGAAATATCCGATGATCGCCAAGGCGCAGAGCAAATTCCAGATGTTCGTGATCCTCATTCGCGGACTTCAGAGAATGGCGGAAAAGGAAAAGCTTTCTACCGTGGTTCGCGCGGCGATCGAAAAGTCGGGTTATCTCGATATGCTTCGTCAGGCGGAAGAAAACGGAGAGGGAAGCGAACGCCGCGAAAACGTGGAGGAACTCATTTCCGTTGCCATCGAATATGAAGAATCTCATGTCGATGCTACGCTCCGCGGATTCCTCGAGGAGGTCGCTCTCGTTTCGGATATCGATAATTATGATGAAAGCTCGGAGGCGGTCGTGCTGATGACCATTCACAGCGCCAAGGGCTTGGAATTTCCCGTAGTATTCCTCCCCGGCATGGAGGAAGGTGTGTTCCCGAGCCAGCAATCGGCGCTCATCAAAGAGGAATTGGAAGAAGAACGCCGTTTGGCTTATGTTGCGCTCACGAGAGCGGAACAGCGCGTCTATGCGCTTTGCGCGAAAGAACGCTTGCTTTTCGGTAAGACGCTGTATAATCCGAAATCCCGTTTCCTTGATGTGATCGGAGAAGAATATAAAGTCGAGGAGATTTTGGAGCAGAAGCCGAAATATCGCACGGAGTTTGGCGAAAAGACCAAAAAGTTCTCTCTTTCCAATGAATTTACCTCAAAATCCTCGCTGACAAGCGAGGTCGGCAAGACCAAAAAGGTCGAGAGCTTTGTTGCGGGCGACCGTGTCAAGCATTATATGTTTGGCGAAGGTACGGTGCTTTCCGTTCGTGAAATGGGCGCGGACGTGCTTTATGAGATCGCATTTGATAAGGCAGGCACGAAAAAGCTCATGGCAACCTATGCGAAGCTTTTGAAATTATAAAATATCACGAGATGGCGAGCAACTTCCTTGGGGTGTTGCTCGCTTTTTCTGAAAAATCGTATTGACTTTTATTCTGAATATTATTATAATAATTAGTGAATATATTTTTAATCATGAAAAATAAATCTTGATATAAAGGAAGAAAAATAGTATGGAATGGACATCTCTTAATGATTTGCGCGAAAAATTCCTGAAGTTCTTTGAATCCAAGGATCACCTTTCCCGCAAAAGTTATTCCCTCGTTCCCGAAAGCGACAAATCCCTGCTTCTCATCGTTGCAGGTATGGCACCTCTCAAAAAATATTTCACAGGTGAAGAAGAACCCCCCAGACGCCGTATGGCGACCTGTCAGAAATGTATCCGTACAAACGACATCGAGCATGTAGGCTTCACAGCGCGTCACGGGACATTCTTTGAAATGCTCGGCAACTTCTCCTTTGGCGATTACTTCAAGGAAGAAGCGCTCGAATGGGCATGGGAGTTTCTCACCAAGGTCCTCGAGATCCCCGCAGACCTCCTTTGGCCCTCCGTTTACGAGCATGACGATGAGGCTTACGACATCTGGAAAAACAAGATCGGCGTAAGAGAAGACCACATCGTCCGTCTTGGTAAAGCGGACAACTTCTGGGAACACGGTTCCGGTCCCTGCGGTCCTTGCTCCGAGATCTACTTTGATCGCGGCGAAAAGTACGGCTGCGGCAGTCCCGATTGCCGTCCCGGTTGTGATTGCGACCGTTATATGGAGATCTGGAACAACGTATTCTCTCAGTTCAATAACGACGGCGCAGGCAACTACACCGAGCTTGCAAACAAAAACATCGATACCGGTATGGGTCTTGAGCGTCTTGCTTGTGTCATGCAGGGCGTTGATAATATGTTCGAGGTCGATACCATCGCGAATATCATCAAGGCGATCAGCGAAAAGGCAGGCATTGCATACAAGGCGAACGAAAAAGCAGACGTTTCTCTCCGTATCATCGCTGACCACTCCCGTGCATCCGCGTTCCTCATTGCAGACGGCGTTATGCCCTCCAACGAAGGTCGCGGCTACGTTCTCCGCCGACTCATGCGCCGTGCGCTCCGTCATGGCAGAATTCTCGGCATCAAGGGCGCGTTCCTCTATGAGATCATGGGTGTCGTTGCGAAAGAGAACTATCCCGCATATGCAGAACTCACCGAAAAGCTCGATTATATTCAGAAGATCGTTCGCATGGAAGAAGAACGCTTCAATGCAACGGTTGAATCCGGCATGAACCTCCTTGATAAGCTCATGGCGGAAGCAAAAGAAGCCGGCAAAGCAGAGCTTGACGGCGCTGACGTATTCAAGCTTTCCGATACCTACGGCTTCCCGATCGACCTTACACGCGAGATCGCAGAGGAAAACGGTCTTGGCATCGACGAAAAGGGCTTTGAAGAAAACCTTCTCGCGCAGAAGCAGCGCGCGCGTGCCGCAAGAGGCAATATCAGCGGCTGGGATGACAGCATGAAATCCCTCGTGGATACCTCGGTTAAGACGGTATTTACAGGCTACACCGAAACCGAATCCACAGGCAAGATCGTTGCTATCATCGACGGCGAAACCGATGCTCTCGTTGATATCGCAAGCGAAAATGCGGTTATCATCACAGACTGCACACCTTTCTATGGCGAAGGCGGCGGTCAGGTCGGTGATATCGGTGAGATCATCGGCGCAAACGGCAAGGCTGTTGTGACCGACACCAAGAAAAACGACGGTGTATATATGCACATCTGTCAGATCGAAAGCGGTTCTTTCTCCGTTGGCGATACCGTTACCCTCAAGGTAAACGCTTCCCGCCGTGCGGCGATCATGAGAAACCACTCCTCCGTTCACCTTCTTGATGCGGCTCTCCGTCTTGTTCTCGGCGACCATATCCATCAGGCAGGCTCTTACGTAGACGAAAAGGAAGCACGCTTCGACTTTACTCACTTTGCGGCAGTTACCCCCGAAGAGCTCGCAAAGGTCGAGCTTCTCGTCAACGAAAAGATTCTCGAAGGCATCGCCGTTGACGTATTTGAAACCGACATCGAAACCGCAAGAAAATCCGGCGCGATCGCACTCTTTGGCGAAAAATACGGCAATATCGTCCGCGTCGTCAAGATGGGTGATTTCTCCGCAGAGCTTTGCGGCGGTACGCATATCGACAATACCGCAAAGGTCGGTCTTTTCAAGATCACATCCGAAAGCTCCGTTGCGGCAGGTACAAGACGTATCACAGCCGTCACGGGTCTGAACGCTTACGAATATCTCGGCAGAAGAGAAGCGCTTATCGCTTCCGCGATGAAGCTTACCAAGGCGGGTACACCCGATGACGTTCCCGCAAGAATCACGGCACTTTCCGATGACCTCAAGGCTTGCAAGCGTGAGCTCGAATCCGCATCTGCAAAGCTCGCATCCGCAAAGGCAGAAGCGATGATCTCCTCCGCAGTGAACGTTGACGGTGTTCGTGTTGCCACGATGGCGACAGAACTTCCCGTAGCGGCAGTTCGTACCCTCGGCGACGATATCAAGTCCAAGTACGCCGATATGATCGCAGTCGTTTCCTCTCTCGTTGACGGCAAGCTTACCCTTGCTTGTGTATGCGGTAAGGACGTTCTTGCAAAGGGCATCAAAGCGCCCGCAGTTCTCAAGGAGCTTGCGAAGATCGTTGGCGGTGGCGGCGGCGGTCGTCCCGACAGCGCGACAGCAGGCGCGAAGAATCCCGAAAAGCTCGGCGAAGCATTCGCGGCACTCCCCGAAATCGTAAAATCTCTTCTTTAATATATAGGATATCCTTGTCCGCCGTTTTTACGGCGGACAATATCATAAAGGAATCAGAAAGGAAGTTATCGTATGAATTGTCTTTTTTGTAAAATCATTGCAGGTGAGATTCCCTCGACAAAGGTTTATGAGGATGAAAAGATCTTTGCGTTCAAGGATATCAACCCTCAGGCTCCCGTTCACGTTCTCGTGATTCCCAAGATGCACATTGCTTGCGTTGACGAGATCACCGAGGAAAACAGCGCGATCGTGGCGCATATTTTCCAAAATATCCCGAAGATCGCCAAGCTTTGCGGTCTGGAAAACGGTTATCGCGTCATTTCCAACTGCGGTGATGATGCTTGCCAGACGGTGAAGCATTTGCATTTCCACGTTATCGGCGGCGCGAAGCTCGCGGAAAAGATGGCGTAACCTGTATCAAATATCAGAAAGGAATCGTTTATGTCAAGTTATATCATGGACCTTCGGAAAATCGTAGGACACAGAACTCTTTTGCAGGTCGGTGCAAGCGTCATCGTTGAGGATGCTTGCGGTCGTGTGCTTTTGCAGAAGCGCCGCGATAACGGCTCATGGGCATATGCAGGCGGTTCTGTCGAAATTGACGAATCGGTCGAAGAAACGGCAAAACGCGAGCTTTTTGAGGAAACGGGGCTTCGTGCCGAAGATTTGGTGCTTTTGGGCGTTTTTTCGGGCAAGGAGATGCACTTTGTGTATCCCAACGGCGATGAGGTTTCCAACGTGGACGTCGTTTATATTTGCAGACGGTATACGGGAATGCTCAAATGTCAGGAGGGGGAAGTGGACGATCTGAGGTTTTTTGATATCGATGCCTTTCCCGAAGATATTTTTCTACCGAACAGACCTGCGATTGACGCATATCTGAAGCGGAGAAAGCAAACGCAAAAATAAGTAAAATACCGACGGTTTTTCCGTCGGTATTTTGTCGTTTTGTCGAAAATGAAAAAATATACGCATTTCTCAAAAATATTTTTTGTAAACTTCTTGACATATTGACAAAGCAGTGATATACTTATAAATTGCATTACAATGCTTGTATTATTGCTATATTTCAAAAGGCTTTTTTGAAATCGGGCTGTGAGAGCAATTTCAGAAAACCCCTTGGCGATATTGCAAGCTATGGAAAACTATTTCCCAAAAAGTAAAGGCGAGCTTAAAATTAGAATTGGAGTGATTTTATGAGGATCAAACCCCAGCAGCTTGGCAAAAATGTGCGAATGAGCTTTGCGAAGATCGACGAAATTCTGCAAATGCCTGACCTTCTTGAGGTTCAGAAAAAATCGTACAAATGGCTTCTTGAGAAGGGAATCACCGAGGTTTTGCAGGATGTTTCCCCGATCGTTGACTATTCGGGCAATCTCGCTATCGAATTTGTAGGCTTTTCGATCGACCCGACCCCGAAATACCCCGTCGAAGAATGTAAAGAACGCGACGTAAACTATGCCGCTCCCTTGCGTGTAACCGTACGCCTTACCAACAACGCAACAGGCGAAGTCAAACAGCAGGATATCTTCATGGGTGATTTCCCGCTCATGACAGAAACAGGTACCTTCGTTATCAACGGCGCAGAACGTGTCGCTGTATCTCAGCTCGTACGTTCTCCCGGTATGTATTATACGTCCGCTATGGACAAAACAGGCAAGAGTATGCAGACCGCTCAGATCATCCCCTACCGCGGCGCATGGCTCGAATATGAAACCGATATGAACGACGTTTTCTACGTTCGTATCGATAAAAACAGAAAAATCCCCGTAACGGTTCTTATCCGCGCTTTGGAAGAATCCGTTTCCACCTCCACGGACGTCCGTGCGCTCTTTGGCGACGACATCAAGATCGTGACCACCCTTGAAAAGGACGGTATGCAGGCGGAAGCAGAAAAGAACGGCACGACCGCTTACGAAGAATCTCTCAAAGAGATTTACAAGAAGCTGCGCCCCGGCGAGCCTCCGCTCGTAGAATCCGCGCAGATCCTTCTCAATAACCTCTTCTTTGACCCGAAGCGTTACGACCTCGGCACCGTCGGTCGTTACAAATTCGACAAGAAGGTCGCTCTCGGCAGAAGACTTTCCGGCAAGACCCTTTCCCGTCCCGTCATCAGCCCCATCACGGGCGAAATCCTCTTTGAAGCAGATAAGACTCTTACCTTCGACGAGGCTATGGTGATCGAAAACTCCGGTGTCAACGAAGCATTCGTTTACATCTCCGAGGAAAAGGACATGAAGGTGTTCGGCAACGGCATGGTCGACCCCGAAAAGGTTCTCGGCATCGATCTCAAGGAGATCGGCATCAACGAAAAGGTAAAGCTCAATCTTCTTCTCCAGATCGTGGAAGAGGTCGGCGGTGACTTCGACGAGGTCAAGCGCATCGCACGCGACCGCGCGGCAGAGCTTTCTCCCAAGCATATCACAAAGGACGATATCTATGCGTCCATCAACTATCTCATTTGTCTTTCCCACGGCGTCGGTACGCCCGATGATATCGACCACCTTGGCAACCGCCGTGTTCGTGCAGTGGGTGAGCTTATCCAGAACCAGCTCCGTATCGGCTTCTCCCGTATGGACAAAATCATCAAGGAAAGAATGACCATTCAGGATTCGGACTCCTTGACACCGCAGGCTCTTATCAATATCCGTCCTATCGTGGCGGCTATCCGTGAGTTCTTCGGTTCTTCTCCGCTTTCTCAGTTCATGGACCAGAACAATCCCTTGGCAGAGCTTACACATAAGCGCCGTCTTTCCGCTCTCGGTCCGGGTGGTCTTTCCAGAGACCGCGCATCCTTCGAGGTTCGAGACGTACACTACACCCACTACGGCCGTATCTGTCCTATCGAAACACCTGAAGGTCCGAACATCGGTCTTATCTCCTACCTTGCAACCTATGCAAAGATCAACGATTACGGCTTCATCGAAGCGCCTTACCGCAAGATCGATAAGGAAACGGGCAGAGTGACCGATATCGTTGAATATATGACCGCCGACATGGAAGATAATTACGTTGTCGCGCAGGCAAACGAACCCGTAGACGAAAACGGACGCTTCATCAACAAGCGCGTTCTTGCGCGTGACCGTGCAGAAATCGTTGAAGTTGACGCATCCCGCCCCGACTACATCGACGTTTCGCCGAAGATGGTCATCTCCGTCGCAACGGGCTTCATCCCGTTCCTTGAAAATGACGACAACTCCCGTGCGCTCATGGGCTCCAACATGCAGAAGCAGGCAGTGCCGCTTCTCGTGACCGACTCCCCGATCGTCGGTACGGGTATGGAATACAAAGCCGCTATCGACTCCGGCGTTTGTATCATCGCAAAGGAAGCAGGCTACGTCAAATCGGTATCCGCGGATAAGATCGTCGTTACCGAAGACAGCGGCCGCAACCAGACCTACGAGCTTTTGAAATTCAAACGCTCCAACCAGGGCAACTGTATCAACCAGCGTCCCATCGTTGACGTCGGTATGCGTGTGGAAAAAGGCGACGTTCTCGCTGACGGTCCCGCAACCAGCAACGGTGAAGTTGCGCTCGGTAAGAATGCTCTTATCGGCTTTATGACATGGGAAGGTTATAACTACGAAGACGCGGTTCTTCTCAACGAAAACCTCGTTCGTAAGGACGTTTACACCTCCATTCATATCGAAGAATATACACTCGAAGCACGCGACACCAAGCTCGGACCGGAAGAGATCACCCGCGAGATCCCGAACTGCGGTGACGATGCATTGAAAGACCTCGACGAAAACGGTATCATCCGCAACGGTACGGAAGTGCACGCAGGCGATATCCTCGTCGGTAAGGTAACACCTAAGGGTGAAACCGAGCTCACCGCAGAAGAAAGACTTCTCCGTGCGATCTTCGGTGAAAAGGCAAGAGAAGTGCGCGATACCTCTCTCAGACTCCCTCACGGTGAATCGGGTACGGTCGTTGACGTTCGCGTCTTCTCCCGTGACAACTCCGATGAACTGCCGACAGGCGTCAATATGTCTGTCCGCGTTTATATCGCGCAGAAGCGTAAGATCTCCGTCGGCGACAAAATGGCGGGTCGTCACGGTAACAAGGGTGTCGTATCCCGTATCATGCCGCCCGAGGATATGCCGTTCCTTGAAGACGGCACACCGCTCGATATCGTTTTGAACCCCCTCGGCGTACCTTCCCGAATGAACATCGGTCAGGTGCTTGAGGTTCACCTCGGCATTGCCGCAAGAGAACTTGGCTTTAAGGTCATGACTCCTGCGTTCGACGGCGCAAAGGAAAGCGATATCACAGAAATGCTCACCGAAGCGGGACTTTACAGACCCGTTCTCCGCGGTGAAGCGCTCGTAGGTAAGAAATTCTACGAGGAGATCGTTGACGAGGAAACAGGCGAAAAGCGCTATGAGCTTCTCGGTGACGATAAACTTTCCAACAAGGCGTGGGTAGCGCAGAAGATCGAAGAAAAGAAACTCAAGACCGTTGACGGTAAGAGAATCCTTTACGATGGCAGAACGGGCGAACCCTTTGATAACCCCGTAACCGTCGGTATCATGTACTACCTCAAGCTCCATCACCTCGTTGACGATAAGATCCACGCACGAAGCGTCGGTCCTTACTCTCTCGTAACACAGCAGCCTCTCGGCGGTAAAGCGCAGTTTGGCGGTCAGCGTTTCGGTGAAATGGAAGTTTGGGCGCTGGAAGCATACGGCGCGGCTTATACACTTCAGGAGATCCTGACAGTCAAGTCCGACGACGTGACCGGACGTGTGAAGACCTACGAAGCGATCGTCAAGGGTCAGAATATCCCGACACCGGGTGTTCCCGAATCCTTCCGCGTGCTTGTTAAGGAACTTCAGGGTCTTGGTCTTGATATTCGCGTTCTCGACGAGGACGCACAGGAGATCGAGCTTTCTTCCATCGGCGAGGAGCTTCTCGACGAGGATAAGGGCTACGTTTCCGCAGATGACGTCGGTCCCACCGTCCTTGAAGAAGGCGATGAAGACAACTATACTCTCGTTGACGAGGACGAAATCGCAGAAGATTTTGAAGGCGACGACGAAGACGACGATTTCTATTACGACGACGAAGACGAAGACTTCGGCGACGAAGAATAATATTGGAGGAGAGATAAGATGGGTAAGAATGTTTTTGATTCAATCAAGATTGGCCTGGCATCTCCCGAAATGATTAGAAGCTGGTCCTTTGGCGAAGTTACAAAGCCCGAGACCATCAACTACCGTACACTCCGACCCGAACGCGACGGTCTTTTCTGCGAAAAGATCTTTGGTCCGACCAAGGACTGGGAATGTGCGTGCGGTAAATATAAGCGCGTTCGCTATAAAGGCAAGACCTGTGAAAAATGTGGCGTAGAAGTCACCACCAAGAAGGTCCGCCGCGAACGCATGGGTCACATCGAGCTTGCAGCTCCTGTGGCGCACATCTGGTATTTCAAGGCGACACCCTCCCGTATGGGTCTTCTCCTTGATATTTCCCCCAGACTTCTCGAAAAAGTAATTTACTTCGGTCAGTATATCGTTCTCGATCCGGGTAACACGCCCCTTGAAAAGAAGCAGATGCTGACAGAAACGGAATATCATCAGATGTATGAAAAATACGAGGATGATTTCCGCGTGGGTATGGGCTCCGAGGCGATCAAGGAGCTTCTCCACGAGCTTGATATCGAAAAGCTTTCCGAACAGCTCAAGACCGAGCTTGAGACCGCAAGCGGTCAGAAGAAGCTTCGCATCATCAAGCGACTCGAGGTTGTGGAAGCGTTCCGCAAATCCGGCAACAACCCCGAATGGATGGTTCTTGACGTACTTCCGGTCATTCCTCCGGATCTCCGTGCGATGGTTCAGCTCGACGGCGGCAGATTTGCTACCTCCGACCTCAACGACCTCTATCGCCGCGTTATCAACCGCAACAACCGTCTGAAAAAGCTCCTTGAGCTTTACGCTCCCGATATCATCATCAAGAACGAAAAGAGAATGCTCCAGGAAGCGGTCGACGCGCTCATCGATAACGGCAGACATGGTAAGCCCGTAACAGGCTCCTCCAACCGTCCGCTCAAATCCCTTTCTGAGTCGCTCCGCGGTAAGCAGGGTCGTTTCCGTCAGAACCTTCTCGGTAAACGTGTTGACTATTCCGGTCGTTCCGTTATCGTCGTAGGTCCGACACTGAAGATCTATCAGTGCGGTCTTCCGAAGGAAATGGCACTCGAACTTTTCAAGCCGTTCGTTATGAAGCGTCTTGTGGAAACACAGAACGCATCCAATATCAAAGACGCAAAGAAGAAAGTGGATAAGGCAAGCCCCGAGGTTTGGGACGCACTCGAAAACGTCATCAAGGACCATCCCGTTCTTCTGAACCGTGCGCCTACACTTCACCGTCTTTCCATTCAGGCATTCGAGCCCGTACTCGTAGAAGGCAGAGCGATCAAGCTCCATCCTCTCGTATGTACCGCGTTCAACGCCGACTTCGACGGTGACCAGATGCCTGTTCACGTACCGCTTTCCAACGAAGCGCAGGCGGAAGCAAGATTCCTTATGCTTTCCGCGAACAACTTCTTGAAGCCTGTGGACGGTAAAGCCGTAACCGTTCCTTCTCAGGATATGGTGCTTGGCTCTTATTACCTCACCATCGACCGCGCAGGCGAGATCGGTGAAGGCAGCGTATTCCGCGACTTCGACGAAGCGATGATGGCATACGCAAACGGTCTTCTCGGTATCCACGCACCCATCAAAGTCCGCGTTTCCAAGGAGATCGACGGCGTCGTTCATACAGGCATGATCGATGCCACACTCGGACGTCTTATCTTCAACGCGCCGATCCCGCAGGACCTCGGCTTCGTTGACAGAAGTAAGCCCGAAAACCTCTTGAAGCTCGAGATCGACTTCACGACCAAGAAAAAACAGCTTGGTCAGATCGTAGACCGTACCATCAAAAAGCACGGTCCCAGCGTGACCGCACAGGTCCTTGACGACATCAAGGCAAACGGTTACAAATACTCCACTCTTGCATCTATTTCCATTTCCGTACTCGATATGACTGTTCCCAATGAAAAGAAGACCATCATCGCAAAGGCTGAGCATGACGTTGAAATGATCCGCCGTCAGTTCCGCCGAGGTGTCCTCTCCGAGGATGAACGCTATGAATGTGTCATCAAGATCTGGGAAAAGGCGACCAACGACGTTATCGAAGCGCTCAAAAACTGCATGGACCGTTACAACTCCATCAACATGATGTCCGACTCCGGTGCCCGTGGTTCTATGGCGCAGATGCGTCAGCTCGCAGGTATGCGTGGTCTTATGTTTGCGACCAACGGCCGTACGATGGAAATCCCGATCAAGGCGTGCTTCCGTGAAGGTCTTTCCGTATTGGAATACTTCGTCGGTGCGCGTGGTTCTCGTAAATCCCTTTCCGATACAGCGCTTAAAACAGCTGACTCGGGTTATCTTACAAGACGACTCGTTGACGTATCTCAGGAAGTTATCATTCGTGAGGAAGACTGCGGCTCCACAGAGGGTATCTGGGTGTCCGACGTCAAGGACGGCAACGAAGTCATCGAACCGCTTGTTGACAGACTTCCCGGTCGTTACGTTATCGGTGATGTTGTCGATGCAAACGGTAACGTGCTTGCGTATGACGGTGAAATGCTCACCCTCCAGCAGGCAAACGCCATTGTGGAGGCAGGTATCGAACAGGTTCACGTTCGTTCCATCCTCAAATGTAAATGCAAACACGGCGTATGTGCTCACTGTTACGGTGCCGACCTTGCGACGAGCAAGAAGGTAAGCGTCGGTGAAGCGGTCGGTATCATCGCGGCGCAGTCCATCGGTGAACCGGGTACACAGCTTACGATGAGAACGTTCCACACCGGTGGTATCGCGGGTGCGGATATCACACAGGGTCTTCCCCGTGTTGAAGAAATCTTTGAAGCGCGCCGTCCCAAGAAGACAGCGACCATCTCCGAGGTTTCGGGTCTTGTTGAGATTCAGGACGCGAAGCGCGCGAGAAACGTTATCATCCGCAATGCGGCTGAAACAGGTACAGACGTCGTATATCCCGTTCCTTACGGCACGAAGATCCTCGTAGAATCCGGTGAATACGTAAGCCGCGGCGATTCCATCACAGAAGGTACGCTCGCGCCCACCGATATCACCAGAATCAAGGGTCTGGACGAAGCGTATGATTATATCATTCGTGAAGTTCAGCGCGTATACCGTATGCAGGATATCGAAATCAACGATAAACACATCGAGGTTATCGCAAGACAGATGACCCGTAAGGTTCGCATCGACGACGGCGGTGACACCGAAATGCTCTTCGGCACAGTCGTTGACGTTGCGGAATTGGAAGCAGAAAATGCAGCCATCGCGGCTCGCATCGAGGCTGGCGAAAAAACGCTCCGCCCCGCGACCGCAACACCGATCCTTCTCGGTATCACAAAGGCGGCATTGCAGACGGAATCCTTCCTCTCTGCGGCATCCTTCCAGGAAACCACCAAGGTCCTCACGGAAGCTGCCATCAAGGGTAAGGTCGACCACCTTATCGGTCTGAAAGAAAACGTCATCATCGGTAAACTCATTCCTGCCGGCACAGGTCTTCAGGTCTACCGCGACATCGAAGTGGAAAAGACCGCTTCTGTTGTGGAAGATGAAGATTTTGCTCAGGAAACAGCGGTCTGAACACTCCACAAATGACAGCGGAGCGGCGAAAGTCGCTCCGCTTTTTTGATTCTATACCGCATTGTATAAAATTCACAAAAATTCGTCTTTTCATTTGGAAATTTATAAATCTATTGACAAAAAAATTGTTTTGATATAAAATGAATCTGTAATATTTTGCGATTTCCCCTGTGCTTGGCATGAGGGGAAGAAAAAATTTGACGGAGGATGTATTTCCATGAAAAGAACCATTTCGCTTATCATGGTCGTTTCCATGCTTCTCGTTTTGTTCGTTTCCTGCGGTGACGTCAGCGACACCACGACGAACGGACCCGAAGTTTCCACAACGGTAACGACCGAAACCACGACACAGGAGGATACCACAGTGGAAGTAACAACAACGGTTCCCGTAACCACAGAAACGACCACGGAAGAAACGACCACGGCAGAAACCACAACGGAAGAGACCACGACGGAAACACCCGTTGTTCCCGTTGAAAAGGGTCCGATTCTTCATCTCGATTTTGAAGCAGAGCATATCGAAGGCAACGTCATCAAAAACGTCATCGGCGGCGGACTTGACGCGACCATCACGGGTACGCCCGAATACGTTTCGGGTCCCACAGGCGGCAGCGCGATCCATTTCGGTACGAAGCCCGTATTCGATTTCTTGACCATTGCAAACGACGAAAGACTCAATTTTGAAACCAGCGACGAATTTACCGTCGATTTCTGGTATAAGCTCGACAAGAAGGCGATGGGTTGGGATAACCTCTTCTCCAAGGGTACGCAGAAAAACGGCTGGTATGGCGTATGGCTCGGCACGAACGACAACACCAATCAGGGCGTTTGCTGGGGCGGCGACACAGGCAACTGGCGCATCGGCATGCTCTCTTCCAAGGAAACATGGCATCATATCACCGTCGTTTCCAAAAACGGACTTCTCTTTATGTTCCTTGACGGCGTTCAGGTGAACAGCACCGCTGTCAAGAGATACGTTTCCAACGGCAATCTTTATATCGGCGGCAGAAACAGCACCTCGAACGATACCGATGCCAGCGCACAGTTCCACGGCTGTATCGACGATTTCAAGATCTACGATTACGCGATCGATATCAAAATTTCCGGTCTTATGGGCGCAGATGCCGATACCTTTGAGTATACCGCGGCAAATGGCGATAAGATCTCGCTTCCTTACAGAGTATATTATCCCTCCGACTATGACCCCAAGGGCGATAAAGAGTATCCGATCTTGTTCTTCCTCCACGGTCATGGCGAAACGGGTACGGACAACAGCAAGCAGCTTCAGGTCTTGAATATGCCCAATAAGCTTCTTGACGATATCGTAGCGATGGATAACTGCATCATTCTCGCGCCGCAGACCTACTGCGACAGAGCGACGAACTATTCTGAGTGGGTTGCTTCGGGAACGGGCAGAGAATATCAGCACGTTTGGGACGGTACGAACCCTGTCGACAAAAAGCAGGGTATGCCCATTCGCAAAGATGACCTTGAGGACATCACCTATACCGTAGGCTTGCAGGCGGCATCCGCGCTTCTCGATAAATTCCTCGCGCTCGATACCGTAGACAAGGACCGCGTTTATATCGGCGGTATCTCGATGGGCGGTTGCGGTACTTGGGAAATGATCGCCCGCAGACCCGATACTTTCGCGGCGGCAGTTCCCGTTTGTGGCTCGGGTATCCTTACCTCGGCAGAATCTCTTACCGACGTTGCGATCTGGGCGTTCCACGGCACAGCGGACACCACCGTTCGTCCCGAAGGCTCTGAGCTTATGGTCAAAGCCATCAAGGAAGCAGGCGGCAACGCGACCTATACCGCATTCAACGGCATCGGTCACAGCGTTTGGGATTATGCGTACAACGCAAAGAACGCAGAGGGTCAGACCGCGGCACAATGGCTCATGGAACAGACCAAAGCCGACTGATTTTGCATAAAAAATCAAAAACTCCGTGATTTTCACGGAGTTTTTTGTGTAAAAAAGGGAAATGTATAAAAAAATTTTGAAATTTTTGAAATATCCGTTGACAAGAGCGCAAATCCGTGGTATTATATAGAATGGTTATGTACGCAAAACGATATAACCGCTTGAAAAGAAAGCAAAACATCGGAAAATCATTTTTTGAAAGGATTTTTGAAGAAAATGGCATCCGAGAACAATGCACAAGTCCTCGTCGCAGGACTCAATAAAACCAAAAAGCTCCTCGCAGCGGGACAGGCTTCCAAAGTATATCTCGCAACCGATGCAGACGCGGGAATCGCTTCCTTGATAAACGCGCTCTGCGAAGAAAAGAATGTTCCTGTCGAAATGACGAAAACGAAAGCGGAACTTTCCGAGCTTTGCGGAATTGAAGTGGGCTGTGCGGTCTGCACGCTCATCAAATAATTTGCATACGACCGCGATTCTTTCCCGGTAGTATATATAAACAATCATGTAATCTGTAAAAAGGAGGTCCAACACACATGCCAACATTCAACCAGCTCGTTCGTAATGGTCGTGAAACAAAGGCTTTCAAGTCTAAGGCTCCTGCTCTTCAGAAAGGCTTCAACTCCCTTGAAAAAGCGCAGACAGACCTGAGTGCTCCTCAGAAGAGAGGCGTTTGCACAAAGGTTTACACAACCACACCGAAAAAACCGAACTCCGCTCTCCGTAAAGTTGCAAAGGTTAAGCTCACCAACGGTTTTGAAGCAATCTGCTACATTCCCGGTATCGGTCATAACCTTCAGGAACACTCTGTTGTTCTTATCCGAGGAGGTAGAGTACGTGACCTTCCTGGTGTACGTTATCACATCATCCGTGGTACACTTGATACCCAGGGCGTTGCTAACCGCAAGCAGAGCCGTTCTAAGTACGGTGCAAAACGCGGTAAGAAGACAGCTAAGAAATAATCCCGCTGTCGCACTCTGATCGCATGTGATTCCTAAATACAGAGAAATTGTTTATATCGGATAAAGCGATATGGCGCACAACTCTTTGAATGGGAAGATCGCACGGTCGGGAGGAAACTTTCGAGTACCAATGATATCATTAAAATTTTATGAAGGAGGGAATAACAGTGCCAAGAAGAGGTCAAATTTCCAAGAGAGATGTATTGCCGGATCCGCTTTACAATTCCAAGCTCGTAACAAAGCTTATCAATAACGTAATGCTCGACGGCAAAAAAGGTGTTGCACAGAAGATCGTTTATGACGCATTTGCAACCGTAGAAGAAAAGTCGGGCAAGCCCGCACTTGAAGCATTCCAGAATGCTCTTGAAAACATTATGCCGGTCCTTGAAGTTAAAGGTCGCCGTCTCGGCGGTGCCACATATCAGGTTCCGATGGAGGTTCGCCCTGAGAGAAGACAGACTCTCGGTCTCCGTTGGCTCGTCGTATACTCTAGAAAACGCGGCGAAAAGACTATGGCAGAAAGACTCGCGAACGAAATTATGGACGCTATCGCAAACACCGGTGCGGCTGTAAAGAAAAAAGAAGAAACACACAAGATGGCAGAAGCAAACAGAGCTTTCGCACATTTCAGATATTGATAAAACCGTTTATTCGGACTTATCAAAAATTCCACGATTTATTAAGATTGAAGGAGCAAAAATATGGCTAGAGAATACTCGCTTGAAAATACACGCAACATTGGTATCATGGCTCATATTGATGCAGGTAAAACAACCACAACGGAAAGAATTCTTTTCTATACCGGTAAGACCCACAAGATCGGCGAAACCCACGACGGTTCCGCAACGATGGACTGGATGGAACAGGAACAGGAAAGAGGTATCACCATTACTTCCGCTGCGACAACCTGCTTCTGGAAGGGTAATCGTATCAACATCATCGATACCCCCGGACACGTTGACTTCACAGTAGAAGTTGAACGTTCTCTCCGCGTTCTTGACGGCGCGGTAACCGTTCTCTGTGCAAAAGGCGGTGTTGAACCCCAGTCTGAAACCGTATGGCGTCAGGCTGACAAATACCGTGTACCGAGAATGGCGTACGTTAACAAGATGGATATCAACGGCGCAGACTTCTATCGCGTAGTTGATATGATGAAAGAACGTTTGAGAGCAAATGCGGTACCGATCCAGCTCCCCATCGGTAAAGAATCTTCCTTCCGCGGCATTGTTGACCTCATCAACATGGAGGCTGACGTATATTATGATGACCTCGGTAAGGACGTTCGTATCGAACCCATCCCCGAAGATATGCTCGCAGATGCTGAATCCTACCGTGAAGCACTTGTTGAAGCTGTCGCAGGCTCTGATGAAGAACTCATGGAAAAGTACCTTGAAGAAGGCGAACTTTCCATCGAAGACATCAAGACCGGTCTTAGAAAAGCAACCATCGCAAACGACATCGTTCCCGTAGTTTGCGGTACTTCCTATAAAAATAAGGGCGTTCAGAAACTCCTTGACGCGATCATCGACTTTATGCCTGCACCGACAGACATCGAGCACATCAAGGGTATCAACCCCGAAACCGAAGAAGAAGAAGAAAGACCTTCTTCCGATGACGAACCTTTCGCAGCGCTCGCATTCAAGATCATGACTGACCCCTACGTTGGTAAGCTCTGCTTCTTCCGCGTTTACTCCGGTACCATCAAGTCCGGTGAAACCGCTCTCAACCCGAAGAAGAAAGGTAACCGCGAACGTTTCAGCCGTATCCTCCAGATGCACGCAAACGAAAGAAAGGATATCGACTGCGTATATGCAGGTGATATCGCTGCTATCGTAGGTACAAAGTACACCACAACAGGTGACACACTTTGCGACGAAAAGCACCCCATCATTCTTGAATCGATGGAATTCCCGGAACCTGTTATTAAGGTCGCTATCGAACCTAAGACCAAAGCAGGTCAGGAAAAGATGGGTCTCTCCCTTGCAAAGCTTGCTGAAGAAGACCCGACATTCCGCGCTTATACCGATGAAGAAACCGGTCAGACCATCATCGCCGGCATGGGCGAGCTTCACCTCGAAGTTATCGTTGATCGTTTGCTTCGCGAATTCAAGGTGGAAGCTAACGTAGGTAAGCCTCAGGTATCCTACAAAGAAACCATTACCAAGGCTGCTGATGAAGATTGCAAGTACGCTCGTCAGTCCGGTGGTAAGGGTCAGTACGGTCATGTTAAGATTACGATCGAACCCAACGAACCCGGTAAGGGTTCTGAATTCATTAACAAGGTTGTTGGCGGTGCAATTCCGAAGGAATATATCCCCGCTGTTGACGCAGGTATCCAGGGCGCATTGCAGTCCGGTGTCCTCGCAGGCTACAATGTTGTTGATGTTAAGGTTACACTTTATGATGGTTCTTATCATGAAGTCGACTCCTCTGAAATGGCATTTAAGATTGCCGGTTCTATGGCATTCAAGAATGCTATGAGAAAGGCTAACCCGATTCTCACAGAGCCGATCATGAAGGTTGTCGTTGTTACTCCCGATGATTACATGGGCGATGTAATGGGCGACATCAACTCCCGCCGTGGTCAGATTCAGTCTATGGATCCTGTATCCGGTGCTCAGCAGATCACAGCTATGATTCCGCTTTCCAATATGTTCGGTTACGCTACCGACCTTCGTTCTAAGACACAGGGCCGTGGTCAGTACTCCATGGAACCCAGCCACTTCGCTGAAATTCCGAAGAACATCGCAGCTGAAATCATCGCTGGTAAGCAGAACGCAAAATAATCTTTCTCACGGGGCGCGTCCCCGTGGGGAACCCCCTAATCTCATTTCAGATTAAAATAAAAAATAGCGATATAATCGCAAATTAAGGAGGAACTTTACAATGGCAAAGGCTACATTCGAAAGAACAAAACCCCATGTAAACATTGGTACAATCGGTCACGTTGACCATGGTAAGACCACTCTTACCGCTGCTATCACAAAGACCCTTTCTCTCGGCAACGCTAACATCGAATCTCTCGCATACGACCAGATCGACAACGCTCCCGAAGAAAGAGCTCGTGGTATCACAATTAACACCAGACACGTTGAATACGAAACTGCAACTCGTCACTACGCACACGTTGACTGCCCCGGACACGCTGACTACGTTAAGAACATGATCACAGGTGCTGCTCAGATGGACGGTGCTATCCTCGTTGTATCTGCAGCTGATGGTCCTATGCCTCAGACTCGTGAGCATATCCTTCTCAGCCGTCAGGTTGGCGTTCCCTATATCGTTGT
>JAGBCV010000051.1 GCA_017937845.1 Clostridia bacterium | reverse complement strand
GCCACCGGAGGGCTCAATGAACTTGTTCATTGAGAATCCGTGCGGGGAGCCGATTTTGCTAAGACTTAACATTCGCGCTTCGGTCAAGCGGAACGCTTGCAAATTTCTTTTGGTACTTTTCTTGTTTTGCACAAGAAAAGTACACGTTTCTTTTTTCTTAAAATAAGAAAAAAGTTGATATAACTATTTAATAACGAAAAAATACGGTGCGGAAAATCCGCACCGTAAACGCTTTAGGTAGCAATACCTGCAAACTGCGACATATAAAGATTATAATACACACCTTTTTTCGCAAGAAGCTCTTCATGGTTTCCTGCCTCGCAGATGTTACCGCCGTCAAGAACGATGATCTTATCTGCGTCATGAATCGTGGAAAGTCGATGCGCGATGATAAGCGTCGTGCGTCCCTTCATGAGATTGATCATCGCATTTTGGATACGCATTTCCGTTCTGGTGTCAACGCTCGACGTAGCTTCATCGAGAATCAAAATGTTCGGGTCGGCAAGGACGGCGCGCGCAATGGAAAGAAGCTGACGCTGACCGTTGCTGATGTTACCACCCGATTCGGAAAGCATCGTATCGTAGCCCTTTGGCATACGGCTGACAAATCGGTGCGCGTTTGCCGTTTCTGCGGCTCTCTGCACCTCGTCGTTTCTCGCTTCCAGCTTGCCGTAACGAATGTTCGCACCGATGGTATCGGTGAAAAGCACGGTATCCTGCAAAACGATGGCGATATTATGACGAAGACTATCCTTGGAAATATCGCGGATATCCACGCCGTCAAGCAAGATCTCACCCGAATCGATCTCATAAAAACGGGTCAAAAGGTTGATGATGGTCGTTTTACCCGATCCTGTCTTACCGACGATGGCGATCTTCTGTCCTTGGTCGACCTCAAGACAGAAATCCTTGAGAACGGGTTCCTCGGGAACGTATGCGAAATTGACGTGACGGAAGGAAAGATGACCGATGGGGTCCTTGGGGTCAAGAATCTTTTCACCCTCGTCGATTTCGGAGCTTTCGTCCATGATCTCAAAGACACGCTCTGCACCGCTGACCGCATTGAGGATTGCCGTGAACTGGTTGGCAACTTCATTGATGGGTCGGGTGAACTGCTTGGAGAACTGAATGAAAAGATATACCGTCGTGACGGGGATCGTCTGATTGACCGCCAAAATGACACCGATGATGACGATAAGCAGATAGCCCGCGTTGTTGACAAGGTTCATAAGAGGACCCATGACACCGCCGAAAATTTCCGCCTTAATGCCCGTTTTGCGGAGCGCTCGGCTAATCTTGGAAAATTCCGCCTTGGTGATATCTTCACGGGAGAATGCCATAATGGTGCGATAACCCATGACGCTTTCTTCGACCTCTGCATTGAGCTTACCGAGGAGCTTTTGCTGCGCCACGAAGTAACGGCGCACGCGCTTGGTCACAAACGAGGTCACAAGCAGGGTCACAGGGATCGTTACGATGCTGACAAGGGTCATAAGCGGGCTGTAATAAAGCATGATGACAAGCGCGCCGATAATGGTGATAAGACTCGAAATGAGCGACGTAACGGATTGGGAAATGGTATTGGAGATATGCTCGATATCGTTCGTCATACGGCTCATGATATCGCCGTGCGGATGATTGTCGATATATTTGAGCGGAAGCTTGACGATACGATGGAAGAGGTCGCTTCGCATCGTGCGAACGGTGCTTTGCGAAAGCTTTGCCGAAAGTCGGGCTTGTGTATACGTAAACACGGAGGAAAGCACGAACAACACGCCAAGCGCGATCAGAATTTTGATCATGCTCGCAAAGTCGATGCGCGGGATACCGTCGATGATCTGCATATAACCGCCCGCAGATTCGATGGTCAGATAGTTCAGCGCTTCGGTCTGCATGATGGGCGCAACGAGCGTTACACCGACGGAAAGCATCACGCAAACGATCATGACGATGAGAATATTTCGTTTCTTGCCGATATACGAGAGAAGTCTTTTGACCGTCTTACGAAAATGCTTCGGCTTTTCCGCAACCATGGCAGGACCGCGTCTGCCGCCGCCGGGTCGGATATCAAGCTGCGGTCTTTGTCCGTTTTGTCCGGGTCTTTGTGCGTTATTCAAGATCCTCACCTCGCTTCAACTGAGATTCATAAATATCACGGTAGACAGGGCTGGTTTCAAGAAGCGTCTTGTGGTCGCCCTCTGCCGCGATCGTACCGCCGTCAAGCACGATGATACGGTCGGCGTTCATGACCGATGCGACACGCTGTGCGATGGTGATAACAGTAAGATCGCCGAGCTTTTCGCGGAGCGCCTTCTGGAGCTTTGCGCTCGTCGTCAGGTCAAGCGCGGACATACTGTCGTCAAAGATCAGCACGTCGGGATTTTTGAGCAGCGCACGCGCGATCGAAAGACGTTGCTTCTGACCGCCCGAAAGAGATGCGCCCTTTTCCGCGATCATGGTATCGTAGCCGTTGTTGAATTTGCCGATAAATTCATCTGCCTGTGCGATCTGAGCCGCCTCACGAAGCTCCTCGTCGGTGGCGTTTTCATTGCCCCAGCGGAGATTTTCCGCAACCGTGCCCGAGAAAAGCTCGCTCTTTTGCAAAACGTAAGCGATCTTTGTGCGGAGCGCCTTCAAGGTATACTCCTTGATGTTCACGCCGTCAAGCTCGATCTCGCCCTCGATGGGGTCGTAATAGCGCGGGATCATCTGCACGAGAGAGGATTTGCCCGAGCCTGTCGCGCCGAGAATGGCGATATTTTCACCCGATTTCACGTCAAGGTTGATATCATGGAGAACGGGAGCGTCGACCGCATCGGGGTAACGGAAGCTGACGTTTTTGAAAACGACGTGTCCGCGTTTTTCTTCCTTGCCTGCGCCGTCGTACTTGCCGTCGCAGATGACGGGCTCGCAATCGAGAACCTCGTTGATACGCTTAGCGGAAGCCTGTGCGCGGGAGATGGTCTGGAACATCATGGAAAACATCATGACGGAATGAAGGATCTGCGTGATATACTGAATGACTGCCATGATCTCACCGACCTCGATGATACCGCGTTCCACCTCATAACCGCCGAGCCAAATAACGGCGATAACGGCAAGGTTCATAACGATCATCATAACGGGTCCCATGAACGCGAGGATATTTTGCACGCGGAGAGAAACGGTGAAAAGATTGTCGTTGGCAATATGGAAGCGCTTGGTTTCGTGGTCCTCACGAACGTATGCCTTGACCACACGCGCACCTGTTACGTTTTCCTGTACGACGGAGTTCACGCCGTCCAGACGCTCCTGCATACGCTCAAAGAGCGGCTTTGCTTTTTTCATCACGCCCCAAACGACGATAAGCTGAATGGGAAGCGAAATGAGAATGACAAGCGCAAATTTGGAGTTCAGCGAGATCGCCATGATGATACCGCCCACGAACATGATGGGCGAACGGAAAAAGATTCTGAGCGCCTGCGCGATAAAGGTCTGCATCATGGTCACGTCGTTGGTCATACGGGTAACGAGAGAACCGACGGTGAACTTATCCGTCTGTTCGGGGGAAAGCGCCATCACGTGCGAGAAGGTATCACGGCGCAGATCATTGCCAAAGCTCTGTGATGCCGCGGAAGCAAATCCCGCCGCACCAAGACCCGTCAAACCGCCGAGAAACACGAGAAGGATCATTTTGATGCCGTTTGCGCTGACAACGGCAAGACCCTCCTCGACCGTGGCGGCGTAAATACTGTCGTTGACGATGGTAGACATGATTTTGGGAAGAGAAAGGTCAACGAGAACCTCCGCAATCATGAAAAGTGGAGAAAAAATGGCAATATACCAATAAGGCTTTAAGTAACGAAAGAGTTTTCTCACGGGCGCGGCCTCCAATCTTCGGGAAGTCCCATTTCAGAAAGCATATTGGCACGAACCTTTTTGAGAATCGCGCAAAGCGTTTCCTTTTCCTCCGCGGAAACATCACGGAGCAAAATTTTCTCGGTTTCGAGGATTTTTCCGAAGAAGGCACGTTCCATTTCTCTGCCCTTTTCGGTGAGATACACGTGCGTTTGACGCTGGTCCTTTTCATCGGTCACACGGCGGACAAGTTCTTCTTCTTCCATTTTTTTGAGTGTAACGCTGATGGTAGGCGCTTTCAGATGGGTCGCTCTGACAAGGTCGATCTGCGTTACGCCGTCTTTGCGCGCAAGATAGCGCAAAATTTGGCGGTAGCCGTTCTTGAAGCCGAGTGTTTCGGAGTTTTGGTTCATCTTATCGTGAAACAATTTGGAAATTTCACTGATGAGCATACCCGGGGTCGGCTCATGATGGCACCGCTTTTCGGTACTATTCATACACAGTCCTCACTTTCTTATACCATAGGAAATCGCGCCAAACCAACCTCGCCGTTTTGCTATGCTTGAAGATGCGGAAGGCTTGGATAGGCGAGCAATTTCCGGCGGGCGTTGCCCGCTTTCTTGATATTTCAATAATTAGTTAGAAAACTAACTATATTATATAGAAAAAAGACCGTCCTGTCAAGACAGTCTTTTCATTTTTTTCGATATTATTTTCAAAAATTACATGGGGCAATCGACCGATTGCCCCAAATCAGAATTATGCTGTTTTTTCCACAAGCTGTTTGCTCTTATAGCCGACCTTTTTATAATAGATCAACGTCAGCAACGCGCAAAGTCCCCAGCCCATCGGGTAACCGAACGCAAGTGCCAAAAGCTCATTGGAAATGAACGTGGAAACGATGAAAAGATAAAGCTGTCTGAACGCAACGAACGAAACGAGCATGATGATCATCGGTGCGCCTGTTCTGCCCGCGCCGCGGAGCGATGCGGAAAAGACCTGATTGATACAGCAGAACATATAGAAAGGCGTGATGTAATGGAGAAGAAGTGCCGCGCAGTCCACAACGTCAGGGGTATCATTGAAGAACGCCGCAAGGTAGGGCGCAAAGATCATAATGATAACGATCAAGACCGCTGTCACGCAGGTCGCCATGAAATACGCGGTATACGTTCCCTTTTTCGCACGTTTTTCGTCGCCGCCGCCAAGGTTCTGACCGACAAAGGTCGTCGCCGCAAGGGAGATCGACTGCATCGGCAGGAAGATAAACTGGTCGATCTTCGTATAGGTCGTCCAACCCGAAAGAAGCGTTTGCTGTACGCCGTTTGCACCGCCGATATAACGGGTCACGAACATATTGGAGAAAGACGTGATCGCCATCTGCACGCCCGCGGGAATACCAACCGCAAAAATTTTTCTGAGAATACTGGTATCGATATGCAACTTTCTAAACGAAAAACGCACGCAGGTGCTTGTCCGCATCAAGGTGATGATGGTAAGCAGGGCGGAAAGTCCCTGCGCCAAAACGGTTGCAAGGGCAACACCCGACGCACCCATCTCAAACCCGAAAACAAACACGAGGTCCAGAATGATATTGGTGATGGAAGCCACCACGAGATACAAAAACGGACGGAACGAGTCGCCGATGGCACGCAGGATACCTGCGCCGATATTATAAAACATCAGCCCCGAAACGCCTGCGAAATAGATCGCAAGATACGCCTTTGCGTGCGGATAGACTTCACCAACGCCCTCTTCCGTGCTGAGCATGAGCGTCAGCAGGTGCGGTGTGATGAGAATACCGAGGACCGTAAAAATGACCGCCAAGATCGCAGTCAAAGCCATCGCCGTATGTACGACCTCATTGACACGCTTTTCATTTTTCGCGCCGTAATATTGTGAAATGATAACGCCCGCGCCGCTGGAAAGACCCAAAAAGAAGCCGATCAGTACGTTGATAACGGGACCGACGCTACCAACCGCGGCATATGCGCCGTCGTTGCCCGTCTGACCGATGACCCACGTATCGACCATACTGTAAAACTGCTGAAAGAGATTTCCCAAAAGAAGCGGAAACGCAAATCGCAAAATATTGAGAGCAATGCCGCCCTGCGTCATGTCAATATTTCGCCTGAATGAAAATTTTTTCTTCGTAAGTTCCATATCGTCCTCTCTATTATAATAAAACATATTACTATTATTATATACCTTTTTCGACATGTAGTCAATTATCCGTCTTCGTTTTTTCTTTTTTCAAAGGCAATCTTTCATTGACAGGAGATTTTTTTCCGAAAAATGTATAAATCCCCCCAAAAAGCGGAAACTATCGTTGTAACCATTCAACCTTATGACCTACGAATGATTTGGATAATACGGAGGATTTATATATATGAAAGCCACAGGAATTGTGAGAAGGATCGACGACCTCGGACGTGTCGTCATTCCCAAAGAGATCAGAAGAACGATGCGGATCCGCGAAGGCGACCCGCTTGAAATTTATACAGACCGCGAGGGAGAGGTCATCTTCAAAAAATATTCTCCCATCGGTGACCTTATGGAATTTGCCGCAGGCTATGCGGAGACCTTATATAAGACATGTAACATTCCCGTTGCCGTTTGCGATAAGGATTGCGTCATCGCGTGCGCGGGTATCCCCAAAAAAGAATTTTTGGAACGCAAAAATTCAGCAGAGCTGGAACGCATTATCGAAGGCAGAAGTCTTTACGTTTGCCCGAACACTTCCGATAAAAAGCTTCCGCTGACAGAGGAAGGCAAGAATCATTATATTTCTTGCGCCATGCCCATCTTCGCGGAAGGGGACGTCATCGGTTGTGTCGTTTCCGTCGGCAATATGGAAAGCAAGGGAGAAAACCTCGGCACAGAGGTCGAGACCAAGCTCATTCAGACTGCCGCAGGCTTCCTCGGCAGACAGCTTGAAAGCTGAATATATCAAACGGGCGGATCTTGCATCCGCCCGTTTTGGCTTTTATCCGAGAATTTCTTTCAAAAGCGCCATCTTCTTTTTTGCATCCTCGGGGGTGTACGGGTTCATCTCATTGCTCGACAGAATAACCGTATTTTGGAAATATTCAAGACATTCCATGAGTGCGCCTCCGAAAAGCTGAATATTTTTCTGCAAATATTCAGAAAGCTCTCTGCCCTCCAGCACATTGCTTCTCCCCATAATAAACTCTTGGCACACCGCAAATTCAGGAAGCTGTTTGGCATAACACATAGCAAGATCATTTCGTTCCTTTGTGTAATACCGATAAACAAGGTCGCGCGTAACCCTTGCTCGAATTTCCGTATCAGTGCTGATTTCGAGAATCTTCAAATAAAGCGCAATCGCCTCGTCATAATTTTCTTTGGATTCCGGAAGCATCCCCGAAAGCGCCCACGCCAGCTGATACATGAGTCTATCATTTCCGGGATATTTGAGAAGCGCTTCTCGCATCAAAGAGACCGCTTCCGCATAGGCATTTTTTTCAAAAAGTTTTTCTGCCTGCTCATAGTATGCCTTGATATTTTCCTCGCGCATACTCATATCATAACCCAGTAAAACATCAATGGAAATACCGAAATAATCGGCAATGATGGGCAAAAGCGAGATATCGGGATAAGAACCGCCCGTTTCCCATTTGCTGATTGCCTGCGAAGAAACACTCAAAACCTCTGCGAGCTGTTCTTGGGAAAGATTTCTCTGTTTTCTCAGCGTTTTTATATTGTTTCCAAAATTAAAATTCATATATACCTCACAAAATTTGATTTTTGAACCGGTTCCGATTATAGTATACCATAAAACGCTCGAAATTCCAGATATCGTTATTTGGAAATCATACAACCGTAGGTTGGGAAATCTATTTTCCCTTTCAATATTGACGAACCCCTCGTTTCATGCTATCATAAACACAAAGAAATTTTTCTTTTCAGAAAGGAAATATACATATGGACCGCATTTTTTTGGCAAATTGGCTGATGCCGAGCTACAAGGAAAACGAAACGGCGTCTGAATTTTTCCGCGCATTTTCCGTAGAGAAAGAGGTAAAACGCGCGACCCTTTGGGCCTCTGCCTTGGGTGTTTACGTTCTTCGCATCAACGGCAAAAAAATCAGCTATATCCTTGCTCCGGGTTGGACGGCGTATCATAAGCGCGTGCAGTATCAGGAATATGACGTGACCGCGCTTTTGCAAAAGGAAAATATCATTTCCATGACCGCCGCGATGGGTTGGCGTATGCCTTACGGCTTTGAAGGTACAAAGCCCGTTCCCACGTGGAAAGGCGCGGAAATCGAGGGCAACGAATACGCGGTTATCGCTTCCCTCCTCATCGAATACACCGACGGCACGGAAGAACTCCTCACAACGGACGAAAGCTGGTCGGTAAGCGAAACCAAATGGCGCGCCTGCAACATTTACCACGGCGATGTTTACGATGAAAATTTCGTGGGCGCTACCTATCCCGTGAAAATCATCAACCATCCGAAGCAAATCCTCGTGCCTCAAGAGGGTGAGAGCATCACAGAGCATGAAATCTTCAAGCCCTGTGACGTGATCCATACACCAAAAGGTGAGACCGTTCTCGATTTCGGACAAAATATGACAGGCTACGTTTCCTTTACCTTGACCGTTCCGAAAGGCGAAAAGATCGTCATCGACCACGCGGAAATCCTCGACTATGAGGGCAATTTCTATAACGAAAACTATCGCTCCGCAAAAGCGCAGATCGTCTATATCGGTGATGGCGAAAAGCACACCTGGAAGCCCGAATTTACGTTCTACGGCTTCCGTTATATCCGACTCACCGAGTTCCCCTGCAAGCTGAACCCTGAGGATTTCACCGCCATCGTCGTTCATTCCGATATGGAACGCACGGGCTATTTTGAATGTTCCGATGAAAAGATCAATCAGCTTTATCATAATATCATCTGGGGACAAAAGGGCAATTTTCTCGACATTCCCACGGATTGCCCACAGCGCGACGAACGTCTCGGCTGGACGGGCGACGCACAGGTCTTTGCCCGTTGCGCTTCTTATAACTACGATACCCGCAAATTCTACCGCAAATGGCTCTCCGATATGACCCTCGAACAGCTTTCTGACGGCAGAATCCCGCAAATCATTCCTCGTCTCGATTGGGTCAGCCCCGCTTGCGGTTGGTCGGACGTTTGCACGATCCTCCCGTGGCAGATGTATCTCATCTACGGCGACCGTGAGATTTTGCGCCGTCAATACGTTACCATGAAGCGTTGGGTCGATTATATGTATACAAAGGGCGAGGACTATATCGAAAGAAAGCATTTCGGCGACTGGCTCTCGCAGGACGCAGAAAACCCCAAGAGCTGTTACGGCGGTACGGACAGCAAATTCCTTGCGCTTGCCTTCCGTGCATATTCCACTTCCCTTTTCATCAAAAGCTCTGAGATCCTCGGTATATGTGAAGACGATTACAAGGACTACGAAGCCAAGCTTGAAGAAACCAAAAACGAAATCCGCGAAAGATTTTTCAAGGACGGCATGACCACGCTCACATCACAGACCGCACACGTCCTCACCCTGCAATTTGAGCTTTGCGAAGCGGAATATTTGCAGGCACACGCAGACCGTCTTGCCGAAATGATCCACGCAAACGGCGACCGCCTCACAACGGGCTTCCTCGGCACGCCTTATCTGCTTCACGTTTTGGAAGATCACGGACACATCGACCTTGCGTATACGCTTCTTTTCCAAAATAAGCTTCCCTCTTGGCTCTATGCCGTCGAGCATGGCGCAACGACGATGTGGGAGCATTGGGACGGTGTTCGTGAGGACGGCACGTTCTGGGGTGCGGATATGAACTCGTATAATCACTACGCATACGGCGCTGTCGGCGATTGGCTTTACGGCACGGTCGCAGGCATCGAGACCGACGAAAAGCATCCCGGCTTTGAACACATCCTCTTCAAACCAAGAACCACCGAAAAGCTCACCTATGCGAAAGCATCGCTCAAAACGCCCTATGGCGTGATTCGCTCCGAATGGCACCGCGATGGCGAAAAAACGACCTATATCTTCACCGTTCCGAGCGGTCTTACCGCCACGGCAACGATCGGCGATGAAACCCACGAGCTTTCCGCAGGCACACACACGTTTATACAATAATATTCAGGGTAGAAGTTCTCGGACTTCTACCCTGTTTTACATAAAACCCTCGAAACTATCACATACTACTTTTGAAGAAAGTGTGTGATATCTTGCGAAAAAATAAAGAATTTCAAAATCTGATTCAAAAAATCATTTCCTCAAAGGAATATCAAACGATGAAGCATCATCGCCATCATGTAAAAAGCAATACCTTTGACCATTCTATCAAGGTCGCGTATCTTTGCTTTCGCCATCACAAGCGATTTCATATGAAAATGGATTTGGAGGAGCTGATCCGCGGAGCGCTTCTTCACGATTATTATTTATATGATTGGCACGATAAAGACCCCTCGCACCGTTTTCATGGCTTTACCCATCCGAAGCGCGCGCTTTCAAACGCGCTTCGCAAATATCCGAATCTCACGCGAACGGAACGCGACATGATCAGACGGCATATGTTTCCTTTGACACTCATTCCGCCAAAAACAAAAGGCGGTTGGCTGATCTGTTTGTATGATAAAATCGCCGCTATCAGCGATTATTTAGGGAAAAAGACACCGTGAAGGGTGTCTTTTTCCCATTTTTAAGAAATTGCCTGTGGCGAACACTCTCCCGTTTCATCCCGGTATTGCCGAAGCCTTCGGTAAAACGTCGCAATGCTCATATGGCTGATATCTGCGGCATCAAATGCCGTGATTTCGCCGTTTTCCCAACGATGCACCGTATCACCGAAATCCATCGGAACGTCGATCTTCGGTCTGCCAAAGGGTTTTCCGTTCATTTTGGCGGCGGCAATCCCCTCCGCTTGTCTTTTTCGTATATTTTCCCGTTCGTTTTGCGCCACAAACGACAGCACTTGCAAAACGATATCCGCAAGAAACGTTCCCATCAAGTCTTTTCCGTTTCGCGTATCCAAAAGAGGCATATCCAAAATCGAAATATCGATCTCCTTTTCTCGCGTCAGATAACGCCATTGCGCTTGTATCTCTTCATAATTTCGTCCCAAACGGTCAATGCTCAATACATATAACAGATCGCCCTTTTTCATCTTTTTCACCATTTTTCGGTAATTGGTACGAAAAAAATCCTTTCCGGATTGCTTATCCTTATATATATTTTCCTCGGGAACGCCGACCTTTCGCATTTCCACCATTTGTCTATCCTCGTTTTGATCGAGAGAGGATACTCGTACATAACCGTAAATATTCATTGTATTTCACCTTTTTTGCTTTCCATTTTAGGGCTTGTTTGAAAAAACATAGATTTTCGTCATACTTTTTCTGTCGAAGATTGTGTTTTTTCACAAAAAAGTGTAAGATTAGTGTATCCCAAGACACAAAAAATACAGAATTTTTTGAAAAAAAGCGTAACAAACCGCGAAAAAATCGGTCTTTTAGGATAGAAAATCACATGAAAGGAGATTCATATGACCGATAAGGAAATTACTGAGCTATACTTTGCCCGCTCGGAAAACGCCATCCGCGAAACGGCGAAAAAGTATGGGAAATATTGTCACACCATTGCCGACCGCATCCTACATTCGCGTGAAGACAGCGAGGAATGTGTCAGCGATACCTATATGAAGGCATGGGAAACGATACCCCCGAAAAGCCCCGCCAAGCTTTCGGCATATCTCGGGAAAATCACACGGAATTTCGCCATCAAGCGATATGAAAAGCGCACCGCCGAAAAACGAGCAAATGGCGAGCTTTCTCTCGCGCTTGATGAGCTTGCGGAATGTATCCCCGCAAACGAAGATACGGAGCATACCGTTCTTTCGGGTGAACTGACCCGTATCCTCGATGCGTTTCTTTCGGAATTGCCGACGGAGACCCGAAAAATATTCATGCGGCGGTATTTTTATCTTTCCTCCGCCAAGGAGATCGCAAGGGATCTTCATATGACAGAAAACAACGTCCGCATCATTCTCTTTCGCGTAAGGGGAAAACTCAAAGATACTTTGGAAAAGGAGGGGTTTGAACTATGAAAAGTGAAGAAATTTTGATGGCGCTCGGTGACGTAGACGAACGATACGTCGAAGAATCCGCGCCAAAAAAGAAAAACAGCGCCCTGAAATGGGGGACGCTCGCGGCAGGTATTTTGCTTGTTTGCGGGATCGCGGTGCATCTTTTGTATCCGCCGAGCTTTGAAACGTTTCTCGCGCGATATGAAAAGGGGTATTATCGGGAATCATCGGGGTATGAACTGAACACCTTAATGGGAATCGGTATACCCGTCGGCAACCATTTCGCCTTTTATCTGAACGTGCCACACGTGAAGCAATCCATGTTGGAGCATTACATCGGAGAGGTCTACGCGGAGTATGAAAATGGAATTTGGTATTATATCAAAGATGAAGATACACTCGCCTATCTCATTTCCAAGGAAAAAGACGACGGAACGCTCTATCTTTGGAAATTCGACGCTTTTTCAAGAGGCTTCCGAAATCACGACGGAACCTTGATCGATGTCTATGAGGAGCAATTTGAGCATTTGAACTTAGACTGGGAGCTTGACACCTGCACCTATGAACCCATCTTTTCTTCGATCTACGGGCTTGAACGCATCGAGGATATCGAAAAGATCATCGTAAAGCCCTCGGATGTTCGGGATTCCGACACCTTAGAGCTTATCTGGAAGGATTTTGAAGAAAAAACGCTTACAGACAGAGAATCGATACAAATGCTTTATGCACTTCTTTGTGACACCGTTGCATATCGCAATTACGGGAAAGAAGCCAACCGTTTTTTATATCGCTTTTCGGAGGAAAACGGCGGATATGGTCCTCCTTGCGGTATTTGTGAGCTTTCCATCATACTCAAAGACGGCACTGTGATCGATCTCATCCGGTATGATGCCAACGTCGGCGCATTTCAGCATAGCGGTACCTATTCCGCGCTTCTTTCCAAAGAGGCTGTTCATGCACTCAACGAGATCTTCGGCATTGAATAAATCTAAGTCTTGCGAACAAGTCTGATATTATATTCTGCGGCGGCTTGTGGGCAAGCCGCCCTACTATACCCGTTGTATAATAAGGGGCTAACTCAAATGCGTTGAGTTAGCCCTTTTCGTTTATTGTTTATTCACTTGAATATCGTTCATATTCTGAACGAAGCACTGGTTATAGGTATTATCACCGACGGCAAACACACGTCCGCTTGCGGTAAGCGCGATGGTATGATTGCGTCCCGCGGAAATGGCTACGATATCGCGCCACTCGCCCGTATTACACTGTCCGTGTCCGTTATGACCGATCGCTACGACCGTGCCATCCTTACGAAGCGCGACCGTATGGAATGCGCCTGCGGAAACAGCCTTGACGTCACGCCAACGGGTGACCTCGCATTGCTTGTTGGCGTTATTGCCGACCGCAAGACAAGTGCCGTCATTCTTGAGTCCGACCGTATGGAAACCGCCCGCCGCCACGTCGACGATACCGCCCCATTTGATCGCGCCCCAGCCGCCGTCCGTATTCGCACCGACACCGACCACCGTACCGTCATTTTTCAGACCGATGGTACAGTTTCCGTTCGCCGTGATGGCGACGATATCCGTCCAATCCATGACGTTGCATTGACCGTATGTATTATCACCGACAGCAACGCAAGTACCGTTGCCCAAAAGACCGACGGTATGGCTCGTGCCTGCCGCGACAGAACCGATAGAGTTCCAGCAATCCACGTCACATTGACCGCTTCCGTTATAACCGCAAGCGACGACCGTGCCGTCCTCGCGCAGACCGACGGTATGATGATTGCCCGCCGCAACGGCGATGATGGTATCCCAAGCGCCGACCTCACATTGACCGTACTTGCCGTGTCCCTCCGCATAAACATGACCGCCCTTGGAAACGGCGACCGTATGCAGACCGCCCGCCGCGATGGTCGTCTGATGCAGAACAGAGTGCATATACTGCGACATGGATTGATATCCGCGCTTCATCTGAATGGTATCCTCGCCGACCGTCATGCGCGGCGATTTTTTATGCTCAATGGTCTTTTCCATATAGCCAAATTCACCCGTTTGGACGTTAAGCTGCTTGGGTACTTGCGAAACCTCTTTCGTCAGACCATCCGACGCCTGCGGATTTTCCTTGACGGGAACGGAGATGGTCTCCATATTGGTATAACGCAAGGTGCGTTCTGCCGCTTCCACAGGAATGAAGGAGGACGTGTCCGTCGTCACGTGTCTTGCGCCGTTTTTATTCATGGGAGAATATTTGCTTGCGGAATCGACCGTCTTGGAAAGTTTAGAAAGACGGCTTGCAAGCAAGCTGAGCTTTTTGTTTTGCTCCGCCAATTCCTCCATCAAGCTGCCGACCTTATACAAGGGGTAAACCAAGAGCAAGAAAACGGCGGCAAGCAAAAGCAGAAGGACTTTTGCGAGCGTTTCCGAAACAACGGTAAGCGCCAATACGACACAAATCGCGGCACCCACCGCGCCCAAAAACGCGGATATAAATTTGATAAGCTTGGCATGGGTTTCAGACATAGTTCCTCCGTTCCGCCGTTTTCCACGGCTAATCTTTCTTTTTTTATAATTTTAGAAATCGCTTCCATGGATATCCGCTCACGAATATCCAAGCTTTTGGATCGTTTTTTTGATATTTTCAAGCATGACGGCATATGCCGCACTTGTCAGATGCATATATTCATCGTTTTGATATTCCGCCTTGAGATATCCCGTCGCAGGGTCGATGAGAAGCGAATAGGTATCCAAATACGGAATATGCATTTCCGCGCAAAGGGCTTTGATCCAGCCGTTTGCCTGCAATACCGCCGATTTGGTCAACGTTTTATAATGCTTGACCGATCTATCGGAAAGCGGCAAAATGGATTGCACGAGAATTTTGGTCGATGGACTCGCCTTTCGGACGGAAGAAAGCATCTCCCGATAGATCGCCGTAAAGCGCTCCTTGGGTAATATGCCTGCCCCGCCGGAAACGCCGAGCGTAATGACGAGGATCGGCGGTTTTTTGTAAGCGACCGCCTCTGCAAGCGTCATATCGCGGTCTTCCGCGGAAAGATGCACGCATTTGATTTTATTGACCGTTTCAAAAAGAACGGTACTGCCCGCGCCCGACCAGACGCGGTTCTTTGGGATACCGCCGCGCACGCAAAGATGCGCCGTTGTGGAATCCCCGAAAAAGGTTACGCGGTCCAGCGTTCCCGCCGCCGAAAGCGGCAACGAAACGCCAAGAAGCATCGCGCAACATAGGATCATCGATAGCGATTTGCGAAAAATCAGCAAATGCTGCGCCTTCCTTTCAATTTGAATTCGGGCGATATACTTTCGTTTTATCCGAGCAGAGAATGATATCTCCTTCGATATCCGTGCGGAGGATCTCCACACCGTTTTTCTCTAAAAGCTCGATGATCTCATCATGCGGATGACCGTAGGAATTGCCCTCACCGCAAGAGATGACGGCGATGGACGGATTGACTGCGCTCAGAAATGCTTCGCCGGTCGAGGTCGTTGAGCCATGATGACCGACCTTCAAAACGTCGGAAGAAAATTCAGATCTCGAAAAATTCTTAAGGATCTCTTCTTCGCTGTCCGTTTCTGCATCTCCCGTAAACATGAACGCGGTATCACCGTATACCAAACGCATGACGATACTGTAATTGTTGGTCTCCTTTTCATTTACAGGGTCAATCGGACCGAGAATCTTAAAGGAAGCATCGCCCATGGTATAAGTATCTCCTGCTTTATCCAAAATATCCGCCTCCACATCGTTTTCATCGATGGCAACGAGGACGTTTTCCCATGCTTTGGAGGACGCTTCACATTCGGGCATGATAACAGTTTGCACCTCAAACATATTGATGACTTCATCTGCCGCGCCGATATGGTCAAGATGGGGGTGTGTAATGACAAAATAATCCAATGAGGTAATACCGAGAGAAGAAAGATACTCTGTGATGTTGGATGCGGGATAATTTTCCGCAGTACCGGCATCAATGAGCATATTTTTCATACCGTCCGTCGTAGGAACACGAACCAAAATGGAATCTGCCTGACCGACGTCGATATAATGGACCTGTAATTCTTCTCCGGGTTCACTTTCTCCGCCTATGTACTGCCAAGGCTCCAAAAAGTATGCCAGAATCAAGACGATCACGGCTGCCACAGCAGACAATATCTGCTTTTTGAGTTTCTTTTCGTTTGTACGGCGTTTTGCCATAAAATATACACCTCCGTTTTCACATTGGGCGTTTTTTCTGCTTTTTTCGATAAAAAGCGACGAAATCGATTCGAGCAATTTTTAAGCGGCAAAAAAAACGCGCCATTCAAAATAATATTATATTCTTATATATTATAGCAAAACTACATTCATTTTACAATAGATTTGCCACAAAAATTTATTTCAAAAATTTTGAAAAACTTTCAAAAAACTATTGACATTTCTTTTCACTTGTGTTATGATATATGAGCACCCGAACGAGGGAGCAAACAAATAAAGGATGCGCTCGTAGCTCAGCGGATAGAGTGCCCGGCTACGAACCGGTAGGTCGAGGGTTCGAATCCCCCCGAGCGCGCCATGAAAAAAGCCTATTGCGAAAGCAATAGGCTTTTTTCAATGATATCCGTTCCTCACGGAACGGGTGATATATCTTCGATATGATATCTCGCTTCGCGGATGATATATGCCTTCGGCATATGTAGAAACGGATATTATATCGAAGATATATCACCCGTTCCGTGAGGAACGGATATCATTGAAAAAAGCCTATTGCTTTCGCAATAGGCTT
>JAGBCV010000050.1 GCA_017937845.1 Clostridia bacterium | reverse complement strand
GTTTATGTTTCTGGAAGCCTCTCACTCCGGGAGAGGTGGCGCGCAAAGCGCGACGGAGAGGGCTTTATCTTTATAAGTTTTGCCCTCTCAGTCAGCTTACGCTGACAGCTCCCCCAGAGTGGGAGCCTTAAAAAGTAAAGTTTTAGCATTAACATAGTACTACTATGTTGTTTCATCTAAAAGTTGACATCTTGCAAGGCTCGCCCTTTGGGAGAGCTCCCGACGCAAGAAGGGTGAGAGGGTTATCATATACGTAAAAAAGCCCTCTCCGTCACGCCTTCGGCGTGCCACCGTCTTACTGCGGTTCGGTCACGGCTCGGCTTTGACAGCCATTTAGGCTGTCATTCACTACCTCGCCGCCGCTTCGCTACCCAAAGGTGGAGGCTTTGAAAATCATTTTCTTTTATAAAGTTTTATAAGGGACAGTACTAAGGGCGACTACATAGGATAGAGCCTACAAAAAATTTAGATATTTGAGATATGTCGAACAGAATAGATGCTGACAGAGATCACTATTTATGGCTTGCTTGAAAATCCACGCATTTTCATTTCAGATATGTTTTTCTTCTGCTTTCACAGTTATATGCAAAAACGCTCGGCGTATCGATCATTTCTCTTGCAAATATCAGTAAAGCAACAAAAGATGGAGAGGGATGAAAATGATAAACTGTTTGAATCTCGTCATCCAATTCGATTGACGTCGAATCAATCAATCTGTATTTTGATAGAATTTTTAAGATTTCACATGATTTTTCAAGTGTGATCCCCATTTGTTTCACAAACAAATTCGGAGTAAATGCTTTTTTATGCTCCCTCTTATTTAACATCACACAAGCATTGAAAACGTCCGCGTCTGAAAAATCCTTAAAAAACGCAGGTGACGGATGAGGTGTAGCTGCGAAGCAGCGTTAAACTGCATTTACGGGTGCTATGCACCCTACACCTCATCCGTCAGCTTCGCCGCCACCGTCTACTGCGGTTCGGTCACGGCTCGGCTCTGACAGCCATTTAGGCTGTCATTCACTTCCTCGCCGTCGCTTCGCTACCCTCAAGGGGAAGGCTTAACCGGCTGCCTCCAACATGTTCTCGATGAAAATACCGTAGCCCATCGCCGGATCGTTGATGAGAACGTGCGTGACCGCGCCGATGAGCTTTCCGTTTTGAATGATCGGACTTCCACTCATTCCCTGTACGATACCGCCCGTTTTTCCAAGCAATCTTTCATCCGTTACGTGAACGAGAAAATTACGGGAATCGCCGCCCTTTTCGATATGTGATATTTCGATTTCATACATGGCGCGTCCATCGGTATCCACACTTGCAAAAATATACGCCTTTCCTTCTTTGACGTCCGCTTGACTGCCGACGGGAAAACGCTCCTTTTCCAGCCCCACGGGAACCTCCAAAAGTACGCCATAAATGCCCGTTTCCGCGTTTTTCGTGAGCTTTCCGAGCTTTTTGCCGCAAAATGACCCGCGAAGCTCTCCCGGTGCGCCTGCTTCTCCGACCGTAACGCCCGAAAGCTCGACCTCCTCTGCCGTTCCACCCGCAAGGGGAATGAGCGCCCCGCTCTCCGCATCGCAGATACCGTGTCCAAGCCCGACGAATCGCATCGTTTCGGGATCGATAAAGGTGATCGTACCGATGCCCGCGGCGCTATCCTTGACCCAAACACCGAGCCGATATTCTCCATTTTCATCGAGGATCGGCATCAGATGCACCGTATGCGAAAGCTTTCCGCTCCGATATTCCAACGTCAGCTCCGCACCTCCCGAGCCTTTGATGATATCCGCAAACTGCGCCGCCGACGTGATCGCTTGTCCGTTGATATGCGTGATGATATCTCCGCGTCTGAGTCCTGCCGCTGCCGCAGGTCCCGCTCCGCCCGGGATCCCTGCGATCACGACCCCCTCCGTATGAAATTTTACGCCGAAAGCCGTCCCCGCCGCAATCAATATCCGTTCGTTCGCCGCCGAAACGCCGACGGAAACGGACAAAAGAAAACTCAACACCAGCAACGCCGTCATACTTCCTTTTATACTCTTTTTCATATCGTTCCTTTCTTTTTTGATGATTTTTTGACCGCATATCCTTTGCGCTCGTTTTTAATTTTCCGCATCATACGCTTTTTATGTGTAACAATTTTTTTGCATCGTTCCATATATTTTGTTTTTCTATTGAAAATTTCCGTTTTATTTGATATAATATCCTTGATATAATACAAGTTCGACCGATGTTTGCCTTCTCCAGCGGAGAAGGTGGCGTACCGCAAGGTACGCCAGATAAGGAGAAAAATGCCACATTCCAATATAATTTGCTCTCCTCATCCACCATTTTGCAAAGCAAAATGGTCCCCCTTCCCCAAAGGGGAAGGCTTCCAACAGTCCAACGGTATAAAATGTAGATTTGAGGCACTTTTTTGTAAAAACCACTCTTTTGACCTACCCTGCGGTTGACTTTCTCGCCGCGCGCGTGTTATCATAAAGCGAAAAAAGCCACGGAAAGGAATTTTATCATGCGTGTTGCCATCATCGGTTCGAGAAGCATCGAATATGAAAAATTACAAAAGAAAGCCTACGCGCTTCTTTGCCGTCATATTCCTGCCAACGCGACGGAGATCGTCAGCGGCGGCGCCGTCGGCATCGATACGCTCGCGGAAATCTACGCAAGAAACAACGATCTCCCGACCAAAATCTTCAAGCCCGATTATGCAAAATACGGCAAACGCGCCCCTCTCGTGCGAAACGATGAGATCATTCGCTACGCGCAATACGTTCTCGCCATTTGGGACGGGCAATCTCACGGAACGGCATATACCGTCGCCGCTTGCATCAAGGATGGAGTACCCGTCAAGGTCGTCACGCTCGAAAAGGACGATGAGGACGACGAAGACAACGGCTTTTTTATTTGAAGAATATCAAAATTTGAACGATATGAAATTAAGGAGAATTAACCCATGAACCATCAACTTTTAGAGGAAATTTCCCTCAAATTGCAAAACGGCAAAACCAAGGATATCAAAGCGCTCGTTCCCAAGGCGCTCGAAGAAGGTATCCCCGCAAAGGATATTTTGAATGACGGTCTGCTCGCAGGCATGAGCGTCGTCGGCGTAAGATTCAAAAACAATGAGATCTTCGTTCCCGAGGTCCTCATCGCGGCAAGAGCGATGAAGGCAGGCGCGGAAATCCTCAAGCCCCATCTCGTTGCAGGCGACGTAAAGCCCGTCGGTAAGGTCATTCTCGGTACGGTTCGCGGAGATTTCCACGATATCGGTAAGAATCTCGTTAAGATGATGATGGAAGGAAACGGTCTTGAGGTCGTTGACCTCGGCGTTGACGTTGCTCCCGAAGCTTACGTTGCCGCCGCAAAAGAGCATAACGCCGATATCATCGCTTGCTCTGCGCTCCTCACCACCACCATGGCGGAAATGAAAAACGTCGTTGACCTTTGCGTTGCCGAGGGCATCCGCGAAAACGTCAAGATCATGATCGGCGGCGCACCGATCACAGACGAATACTGCCGTGAGATCGGCGCGGACGCTTACACGAGCGACGCCGCGACTGCCGCCGAAACAGCAGTTTCCCTGCTTTCGTAAAAAATTGATAAAAAGCGGCAAGTCGCCGCTGATCATTGCTCGCCCATCTCTACTTTTCCCATCGGCAAGAGCGATTCGGGCAATTCCCTAATAATATAAAATTATGATAACGGAGGATTTGTACTATGAAACTCAAGATCATGTCCTATAACATCGCCGGCGGACGCAGCTTTGAATTTGGTCCCGATTACCGTCCCATCATTCACGCTGAAGCGCAGTACGGCGCATACATCAAGGTCGAACAGCCCGATATCTGCGGTCTGAACGAGGTCGACTACAAGCTCCCCAGAAGCGGCAGAGTCGAAATGGCAAAGCTCATCGGTGATGTTGCAGGCTACGAAAGCGCTTTCGCGCCCGCAGTTTCGTTCATCAACAAATACGGCATCGGTACTTACGGAAACGGTATGGTGACAAAGCACAAGATCAAGCTTTCCGAAACCTATCCCATTCCCGACCCCACCGACAAGACGGGCGACCCCGAAGATACTTACTATGAATCCCGCGCCGTTTTGCATACCGTCGTTGAAGTAAACGGCAGAGATATTGATGTTTTCGTAACACATTTCGGTCTTGCTCCCTCGGAAGCAAAGAACGCCGCCGCCACCGTGACCGCTCTCATCAAGCAGGCGAAAAATCCCGTTATCCTCATGGGTGACTTCAACCTCACGCCCGACAGTGAGATCCTCAATCCGATCCGTGAGCTTCTTGTCGATACCTTTGACGCATATCCCGAAGGTAAAGTGACCACCTGCCCCTCTTCCAAGGAATTTTGGCCCAACGCCGATTACGGCAAGATCGACTACATCTTCGTCAGCCACGATTTCAAGGTCGAAAAGGTGGAAGTCCCCGAGCTCGTTCTCTCTGACCATAAGCCTTATATCACTTACGTTGAGCTTCCCGACGAAGCGTGACGCAGTAGGGCGGGATGCCCTCATCCCGCCGTTTCCAAAAAATCAGAAAGGAACGGTATTTTCCCATGGCGGAGAAATTATATACCATACCCATCAACGAAGCCTTTGATAATGCCATTTCGGGCGAGACCTACGATTGCCCCATCTGTCTTTTGCAGGCGATGCTCGAAAACAATGAGCTTGAAATCATTCTCGGCGCTTCCATGATGGAGCCCGACGTGCGTATCGAAACCAACAAAAAGGGCTTCTGCAAGCATCATTACGATAAAATGTTTGAAAAAGGCAATCGTCTTGGTCTTGCGCTCATTCTCGAAAGCCACGTCGCCGAGGTGGAAAAGAAAATCTTTGAAGGCGGTACGCTCCTTGACGGCAAGGGCGAAAAGGAGCAGAAAAAGCTCGATGAGCTGGAGCACACCTGCTTCGTTTGCGACCGCATGAATTACAATTTCGTCAAAATGATGGACAATATGGTCTATCTTTGGAGAACGGAAGAGGATTTCCGCGAAAAATTCAAAAATCAGAAATATTTCTGTCTGCCCCACTACAAGCAACTTCTCGAATACGGCAGAAACGCTCTTGATAAAAAGCAATTTGCCGAATATTTCAAGGTTGCCCGCGATATCGAGAAAAAATACATTTCCGAGCTTGGAAACGACGTTTCCTGGTTCTGCAAAAAATTCGATTATCGTTACGATTCCGAGCCTTGGTATAATTCCAAGGATGCGATTCCGCGCGCGCTGAATTTCCTTTCGGGCGGTAAAAACACGAAGCAATAAAAGGGACGAAAAGAAAGTTCCGCTCCCTTTACCTTAAGGAAGCCTTTTAAGTAAGATTTCGCTAAATTTTATTGTTTTACACACTCCCTCAGTCGCCTGCGGCGTCAGCTCCCTCCAAGAGGGAACCTTATAAAATGTCAACTTTTAAGTAGTTCAAGATACTACTATATGATAACCATGAAAATCAAACAAAAATAAACAAAAGGAAGTATTCAATTATGGCACAATTCAGAAGAATCGGTATTCTTACATCCGGCGGCGACGCGCCCGGTATGAACGCCGCAATCCGCGCGGCAGCAAGAGAAGCTCTTGCCGGTGGCGTCGAGGTTTACGGTATCCTCGAAGGCTATCAGGGTCTTATCGATGGCAATATGAAGCTTTTCACATCCGCAAGAGATCTCAGCAATATCATCAATAAGAGCGGTACGGTCCTCTATTCCGCACGTTGCGATGAATTTAAGTATCCCGAAGGTATGGCAAAGGCGCTCAAGACCTGCAAGGACAACCATATCGACGGTATCATCGCCATCGGCGGCGACGGTACGTTCCGCGGCGCAACAGACCTTTCCGCACACGGTATCCCCACCATCGGTATCCCCGGTACCATCGATAACGACGTTACCTCCACAGACGTTACCATCGGCTTTGACACCGCGATGAACACCGCGATGAACATGATCGACAACCTCCGCGACACCTGTGAATCTCACGCACGCTGCAACGTCATTGAGGTCATGGGTCGTTGGGCAGGTCATATCGCGCTTCGTACGGGTATCGCAAGCGGTGCTTCTGCCGTTGCAATACCCGAAATCCCCTTCGATGAAGAAGCGGCAATCCAGAAGATCATTGATCAGAAAGCAGACGGAAAGCGTTCCTTTATCGTTGTCGTTTCCGAGGGTCTTGTCGGCTACGCAGAAAAGCTTGCAAAAACCATCCAGGAAAGAACAGGTGTTGAAACCAAATTTGCTCGTCTTGCTCACATTCAGCGCGGCGGTAAACCCACTCTCCAAGACAGACTTCTCGCTTCCGAAATGGGTGCAACTGCTATGAAGTTCCTCTTTGAAGGCAAATCCGACATCGTTCTCACCAAGGTGGACGGCAAGATCGGTTACAGAAACATCAAGGACGCTCTCACCGTTGACCGTATGTTCAAAAAGAAGCTCAAACCCGAAGAATACGAGGCTCTTTCCGCAGAAGACAAGGCTTGGATGGAAGCGCGTTGTGCGGCTGTTCAGGCAGATATGGAAAGACTTTACGCTATCGCAAACGAAATCTCTTAACCGATTGCTCGCCTATCGATAGTTTTCCATACTTCAAAGTATGGAAAAACAGCGAGAACAAAGTAAAAGCAAACCCTATTACGCGCCACGGCTTGCCGTGGCGCTGTGTTTGTGTATCTCAACTTTTTTCTTTTTGAAAGAAAAAAGTTGCAAAAAAGAAGCAAAAAACCTGCGGTTTTATCGCTTATAGAGTTTGAAAGCTTGCTTTCGCGTTCTCCTATCGGCTATCTCCCGCCTCAAAGAACGCGGTCGTATCGTCGCTTTCGTCCAATGCCGCGTAATTCATGTGGGCGAAATAGGTTTACCGCAGACGTGCTCGCGCTCAGTGAAAAAAGCGCGTATCGAACGGCGCTAAAGCGCCGTCACAAATAAAATCCGATGCTTCTGCTCATCGGCGTGAGCAAGCGAAAATACCATGTTATGGTGTTTTCGTGACGCGATACGGCACAAAGCAAGGAGTATCAGAAGCAGGGCTTGCCTTGCGCGTGATACGACTATGCGACTGCCGAGAATGTTCCGCCGTGATGTCCCGGAGCCGATGCCGGCGTAGGGTTTCACGAACTTGTTCGTGAAAAATCCGTGCGGGGAGCCGATTTTGCTGACTTTGAATTTTGAACCAGCGGTCAAGCGGCACGCTTGTTGTGTTCTTTTGGTACTTTTCTTGTCAAACAAGAAAAGTACACGTTCCTTTTTCTTTCAAAAAGAAAAAAATTGATAGAACCCTTGATAAAAATATAGAAAAAAGAAAGGAAAACTTATGGCAAAACCCGAAAAAACAAACGTCATGCGTATCCTCGATGGCGCAAAAATCCCATACAAATATCACAATTACGTCACCTCAGGCGCAGTTTCCGCAACGGACCTCGCCGCCGCTCTCGGCGAAGACCCCGCGCACGTTTTCAAAACGCTCGTCACCGTCGGCAAATCGGGCGCACATTACGTCTTTATGGTCCCCGCCGCCGAGGAATTGAACCTCAAAAAAGCCGCTGCTGCCGTCGGTGAAAAATCCATCGAAATGATAAAATCCAAGGAGCTTTTGCCCCTTACGGGTTATATCCACGGTGGCTGCTCGCCTATCGGTATGAAAAAGCTTTTTAAGACCACCATCCATATCACAGCCTCCGATTTTGCAACCATTTTGTTCAGTGCAGGCAAAATCGGACATCAGGTCGAGCTTTCGCTTTCCGACCTGCAAAAGGTCATTCCCGTTGCGATTTCCGATATTATCGTCTAAAATTACAGAAAAAATCTCAAAAAAATCAGCAATCACCGAGAATTTTTGTTGACAATGGGAAGTTAAATGGGATATAATATATAATAATACCAAATTATTTTGGTGCAAAATCATCAAAAATACGGAAAGGCAAAATATCCATGATCAAAAGCATGACCGGCTACGGCCGCGCGAAGAAAGAAATCGGCGGAAGAAATATCCTCGTCGAACTCAAATCTGTCAACAATCGTTATCTGGATTGCACCGTTAAGCTCCCGAAGCTTTTCGGCTTTCTGGAAGAAAAAATAAAATCTTATATCTCCTCCAAGGGCATTTCCCGCGGTAAGGTGGAAATCTTCGTTTCCATTGATATTTTGGAGGAAATCGGCGTTTCCGTTGAGCTTGACCGCGCTTACGCAAAAAGTTATATCGATGCGCTCAAAACACTTGCCGCTGAATTTAACCTCGAAAATGACATCTCCGTTATGTCTGTCGCCTCAAACCGCGATATCTTCTCCGTCAAAAAGGCTGATGAAGATATGGACCGCGAATGGGCAAACGTGCTTCCCGTTCTGGAAGAAGCGACCGCGGCTTTCATCACCTCCCGCGAACGCGAGGGCGCAAATATGAAAGCGGATATCCTCTCGAAAAAAGCCAATATCGAGGCGCTCGTCAAAAAGATCGCGCCGCTTTCCGAAGCAGACGCGAAAAATCAATACGCTAAGCTCGAATCCCGCATCAAACAGCTTCTCGGTGACGTCGTGGTGGACGAAAACCGTCTGATCACGGAATGTGCGCTCTTTGCGGATAAGATCGCCATCGACGAAGAGCTCGTTCGTCTTTCCTCTCATTTTGAGGCGTTTGACCAGATCGTCGCATCCGACGAGCCTGTCGGCAGAAAGCTTGACTTTTTGCTCCAGGAGATCAACCGCGAGACCAACACCATCGGCTCTAAGGCTTGCGACGTGAATATCGCAAAGATCGTCGTGGAGATCAAGAGCGAGCTTGAAAAAATTCGCGAACAGATTCAAAATATTGAATAAGCCTTACATTTTGACACCTGAAAGCCGTTTTGCAATGCTGCTTGAGAAAAAGCAGTAAGGCGAACACATGGGGTCGCCCCTATTATATTGTCCCACTTAAAAGTTGACATTTTGAAAGGCTCGCCCTCCGTGCGCGAACCCCAAAACGCAACAGCGTTTTGAGGACCCCTTACGAGAGCTGTCAGCGTAAGCTGACTGAGAGGGCTGGTTTTGACCTAAAAAACCTCTCCGTCACGCCTTCGGCGTGCCACCTCTCCCGAAGTGAGAGGCTTTCAGAAACACAAACGGCAAATATGGTGTCGACCATACCACACCAAAAACTCGGAGTGAAAACAAAATGAAATTTATCAGTATCGGCAACGGAAATATGGTTGCGGCGCATCGCGTCATCTCCATCGTCAGTCCCGATTCCGCGCCCATCAAGCGCCTCATTTCCGACGCACGCGACAGCGGCCGCGTCATTGACGTTTCGTGCGGCAGACGTACCCGTTCCGTCATTTTCACGGACAGCGACCATATCATTCTTTCCGCCATCAAAGCGGAAACCATTTCCAATCGTCTGAACGGTCAGTATGAACAGGACGACGAGGAAGAAACCGAAGAAGACGTTTAAGAGAAAGGACGTATCACCATGAACAAAAAAGGTCTGCTTTTCATCATTTCCGGTCCCGCAGGAAGCGGAAAAGGTACCATCGTTTCGCGTGTGCGCGAGCTTGCTCCCTTTGAATTTTCCGTTTCCGCCACCACGAGAAATCCCCGCCCCGGTGAGATCGACGGCGTACATTATCATTTTCTCACAAAAGAACAGTTTGAAGAAAAGATCCACGCCGGTGAAATGCTGGAGCACGCAAAATATTCCAGCAATTATTACGGCACACCCAAAGCCCCTGTTGAAAAGATCTTAAACGAAGGCAAAAACATCATTCTCGAAATCGAGGTACAGGGCGCATTGCAGGTCAAGGAAAAAATGCCCGAGGCAGTCATGATCTTCATCATGCCCCCGAACTACGAAACACTCCTTTCCCGTATCCGCGGCAGAGGTACGGAAACGGAAGAGGTCATTCAAGAAAGAATGAAGCAATCGCATTTTGAAATCGACCATTTCGGCAATTACGATTACGTCGTCGTCAACGAGACCAACGGCATCGAAAAAGCCGCAGAGGATATCCTCTCCATCATGAGGGTCGAAAACCTCCGTACGCTCCGCAACGGCGATCTCGCTGAGAAATTCTATAAATAAAGATACATATACTATTTTATAAGGCTCGCCCCTTGGGAGAGTTGTCAGCGCAAGCTGACTGAGAGGGCAAAAACTTGTAGCAAAAAGCCCTCTCCGTCACGCCTTCGGCGCGCCACCTCCCCCAAAGGTGGAGGCTTTCAGAAACATAAGGTTTTAGTTGTTACAGTATAGCAAAGACGACCTATGAAATCGCCATGATCACAAAATCCATCATCTTACATAAATTTTATACAATTAAGGAGAAATAACCGTTATGATGATCAATCCTTCTATCGACCAGCTTACCAACGGCGGTCAATTTAACCGTTACGCACTCGTCATTGCAACCGCAAAATGTGCAAAGGTCGTTACCGACGACTACGTTGCACAGAGAGAACGCGCAGAAAAAATGATTGCAGACAAAAAGACCGACAAGACCATCGCATCTCTGATCGATACCGATATCCGCGACAACAAAGCGGTCGAAAATGCCGTTCAGCGTCTTTACCGCGGTGATTTCAACATCATTTTCCCTGAAGATAACGGCACAGAGCATCTGAAATAAGCCGAAATGGATGCTTACGTGGGAACGCTCGGCGTTCATCTGCTGGATATTCCGCATCATCTTGATATCGAATATACCTACTACGTACCCGAGACCATCGACGGGAATATCCCCGTCGGTGCGTTTGTATTGGTACCGTTCGGCGCTTCCAACCGAAAATTTACCGCGCTCGTAACCTCCGTCGGCAAAACGGATGAATACAGCCGATTAAAGCCCATTCTTGCGCTCATCAACGAACAGCTTTCTTTAAGTGGGGAGATGATGGCGCTTGTTCATTTTTTGTGCGACAGAACGCTTTGCACCGTCGGCGATGCGGTTCGCCGTTTGATCCCCGCGGTCGCGTTTGAACGCGCCGATGAGATCTATTTTCCGCTCGAAAAAGACGGAAATACCGCCGATTTGAATCAAAAGACCGCTTCTCTCTATGAATATATCGTATCTCACGCCCCTGTGCGCGCAGAAAAGCTCCTGAAAGAATTTGGTACGGATATCGATATCCGTCCGCTTCTCCGTCATCTTTTGCGCGATGGGTATATCGGCGCGGATACCGTCATCAAGGAAGCCAAGGGCGCTTCCGAGGAGATCGCCGTCATCAATCCCGCGGCGGACGCGCTGATCCTTTCCAAGCCCCGCACCCCGGAAGCACAGCGCAAGCTTTATGCGGAGATCGCCGAGGTCGGCAGAATCCGCACGAGGCTTCTTTTGGACGCGGGCTATAAACAAACGCATATCAAAGCGCTTGAAAAAAAAGGTCTTATTTTTTTGGAGAAAAAGGAAGTCATACGAAATCCTTACGGCTCGCTTTTTCTTGAAAAACAACAAAGACTTGTCTTAAATGAAGAACAAAACGCCGCTTTTGCCCGTCTTTCGGCGCTCCTTTGCGACGAAAAGCCCCACGCCGCGCTTCTCTACGGCGTGACGGGGAGCGGTAAAACAGGGGTCATTCTTGCCCTATGTGAAAAGGCGCTTGCGGAAAAAAAGACAGCAATCGTTCTCATTCCCGAAATCGCGCTTACATGGCAATCTGTAACGGCGTTTACCTCCCGCTTCGGCGAGCGTATCGCCGTCATGCACTCGGGGCTTTCCGACGGCGAGCGCTTCGATGCTTACAAACGCATCCGCAGAGGCGAGATCGATATCGTTCTCGGTACGCGCTCCGCTATCTTCGCCCCCATTCCGAATCTTGGGCTTATCGTCATCGACGAGGAGCAGGAATCCGCCTATAAATCCGATATGCCTCCGAAATATCACGCACGCGATATCGCCAAATTCCGCGCGGCAAGCGCAAATGCCCTGCTCGTCATGGCTTCGGCAACGCCGTCCATCGAAAGCTTTTATGAGGCTGAGTGCGGAAAATACGAGCTGATAAAGCTCACGAAGCGCTATCACGGCGCGGCACTCCCCGAGGTCAAGATCGCCGATATGCGCGGAGAACCCCTCACGGGAGAAAATCTCATCGGAAAAGAGCTTCGCACGCTCATGTGCGACACCTTTGAAAACGGAAAGCAGTCCATGCTCTTTCTCAATCGCAGGGGCTACAACAGTATGCTTGCCTGTCATGCCTGCGGCGAGGTCATTCTTTGTCCGAACTGCTCCGTTTCGCTCACCCATCACAAGACCCGTTACGGCGGAAAGCTCGTCTGCCACTATTGCGGTCATAAAATCCCCGTCCCGCATTTCTGCCCCAAATGCGGAAGCGAGCATATCTCCTTTGGCGGTTACGGGACACAGCTCATTGAAGAAGAGATCGGAAATATCATTCCCGACGCGCGGACGCTCCGCATGGACGCGGACACCACGCGGGAAAAATTCTCTCAAGATGAGATTACGGAAGCCTTCAGCCACGGCGGCGCGGATATCCTCGTCGGCACGCAGATGATCGCTAAGGGGCATAATTTCCCAAATCTCAGCCTTGTCGGCGTGGTGGCGGCGGATAATTCCCTCTTTTTGGACGATTTCCGCGCCAATGAGCGTACGTTTTCGCTCATTACGCAGGTCATCGGACGCGCAGGACGCGCCGAGGGCGGTGGTATTGCCGTCATTCAAACGCTCAACCCCGACAACGAAACCATCAAGCTTTCCGCAAAGCAGGATTACGATGCGTTTTATAAAAATGAAATCGCCGTTCGGCGTGCGCTCGTGTTTCCGCCGTTTTGTGATATTGCGATTTTTTCTTTCGTTGCGGAGGAAGAAAACGAGCTGAAAATCTTTGCCGAAGATTTCACCAAAACGCTTGCCGAAATGCAAAAAAGTGCGGAAGCTGACGTGAAATTCCTCATTTTCGGTCCGTTTGAAGCGCCTGTTTACAAGGTGAAAAACAAATATCGGATGCGGACCGTGATCAAATTCAAGAATAACAAGCACGCAAGGGCGCTTTTTTCGGAAATCCTTCGTGCTTTCGGAAAGAAAGCGAACGGAAAGATCTCGCTTTCTGTGGATATCAATCCGACGACGACTTGATTTTATTTTTTTGTGAACTTCGTTCACGAGATAAGCCAACTTTTTTCTTATTTTAAGAAAAAAGTTGCAAAAAAGAAGCAAAAAACCTGCGGTTTTATCGCTTATAGACTCTGAAAGCTCGCTTTCGTGTTCTCCTATCGGCTATCACCCGCCTCAAAGAACGCGGTCGAAAGTAGGCTTTTGTCTAAGGTCGCGTAATTCATGTAAGCGAAATAGATATTTTGCGGGCGTGCTCGCGCTCAGTGAAAAAGCGCTTGCCGAACGGCGCTAAAGCGCCTTCACAAATAAAATCCGATGCTTCTGCCCATCGGCGGTTGTTCCGCCGTGATGTCCCGGAGGTGAAGCCACCGGAGGGTTGCATAAACTCGGGGTTCTCAAAATATGCGTTAGCATGTTTTGGGGTTCTCGAACTTGTTTATGCAAAATCCGTGCGGGGAGCCGATAGCATCGCATATGAAAATCCGCACAGGCGGTCAACCTGTAAGGTTGCTGTTTCTTTTGGTATCTTTTCTTGTCAGACAAGAAAAGTACACGTTCCTTTTTTCTTTCAAAAAGAAAAAAGTTGATAAACACATAGAAAACAAAGATAAAAACAAGAAAGGAACCATCATGGCAAAACTTTATATACTCAAGGAAGGCGAACCCGGTCTTCGCAAAACCTGCCGTCCCGTTACGGACATCAATCTCAGAACCAAAAGACTCCTCGACGACATGGTGGAAACCATGAGAAAAGCTGACGGTGTCGGTCTTGCTGCACCGCAGGTCGGCGTTTTGCGCCGTATCGTCGTGATCGAAGTCGAGGAAGGCAACGTACTCGAACTGATCAACCCCGAAATCATCGAAGCAAGCGGTGAACAGACGGGAACAGAGGGCTGTCTTTCCGTCCCCGGCAAGCAGGGTATCGTGACCCGCCCCTCTTACGTCAAGGTCAAGGCGCTCAACCGTCAAGGCGAAGAAGTCATCTATGAAGGCACAGACCTTCTCGCCAGATGCTTCTGCCATGAGCTTGACCATCTCGACGGTACATTGTACGTCGACAAAGCGAAAAAAATGCTCTATCCCGACAAGGATGGATACTATGATTATGATGAGGACGAAGATTAAATGCGTATTGTATATATGGGCACACCTGAGTTTGCGGAGGTCGCGCTCAGAGCCATCAACGAAGCATTCCCCGGGGACATCGTCGGCGTTGTTTCCCGTGTGGATACCCCCAAAAACCGCGGTCATCAGATGACCCCTCCCCCCGTAAAAAAGACCGCTCTCGAGCTTGGTCTTCCCGTTTTTCAGCCCGTCAACCTCAAGGCGGAAAATTTTGAAGAAAAGCTCAAGGAGTGGAATCCCGATATCATCGTCGTTGCCGCTTACGGCAGAATCTTGCCGAAATACGTGCTGGACTACCCGAAATACGGCTGTATCAACATTCACGGCTCGATCTTGCCCCGTTACAGAGGTGCCGCACCCATTCAGAGAGCCATCATGGACGGCGAAACTGAGGTCGGTATCACCATTATCCAAATGGCAGAAGGCATTGATACGGGCGATATGTTCTCCAAGGCATCCTTTGCCATCACCGAAAACGACAATTACGGCGAGATTCACGACAGACTCGCAACACTCGGCGGTGAACTTTGCGTCGATACGATGAAGAAAATCTTCGCAGGGGAAGCAACCGCTGAAAAGCAGAACGATTCCCTTTCCAACTACGCCGCAAAGATCGAAAAAGCAGACCGCGCACTTGATTTTTCCGTGACAACGACGGAAATCGTCAATAAAATTCGCGCGTTTTCTCCTGTTCCCGGTGCGGAAGCAAAACTCCCCTCGGGTAAGGTGAAAATCACCTCGGCAAAAGCCATTCATGAAGCACCGACAGGAGAAGCAGGCACCGTTGCCACGCTTTCCGCAAAGGGTGCAGGACTTCTTATCGTCAATACCGCAGACGGCAAAATCGCCATTGAAAAACTCATTCCCGAGGGCAAAAAGGAAATGACCGCAGGCGACTTTATCCGCGGCCGCCGTATCACGGATACCGACCGCTTTGAATCCATAGGAGAATAAACCATGACCGCAAGAGAATCTGCCTTTCTTTCGCTTCAAAAATACGAAAACAGCGGTGTTTATTCCAACATCGAGCTTTCCTACGCCATTGAGCGCGGACATCTCGAAGGCGCGGAAAAAGCACTCTATACCGCTCTTTTTTACGGCGTGATCGAACGCAAATTGACCTTGGATTATTATATCGCCAAGCTTTCCGACAGAAAAGACGAGGAGATCGACCTCAATGTGCGTATCATTTTGCGTATGGGACTTTATCAGCTCATGTATATGGATAAAATCCCCGAATCTGCCGCCGTCAACGAAAGCGTGAAGCTCGCAACACGCTTCTACGCCAAGAAAAACAGCACGCAGTTTATCAACGCCATTTTGCGTAATTTCCTGCGTCAAAAAGATAAAATCACGCTCCCCAAGAAAGAAAAAGACCCCATCTCCTATCTTTCCGTCACATATTCCGTTCCCGAATGGATCTGCCGTTTGTGGCTCGATGCTTACGGTATGGAGGATACGATCAAAATTTTGGAAACGGTCAACAGTCACCCCGCGATGACGCTTCGCGTAAACACCCTCAAAATGAGCGCGGACGAGCTTTTGGAAGCGCTCAAAAACGAGGGCATTCGCGCTCATATCAGTGAAATTTCAAAAAACAGCATCGTTCTTGACCGCGCCGTTCCGATGGATAAGCTCGAAATTTTGAATCCCGAAAACGAAGCGCGCGCGTTCTTCATTCAAGATGAAGCCTCCTCGCTTTGCGTAGACGTGATGGGCGCCGAAAAGGGTGATATCGTTCTCGATGCTTGCGCTTGTCCCGGCGGAAAAAGCTTTGGTATGGCGCTTTCGATGGGCAACGAGGGCAAAATCCTCTCCTATGACCTGCACAAAAATAAGCTTTCTCTCATTGAAAACGGCGCAAGATCGCTCGGCATCACCATCATTCAAACAGGTGTGCAGAACGCTTCCGTTTATAACGAGGAAATGCCCGTTTTTGATAAAATTCTTTGCGACGTTCCCTGCTCGGGTCTTGGCGTGATCGCCAAAAAGCCCGATATTCGTTATAAATCCGAAGAAGATATCGTGCGTTTGCCCGCTTTGCAAGCGAAAATCCTCGAAAATAACGCAAAGTATCTGAAGGTCGGCGGCACGATGGTCTATTCCACCTGCACGCTGAATCCCGACGAAAACCGAAACATCGTGGAGGATTTTCTGAAAAATCATCCCGAATTTTCGCTTTGTCCGTTCTCCGTTTCGGGCAAGGAAACAGACGGTATTCTTGAAATCTTGCCGTTTATGTACGATACGGACGGATTTTTCATTGCAAAAATGCGGCGAGTCGCCGCTGACAAGTCCGCCGTATCTGAATAAAAAGCAGACCCTAAAAATATCTCGACGGCGGAATTCAATTCCGTTCCAAAAAGGAAAATATAAACTATGGAAAAAACCGATATTTTAAGCATGAACAAAGAGGAACTGACCTCTTATATCGTTTCTCTCGGTGAGCCTGCTTACCGCGCGACTCAGGTCTGGGGTTGGCTCATGAAGGGCGCAGATATTGCGGATATGAAAAATATCCCCGCCGCGCTCAAGCAGAAGCTTTCTGAAAATGCGTTTGTCGCAACGGCGAAGATCGCAAAAAAACAGGTTTCTAAGGACGGCACCATCAAATATCTTTATGAAATGCACGACGGCGAAAAGATCGAGTCCGTTTTTATGCGCTATAAACACGGAAATACCATCTGTATTTCCACGGAAGCAGGCTGTCCGATGGGTTGTGCGTTCTGTGCATCTACCCTGCGCGGACTTTCCCGCAGACTTCTCCCCTCGGAAATGCTCTCGCAGATCATTTCCACCGAAAAGGATACGGGCGAGCGCATTTCGGGCATCGTACTCATGGGAATCGGTGAACCGCTTGACAATTATGACAATGTCATGAAGTTTTTGCATCTCGTCGGCTCTCCCGACGGGCTTAACATCGGTTATCGCCACATCTCCCTTTCCACCTGCGGTCTTGTCGACCGCATCGGCAGACTTGCGGAGGAAAACTTTCCCATCACCCTTTCCATCTCTCTCCACGCGGCTGACGATGAAACACGCTCCTCTCTCATGCCCGTCAATAAGAAATGGAACATTGCTGAGCTTTTGACCGCTTGCCGCGCTTATTTCGACAAGACAGGCAGAAGAATTTCCTTTGAATATACGCTCGTTCGCGGTAAAAACGACACCGTGGCTTCCGCCAACAAGCTCGCGGACGTGCTTTATAAGTACTGCTCGGGTATGCCCCTCCACGTCAATCTCATTCCTGTCAATAACGTCGTGGAACGCGGATTTTTGCCCAGCGAAAAATCGGGTATCGAGGCTTTTGCCAAAACGCTCGAAAAACGCCGTATCGTTGCGACCGTTCGTCGTACGCTCGGCTCGGATATCGATGCTTCGTGCGGACAGCTCAGGTCGAAATCGTGATAGGGCTTCGGGAGGTGCAAGCCCCCCTACCGCGCTGTAACACTTAAAAGTTTATGTTTTCCGTCCGCGAGATTCAAACGGCAAAGCCGTTTTTCTCGCTGCGGCTCGGTCACGACTCGGCTCTGACAGCCATTCAGACTGTCATTCACTCCCTCGTCGCCGCTTCGCTACACTACGTGTTTCGACTGCGCGCCGCGTCATTCTGAGCGAAGGGCGAAGCCCGAAGTCGAAATTTTGCGAAGCAAAATCGCGTAGCGGAATCTCGGCGCTCCGCTCAAAATGACCCGCGGAGGAAAACTCAAAAATAATGTTTTATTTGTTACAACATACTCCCGCTGACAACATTGCCTCTCGGAGGCTTATCAAACTCTCATAAAAACGCAAATTCTCTCATATATTTATTAAAAACCTTTGGCGCTTTCTGCGTCGGAAAGGAAATCTTATGTATTTTTGCGGAAAAAGCGATGTTGGTATGCGTCGCCAAGTGAATCAAGACAGTGTACGCACCATGAACATTTGGGACGGAAACGCGACGCTTTTAATCGTTTGCGACGGCATGGGCGGTCACAAGGCCGGTGAGGTGGCAAGCCGTACTGCCATCGATACCTTTTGTGAAAAGGTCATGACTTCGCCCTGTACGGAGGAATCCCCCGAAAAGATATTGGAAAATATCCGCTATACGCTCGTTTGCGCGGCATCGGAAGCCAACGCCGCCGTTTTTCAGCTTTCCCATACCAGCGAACAATATCTCGGCATGGGAACGACGCTCGTTGCCGTTCTCGTTTATCAAGATCATTTTTACGCCATCAACGTCGGTGACAGCCGTTTTTATATCGTTACGCGCCACGAAGCAAAGCAGGTCACAAGAGATCATTCCTTCGTGCAATATCTCATCGACAACGGCAAGCTGACCCCCGAGGAAGCCAAATCTTACCCCAGAAAGAACGTCATTACCCGCGCCATCGGTGTTTCCGAAAAGCTGGACGTCGACTTTTTCAGCGCACCTCTTGAGCCTTGGGAATGTGGTTATCTGCTTCTCTGCTCGGACGGGCTTTCCAATTATACCGACGAAAAAACCTTGGTTGAGCTTTTACACGGCACGATGCCCAATCCCAAAATCTCCTTGGAAGCGGACCTTGCCAAAAAAACAGATTCTTTGATCGCATACGCCAACGCAAAGGGAGGCAGCGATAATATTTCCGCTGTTCTCGCCAAATTCTAAACCGTCATCCGCCATTTTTGACAGCTCTGACTCAGAAAGGATACCCAAAAACTATGGATGTTTTTAAGAAAAATATCGGTGAAGTTTTTGACGGTCGATATCGAATCAACCGTACAATCGGTGTTGGCGGTATGGCAATCGTTTATGAAGCAACGGACCTCGTTACCAACAGGCGCGTTGCCCTCAAAATGCTCAAAGATTCCATTTCAGACAACCCACAGGCTCTTCGCCGTTTTATCAACGAATCCAAAGCCGTTGCGATGCTCAACCATCCGAATATCGTCAAGATCCTTGACGTTTCGGTCAAGCCTGACCATAAATTCATCGTAATGGAATACATAAACGGCATTACGCTGCGCGATTACATGAACAAAAAACAAATTTTGAACTGGCGCGAAGCTCTTGCCTTTATTACACAAATCTTGCTGGCTCTTGACCATGCACATATGAAATCCGTTGTGCATCGCGATATCAAGCCGCAAAATATCATGGTCATGGAGGGCGGCGTTATCAAGGTCGCGGATTTTGGTATCGCCAAAATCCCCGACGCGGAGACCGTTACCATGATCGACCACGCCGTCGGCACCATCTATTACATCAGCCCTGAACAGGCAAAGGGCAAAAAAATCGATTCCCGCAGTGACCTTTACTCCCTCGGCGTTATGTTTTATGAAATGGTGACGGGTAAGCTTCCCTTCCTTGCGGAAAATTCCTACGGCATCATGCATAAGCACATCAACGACGCGCCCATTCCGCCAACGAAGCTCAACCCCAGATTGCCTCTCGGTGTGGAGCAGATCATTCTGACCGCGATGGAAAAAGCGCCCGAGAATCGTTACCAAAGCGCACCGCAGATGATTCGTCATATCTACCGTATTCAAAGCGATCCCACGACGATCTTCCCTGCACAAAAGCCGATGCGCACGCCGACCTCGGAGGTCGCCATCAAAAAGACCACGAAGGGTCCGAGTCCTTACGGTGAGACCCAGACCGGCACCAAGATCTCGGACGAAACCAAACGTCCGCACACAGAACCGACAAAAGGCGGTCATACAACGCCTACGGACCTCAAACCAAAGCCAAAACCGCCCGCAAAGCGCCGAAAACGCCGCACACCTGAGTACGTACCCTTTTCCGTGGTCGTCGTCATCTGCATCGCATTTTTGCTTTTGGCGATCGTCGGCTTTATCCTGCTTTTCCATATGCTCTATCAAGGCAAGATGGCGGAAGCGCCGTTCTTGCTTCAAAATACAAAAGAAGTGCTGCAAGGAGGATTTTCCACATCAATGTGGAAAACATTCCTTGGCAAGGGGATTTTTCTATGAGTAACAATATCGAAGGTATCATTCTTTCGGGTCTTGGCGGATTATATTCCGTCAAGGCTGAAAGCGGTGAGGTCTATCCCTGCCGCGCAAAGGGTGCGTTCCGAAAAGCCAAGCTCACGCCGCTCGTGGGCGACCGCGTTTCCATTCGTCCGCCTGAGGTCGCGGGGGAAGAATATTTCATCGAAAAAATCTATCCCCGTCAAAATGCGCTGATCCGTCCGCCGATGGCAAATCTCGAAACGCTTTTCGTGACCTTTGCCCCCAAAAATCCCGAGCCCAGCACGCTTTATCTCGATAAACTGCTCTCCATCGCCGTTTATAATCACATCACACCTGTCGTCGTCATCACAAAGCAGGATATTTCTCCGAGTCTTGCGGAAAAATATGCGGATATCTACCGCAAAACGGGACATCGCGTCTTTCTCTGCTCCTCTGAGGACGGCGCGGGCATCGATGCGCTTGCCGAATACGTTCATTCTCTCAAGGGGATCTGTGCGTTTGCGGGTGCGTCGGGCGTTGGAAAATCCACGCTTCTCAATGCCCTTTTCCCAAAGCTTTCGCTCGATACGGGCAAGCTTTCCGAAAAGATCGCGCGTGGTAAGCATACGACCAGAAGCGTGACGCTTTACCCCATGAAAGAGCTTATCGATATCGAAACTGATGCGTTCGTCGCAGATACGCCCGGCTTTTCCATGCTCGATTTCATTGAATTTGATTTCTATACGCTTGAGGATCTTCCCCATTGCTTCCCTGAATTTGAACCGTATATGGCAGATTGCCGTTATACCGACTGCTCCCACACCAAGGAATCCGCCAAAGATTGCGCGGTCGTTGCCGCCATCGAACGCGGTGAGATCGCCCGTGAACGCCACGAAAGTTACCTTTCGATCTACGCTGACCTTGTGCAGAAAAAGCCGTGGGAAAAGAAATAGTGGGCAACACCCACTGGAAATTGCTCTCGATGCCAAATCGAGAGCTTTTTTCATATAAAATTTCGGAAAATACTTGACATTCAAGTAGGTTTATCCTTTATAATAGACTTGTTCGATAACCTTAGATTCTGAGTATCTCCGCGCAGTATTTCATTTTTGGTGGTGAGAGGGCTCTTTGCCAATTCATAGACTACAAAAACGGGCGATTCGTGAATCGCACCTACAAAAAATTTTAGATATTGGGAATATGTGACACCTCATCCACCATTTTGCAAGTCAAAATGGTCCCCCGTCTCGCTACGGCTCGGTCACGGCTCGGCTCTGACAGCCATTTAGGCT
>JAGBCV010000049.1 GCA_017937845.1 Clostridia bacterium | reverse complement strand
CTGGCTGTTCACAAACTCTTTCAACATTTCTTTCGATGCTTTTTCCATAAAAAATACTTCCTTTCAGATTTGTTCTCATACTTTGAGTTTCGTCTGATTGGAAGTATTTATTCACTTTTACACAAAATTTTTCGGGGTCTCCAGTTTTTAGTTGTTTATCAATTTATCTACCCATTCTTGAGTTAAAACATATTCTATATCGTCAATTTTGATTGAATACGCTTTATCATCAAATGACATCACTTCCAAAGGAATAACTATGTTGATATCGTCCTGTATAACACCGCAGGCATATCCGTAGACATAACAGTTTTTCAACATCCCGTCTGGTTGCCTTACCAAATCATACAGTCCAGCCTCTTCTGCCTTTTTTCCGTTTTTGATTTCATTAAGAAAATCTTCACATTCAGTTATTCTATTTTTTGAGATCATCGTTTCATCACTATTAAAAAGCAAACCTTTTACAAAATCAAATCTAATACAATTATCAATAGTGACTTCTGTTTTCAATAATTCGGACTTTACATATATCGCAGCAAACTCATTGTCGGGAAAATATCTTATCAACACATCTTGACTATCATTAACAGAATACATACCTGTTTTAATCTTATTGGTGAGATGAACAAAGGTCTTTTTTTCTTCCTTTACATGACCAATGAACTCCAATTCTCCAAAACACCAAACTCTACCCTCGTGACCGACAAAAGTATATTCAGTGCCATCGATTGCTACAATGGTTTCATTTTCAACTTCTGTAAATTCAACTTTATTGGTACAAGCGGAAAATGAAAAAATAATTATCAAACAAATAAAAATAACAAATATCTTTTTCATAAAATCCTCCCCCGTTTTTCTGTTTCATAAGCTTCCCTTTTTCATTTTGCATTTTTATTGTTATCTCGCCTGTTTCGCCTTTGTATGACAAATGCTTCGGGCAAAGCCCATCGCCCATTCTATTGTAACACAAATCGGCAGAGAAAACAAGTTCTCTGCCGAAGTCTTTGTGTTGCTAATTTTCCGCTAAGAATGCAGTGAGAAATCCCTGCGATTATTTTATGCGAAGAAGAGCTTATTCAATGTCATGGGATCGACGTATTCGCCGTCCTTATAAACACGCATATTGCCCGATGCGATCTCGTCAATCAGCATTACGTTTCCGTCGGGATCGTAGCCAAATTCAAACTTGATATCGTAAAGGTCAAGACCCTTTTCCTTCAAATCGTCAGCAACGATCTTGGTGATCGCCTGTGTCTGTGCCTTGAGAGAATCATACTGCTCTGCGGTCATAACGCCGAGGTCAACAAGTCCGTCCTTGGTTACCAACGGGTCGCCCTTAGCATCGTTCTTGAATGTGGTTTCTACGTATGCGGGAAGATCCTGACCCTCGGTGCAATAGTCGGAATAACGGCGGAAGAAGGAGCCGACAGCCTTATAACGGCAAATAACTTCAAGACCCTTACCGAATACCTTTGCAGGAAGAACCTCCATCGTGGTGTCAGCAAGGTTCGCGCTGACGTAGTGAGTTCTGATGCCTGCCGCATTGATCTTCTCGAAGAAATAGATGGACATACGGAGATTGACGTCGCCAACGCCTTCAATGGTAAGACCTACCGAGTTCTCGCCGGGATCGAATACGCCGTCCTTGCCGGTGCAATCGTCCTTGAAGAGAAGCAAGCAGTTACCGTTCGGCAACTCGTAAACATTTTTGGTTTTTCCCGTATACAAAAGCTTCAAATTTTCCATAACGTAATACCTCTTTCTTTATCTCTCTGTTTGAGATCACTTATTCATTTGTATAGTTATCAAAATATCCCTGGATATAAACAATCGGAGTACCCTTGTCACCGGAGCCGGAGGTGAGGTCACAAAGAGAACCGATGAGGTCTGTCAAGCGGCGAGGTGTCGTTCCCTGAGAAACCATATTGCCGACGAGAGAAGAACCGTCCTTGTCCATGATTCTGTTCTTGATAGCGAGCTGGAGTTCCTTGCCGGAAAGTCCTGCAAAATCGTTATCTGCCAAATATTTCAGCTTGAGCTCGTTGGGTGTGCCCTCCAAGCCGGGGGTATATGCCGGGGATACTACGGGGTCAGCAAGCTCCCAGATCTTACCTACGGGGTCCTTGAACGCGCCGTCGCCGTATACCATGACCTCGATATGCTTACCTGTTTCTTCGAGAAGCATCTGCTGAATATTTTCAACAAGCTCCTGGCAGCCTTCGCCCGGGAAAAGCTTGACGGTATCTTCAGTCGCCTTATTGGAGCCGAGCAGACCGTAGCGAGCATTGTAGCCGCTTCCGTCAATGGATTCCGTCATGATCTCATCAAGACCGAAGACTCTTTCCGCACCTGCATTTTTCAGCAAGCGTTTTGTGCGGACACGGCTGTGGATATCACAGCAAAGAACGTTTTTCGTGTAATTGAGAATTGCGCGGCAGTCGTTTGCGAAAATAACTTCAACCTCAGCGCCCGATTCTCGAATCAATTCCGAATAATATTCAACGTAATCCACGCCAGTAAAGGTGTGCTTGGGGCTACCGAAAAGTTCACGCCATTTTGCTTCGCTCAGCACGTCGGTATAGGGGTTGATGCCCTTTTCGTCAAGGGAATCAAGGTCGATAAGATGGTTGCCAACCTCGTCGGAAGGGTAGCTCAACATCAAAATCACTTTCTTGCAGCCCTTGGCAATACCGCGCAAGCAGATAGCAAAGCGATTGCGGCTGAGAATCGGGAAAATAACGCCGACCGTTTCTCCGCCGAGCTTATTGCGAACGTCTGTTGCAATATTGTCAACGCTTGCATAGTTGCCCTGTGCGCGAGCAACGATCGCTTCCGTCATACAAACCACGTCACGATCTCTCGGAACAAGACCTTCTTCCTTCATGGCATCCAGAACAGAACCCGTTACAATTTTTGCAAGGTCATCACCTTGGCGGATAATCGGTGCACGAAGCCCCATGGATACCGTTCCATACATTCTACTCATAAAAAATCCTCCGTCTGATAAAAACTTTTTCTTAGTCTATTGACTTATCTTAACAATACTATTATAATACAAGCAATGCCATAAGTAAAGCAGATAATACTTACAACGGTTATAAGGAGAGCTTATATGAAAACCAAATTGGATTACTACCGTGTTTTTTACGAAACCGCATGTTTCCGTTCTTTTTCAACAGCCGCGCAACGCCTGTATATTTCACAGTCTGCCATCTCCCAATGCATCCAACAGCTGGAAAAAGACCTTGGCGTTCAGCTATTTGTACGAACGAGAAAAGGAATTTCGCTTACGAACGAGGGAAAAATTCTTTTTTTGAAGGTTGAAAGCGCCATCAGCGCCATCGAGCAAGGCGAACGTCAGCTCGAACAGCTTCGCCATTTGGAATCGGGCGAGCTTAGGATCGCGGCGGGCGACACGATCACCACACACTTCCTTCTGAAATATCTGGAAGAATTTCACGTTTCCTATCCCGATATCCGCATCGAAATGGCAAACTCCTATTCAGCAGGCACGTTATCACTCGTAAAAGAAGGCAAAGCCGACCTTGCGTTTGTCAATATGCCCATAGAAGACGATGAATTTGTGATCGAGCCTTGCCTTGAAATCAACGACGTATTCGTCTGCGGTCCCGATTTTGAGATAAAAAGCTCTTATTCGTGGGAAGACGTGGCAGAACTGCCCTTGATCCTTCTTGAAAATCATTCTTCCTCGCGCCATTTTCTCGATGACCTTTTTGCTGAAAAAAACATTTCCCTCGATCCGCAGATCAAGGTAGCCGTTCATGATCTGCTGATCCGATTTGCCTCCATTCATCTCGGCGTATCATGTATCGTCGAGCAATTTTCCACTGATGAATTAAAAAAAGGACTCATCAAGAAGCTCCCTCTCTCACCGCCGCTTCCGACGAGAAATATCGGCTGTGCTTATCTGAAAAACGCTCCGCTCTCCTATGCGGCAAAAGAATTTATGGAGCTCATCATGACGCTTCGCTGATATGCGCGCTCATCTTGACGCTCCCAATATCGGCTGTATTTACCGAAAAGGCAAATACAGCCAATAGTTTTAATTGGAAATATATTCAGAAATTCTCGGTGTGGTCATGATGCCTTCCTCGCAGATCATGTAATCGTAGCACCATGCCTCCCCTGTGGTACGCCATGCGGTCGGACCGATCCACGTTTCCTTCAAATTGGCAAGATGGACGGGACCGAAGCCGTTTCGACGATGACCGTAGAGGGTGACGTTCAGCAAATGCTTACCTGCTTCCACGTTTTGGAATTTGACGGTATAGGGCGGATAGATGGCAGCATTTTCTTTTCCGCTATCGAGCGAAACGGTCTGGAGAATGCCCTTATACTGAGGGGAGCGCAATTCGATATCACCGCCCGAGGTTTCGATCGGGATATGATAAGTGAGGTTTCCGCCGTAGAAAGGGAGTCCCTGCTCGGTGATATCACCAAACGCGAGTTCTTTTCTTGCTTCGGTCACGCGCACACGTCTGCCGCAGACCTCGACGCCAAAGGTACCGAGCACGTATGCCCATTCCGTATTGGTGTGCTTTGCAAAAGGAACCGCGACCTCCAAACTATTTTCTCCCTTTTCGATGGGAGGAAGCGCAACCGTTTTGATCGATTTGTCGGCATACCAACCGATCGGCGTGCTTTCGACGGGCTTGCCGTTCCACATGATCGTCAGACGCTCTGCATCCTCAATGGCAAGCTGTGCACCCTCGTAATCGATCTCGGAATGAATACGGAAGCGCAAGTGGAGCGTATGTACGATGGAATCGATCTTCTTTGCCCATTGTTGCGTGGAATCGCTTCTGCGTGTCGGCCAACCGAGCTTTTCGCGGCACAGGTCGTCGAGTCGAAGGATCTCTTCACTCGGCTGCCACTCTCCGTCATCAAGCGCATACTCCGCCTGGTCGAGAAGCAACGCATTCGGCTCACTGAGTGTATAAGGAACGGTGATCGGCAAGGAAAGAGCGAGGGCTTTTGCTTCGCTTTCCGCAGAAACCGCCGTTTCGTCAAGGGATTCTTCCGTAGGGTCAAGACGGAAAAGGAAGCTATCGTAGTCGTACGCACGGCAGAATATCTCCGTTTCGCCGTCCTTGGTGCGGAAACGGACGTTCTTAACCTCTCCCGTCGCCGTATCGTAGAGCGATACGCGCCAATTCCCCTTGACGCGGATAACAAGATCCTTGAAACGGGAAATATCTCGGTTGTGCGGAATCGTTCCGCGTGCGATGAAGAGCCAACGACCTTCGCCATCCATACGGAACTGATGCAAAAGGTCGATCGTCAAAACACCTGCTTCTGTTCGGATATCGACCTCACGAACGGATTCGAGCGCGTTCAAAATCGCATGGCGCGTATAGGGGATCCGTGTCGAAATTTGTGCAAGGTTCTCACCGCGTTTGCTCGGAACGGCATTTTCGAGCGTGGGAAGCTCTCCCATGAAGATCAGCTTACCGCCCGCTTTTCGGAACGCCTCCAATTTTTCAAGCGTGGTAGAACGAAGCGTTTCACAGCCGGGAATGACGATGGCGTCGTATTCCATTTCTCCCACGCGCAAAGGTGCGCTCGCCTCTTTGCAGAGTGTCGGCATGAGCGATTCGGAAATAAAATCGAAATCCAAACCGCCAAAGATGAGCCATTTCGTCAGATTCTGGAAGTTTCCGTCCTTATCCTCACGAAGCGGCAACGTATCCGCGTGAGGTCCCCAATGGATCCAATAGCTTTCGATGGGATGGATCACGCCTATGCGAACGGACGGCTTTCCTCGCGTGAGCGCGGTATTGACGCGGGCAAAATGATCCTCGATGAGCGGATATTTCTCCCACCACGGGGACTGATAATGAATGGACGCAGGATAATCTCGCTTGGATTCGCCCGCCATGGAAACGAGCGAAAGATGAGGAACACGCACGGTCACGCCGAGCGCCGCCATCCAGTCGCCGTTTATTTTATGCTCTCTGAAATCGAAATCCCAGCCCGCAACGCCGTACATTTCGCAAAGCACACCTTCTCTTCCGAACTGATGAACGGTAGACTGCGCTTGCTTGACGGTGGTATATTCGAGATTTCGCTCCAGCATATCGACACCGGGAAGACCAAAGCCCCTGTAAAGGCGCATTGCTTCTCCGATCGCATTGGTCTGCGTACGCAAAGACGGCTCGCGCATCACGTGACCTGCCAAATAGATACCGTTTTCTTCACACCATTTGCCGCAGTTATCCGCAAACGCTTCAGCAAAGCGCTCGCAAACGTGGTCGTGGAAGCGGTAGCGTGTGACGGAGACCGCGCCGTCAGCGCGTTCCCAGATCAGCTCGGGAAGATTTTCGATCAAGGTCGCTTCCCCATATGTTTTTGCAAAGGTCTCGGGCAGGTCGTCCGTCCAAGGAAGGATCGCCGAACCTTTATCCTTACCGTGCTTCAGCGCGGTCTTGGTTGAAAACTGAGGCTCGTCCGTGAAGATCGAGGGAATGGTCTTGTCAAATTCGTCGGAAACGGCACGCTTATAGCTTTCGTGTGTGATCTCGATGAAGCGGTCAATGGCTTCCTTGTTCAGCGTATCGACATAGGTCTGTCCGTTATACCAGCTGCTTCCGCTGTGTATCTCCATATAGGCATACCATTTTTCGTGCAGAGCCTCGGCTTCGGGGTCAATCATCTTCCAGCCAATGAGCTTTCCGTTTTTGTCAAGCTCCACGTCAAAGCAGGCAATCAGACCGCCGTTTTCCGCAAAATCGGTTTTGCTTTCGGGTTCACCATAGCGTGCTGTCAGGTCCTTGCGCGGTTCGTATGTAAAAAGCATATAACGGGCGCGGAAGCGCTTTTCCTTCGTGACCTCACCGCCCGCAGAGCCGGACGGCCATCTGTCCTCGTCGTAGAGCCACGCCAGCATATTTTCGCTCTTTGCCTTTTTGACACAGTTCTGAACCAGCGTCATAAATTCTTCGCTGAGATATTTCGTTGCCATGCCAGTTCGTACGTGCATATGCGCGCCGCCGAAGCCCATCTTCTTGAAGATTTCAAGCTGGCGGTCGAGCTCGCTCTGCTCAAGCTTGCAGTTCCAGGCCCAAAACGGCGTGCCTCTGTATTCCGAGGTGGGAGTTTTGAAAAGCTCGGAAGTAAGACTTGGCATTTCTTTTTGTTTATACAGCATGGTATGCCTCCTCAAAATTTATTTTATAGCTCTTCTGTTGCAAACTCTGCCCAAACGGGATAATGATCGGAAAGATAGATACCTTCTTTTTCGTCTGCCCAGATATCGGACGCAAGAAATGCGCGCTTCAAGTCCTCGGTAACGTAGATATAATCGATCTTCACGCCACATTTTCCGTAATCGTGAAATGTCACGGGAATCTCTTTCGTTACGTCAAACATAGCGGGCGTTTTGTAATCGTCGCAAAAGCGAATCGTTTCGCTGTCGGGAAATGCGTTGTAATCTCCCAAAACGAGAGACGGAAGCGGAAGTTTTCCGTTCCATTCTTCCATTTTTTCAAATACACAGCGGATACCCTTGATGCGTGCCATGTCGGAGATATGATCAAGATGGATATTGTAAAGACGAATCATCTTGCCTGTTTTCTTGTGTCTGATCTGCGTCACAACACAGATTCTCGGACATTCACTCTGATCCTCATAGCGAGAGCCCGCGATATAGGGCGTGGGGCTGAGCCAAAAGGTTTCGTTTGCGATCAAATCCCACGCATCCTTGCGGATTGCCGTAAACAGCCCCTCCCCCGTATAGTTTTTACTGCGGAATTGTCCGCAAAAATCATACTCGGGCAACATTCTTCGTAACAGCTTGAGATGGTCAACGGACATCTCCTGAAAAGCAAGCACATCGGGCATTTCGCGTATGATCTTATCATAGATCATTCCTGCGCGGAAGATAAACGCATTGATGCCGTCCCCTTTCCAAACGCAACGAAGATTAAAGCTGACGATTTTCATAATTGACATCATAGCCTCCAAAAAATCAATTTTTTTCACTTGCAGTATAGCATAAAAAAAATACAAAAGTCAATAGAAAATTTTTGATTCTATCATAAAAATTTTCTATCGCAGCTCGCAAAGATCGACGGTTCTCAAAAGAAGAGAACCGCCGATCTTTTCCGCTTTTATTTGTTGGTATTGGGTTTCGTCATCCATCAAAAAATCGCATTGAAGAAGCCGATCACAAGAGCCGCGGCGGAAATGAATCGCGCGATCATAAACGCTTTCTCATTTCCCTTGCTGACTCTCTCAAGAACGAACGCGCCGACACACATCAAAGCCGTCAGAACACCAATGGCTATCTGGAACGGGAACAGACCGCCGATGCCGATACGGAAGCCAATCCACGATACATAAAGCCCCAGCGCCGAGGCGATGTAGAAAAACACTTTGCTTGCGGTCTTGTTTCGGATAAGAAACATTAGGCAGAGAGAAAGCAACGTAACTGCGGCAAGAGCCATAAAAACGATAATCAAGAGATCCAAAGAAGTCAACATAGTAAAATCCTCACTTTCATGTTTATTTGGGTGTTTCCCTTTGGTGATTATAGAATACCATAGACTTCTAAAGAAAAAACACAAATAAATCTAAAGGATTCTAAAGATTCGGTCAAATATTGGAAAGTGTGATGATGATCTCAAATGTTCCGTTTTCATCGTGTGCTTCCACCGTTCCGCCGTAGTTCTGTGCAATACGGCGAATACTGTATAATCCCATTTTATAGCTTTCCGACGGTGGCTTATTGTTTGCGATGCGATTGCTTTGGCGTATGACGATGCCGCCGTCCTTTTGGGATATGGAAAGCTCCACCGATGCTGAAGGCTCTGCATACTTTTTCACGTTGGAAATCAGATTATCGAATATCCGACGCAATTCTTCCACATCGAAATTTCCCGAAAAAGCCCTCGCGTAGGAAAACGCCGTCAATAGAGCGAAATCGTCCTCCAGCTCCCCCTCAAACTCAGCCGCCAACTGTTCAAACAACAGCCGCGCATCCTCAAAAAACGAAGGCTCACGATGCCCGCCGTCCAAAAGAATATCCGTCAATTTCTTGATCTGCTCCGTTTTCTTGGCGACGAGGGAAAGATATTCCTTTTGCTCCTCAGCCGTCAGCGTTTCCTTTTGATTCAGCAGCTCGGTATAAGACATGATCGAGGTCAGCGGTGTGCGGATATCGTGCGAAAGAGTACGGATCAGTTCTTCCCGCTCTTTATATAAGCGTTTTTCCTTTTCCTTGAGCTTTTGCTCGCTTTCCGAAAGATAATTCACCGCCTCGGCAAGCTCGGTCAGCTCATTCCTACCGCGAAGCTCCACCCGCTTACCATAGTTTCCGTCGCGGAGAATCTCCACGCCCGCCGTGATCTTACGAATGTAGGCGAGCCGTTCGCCGAACAAAGCAAAAAACATGATGGTGAAAAACACGGCGGAAACGGCAAAGCCTACGCCGCGCAGGGTATTATCCACATCGTACCAATCAAATTCATCCATTACGATATCGTTTTGGAAACAGTGCTCCTCAATCAGTACTCTGCCGAAGGTCGTGATAAACAAGTAAAGCAGAAAGGAAAGCACAAGACACAAACAGACAAGTCCGAGAAGCTCATGGGTAAGCTTACGCCGCCTTCTTGGTTTTTCAGTCAACGTAATACCCCCTTCCCCACGCCGTTTTGATATATTTCGGCTCTCTTGAATGATCGCCCAGCTTTTTACGAAGATTTTTGATATGCACCATAATGGTGCTATCCCCAACCCCATTATCGTTCCAAACGCTATCGTATATCTGATCCAGAGAAAAGATTCGTTTGCGGTTGGTCAGAAGAAGCTCCAATATCTTGAACTCGGTATAAGTCAGCGCAACCGATCCGTCTTTCTTTATGATGGACTGACTGTCAAGGTCAAGAAACACGTCAACGAATGCGATCCGATTGCCCGTCGATGCTGTTTGCTCTGCTTCCGCCTTGGGTCCGGCGCCTCCTCTGCGTAAGATCGCCTTGACGCGCATCAGAAGCTCAATATTGGAAAAGGGCTTGACGATATAATCATCTGCGCCCACGGAAAATCCCATGACCTTGTCCGACTCTCCCGAATATGCGGTCAGAAATATCATCGGCGTATCAAATCTCTTACGGATCTCCGCGCCCGCCATAAAGCCCGAGAGCCTCGGCATATTCACGTCAAGAATATAGAGGTCTATCTCCTCGTTTGCCATATCCAGGGCAGTCATGCCGTCCTCAGCGCAGACCACGGCATAGTCCTCACCCGAAAGAAGCAACGTCAGAACGTCGCGGATCTCTTTTTCATCGTCTGCGACTAAAATGTATTTTTTTCCGTCTTTCATACATGATGTTCTCCCAAAATTTCGATACAAGCGTATTATATGAACGCGGCGACGGATCTCTCCGTCGCCAAAATTGATTTTGCACGTATCTTTACGCTTCTTCAATCATACGATTGATGTTTTCTCTCAAATTCAAAATAAATGCGGCATCGTGCGGATACGAGGAAAACGTCATATCTCCCTTGGCATCCACAAGCGCAAGCACAGCATCTCTGCCGCAACGTTCCTCCGCAAGCTTCAAGGCGGCAAGATCGCAAAGCGCTTCATGGAATACCACGAGGCGCAAGCTGCGATACGCTTGACAATTCGGCGCGGGATATACGGAGAATGCGTCGCCTGCGGGCGCAAAGGCATCGCCGTCGGTGATCACGTAAGGATTGATCTGACGCTTGGAATAGCGAGTATACCAGAAATTATAGCCCCAATGCAAAAATCCCGCGATATGATATTTCCAGAATTGCGCGCCGATGATTCTTTCTCTTGCGAGCGACATCGCAATAAAGCGGTTGGAAACGTGACGCCACTGTCCACAGCAATAATACGTCCAAAGATTCTCGATATTCGCATCTAAAAACGGTTCGATATGGTCCGATGCGGGAATCGGATGATCGACCGCGCCCGTTTCATAGAAATCAAAATCGGAAAGCGCGTCATAAATCGGATAGCCCTCCAAAATATCGGCGATCTTGCTCTTGACAAGCTGATATTGCTCCATCTGTTCTTTCTTGGGTTCATCGGAAATATGGAAAAGCATACGGTCGTCAATACCCAATTTTTTCATTTCCGCGATCAATTCCACAAGGAATGCGCGCAAGAACGCAACGTATTCATCTGAAGCGGCATCGGTATCCCAGCCGAAAATGCGACGGTATTCACCGTCCACGGTCGCCATGACCTTGGGTGCATGATATGCGCCCCACTGGGTAAAGAGATGAGAAATTTCAAAGCGTTCCACACCAAGCTTCTCACAAAGCGCAACGAAACGGTGAAGCTTTTCAAAGCCGAACCGATAACCGTTTTCGGTCTTTTCCACGTCCACAAGCTGAACCGTCGGACGTTCACCGCCAATCGCGGTATCCAGAGGAGGGGTAAACACAGGGGTCAAGATCGTGTTGATACCGTGATCCACAGCCATCTTCAAATACGTTTCCATAGCGTCCCAATGTGCTTCCGAGAAGATTTCAAGCTCATGTGCATCGGCGATGCAATCGTAATGTATCCATTGTGCGACGAGAAGCTCTTGCTTCGGCAAAACGGCATCGACAACGTGAAGCTTCAGCTCACGAACGGTTTCCGCGCCGCTTTCCTCATCGGCAAGACCGACTGTGATCGTATAATCCCCTGCCTTGGTGTTTTCGGGAACGTGAACGGTCGCGTAAATCGAAAGCAGTAAGCCGCGGGATACCAAGACGGGGTCGCCGACCGCCATCGGCATCAAAAGGTCGGGATAAAGACCAGGCGCTTTACGCAGATAATAAGCGTCGGTCCTCGTCGGATAGCAAGGATAGCGAACGGGTACGTTTTCAACGCGCTCAAACGATACGTCCAAATCGGAACGGCACACGAGCACCGTCGGATTTGCCAAGGTGGAAGTCGCAATATCATCTGCAACGAAAGCAAGCGTAAAATGAAAATCTTCACCGCGCAAGCAGCTCGCCGAGGATAAGATCGGCTTTTGTTCCAAGGTTTCATCCATAAAGCATTTTTCAAGAGAAGACAAGATTTGGATTTGGATAGACATAGGTTCCTCCTCGTTTTTCATAATTCTTTTATCTCATGATATCATATTTTTTCACATTGCGCAAGAGATTTTTTTGAAAACCATTATCATATCCGACAAAACAAAAAACTGACACGCATTTTTCATGGTGTCAGTTTTTTGTCATGATCCCAAAGGGCGTCTTGCTTACTGCCTCAAGAAGATCTTATTCTGTTTTTTCCGCATACGATAACGCTTCTTCCTCCCAAATAAAATATGGCGTAAATGGGATAAAAGGAAGCTCCGGGGCAGTAGAGGTTGTAAGCACGTCTGCCTTTTCAAAGATCAGGATTTCCACGACTGCCTCCGTAAAGGATTCTTTCATTGAAAAAACACCCCCTTTCATCTGAAACCATTCGGTTCAGTTGGTACTGTTATCATAAATATCCGATGCCACGTTATAAAGATACATCGCTCTGACGACGTTTTTCAGTTCCTCTGTATAAAGACCATGGGTATCGTTCAGCACGTTGTAGCAATATGCGTATACGGAGCAGGTAAACGTACCCTCCGTTACGCCATCCGTCACGGTGATGGTGAATATGCTGTCCAGATGAATGGACGAGATATTTTCAATGGTGATCACGCAATATTCACCCGATTGCACGCATTTAAGAACAGAATCGCCAAGACGGAACGTCAGATCGTTCGCGTTCACACCCTCCTCGGGCATGAAATATACGCGCATTGCCGTGACGGTATCCAAAACGAGATTGGAGCCGGCGAAAGTGCCAAGACCATCAAGCGTCATACCGCCCGCCTTATAGGAAAGGAGCGCTTCGGCGTTGACAAAGGAAACGTCGCGTTCCGCTTCGTCCACGATACCGTTTGCAAGATTTTCGGTACGATATCCGAAATGCGTCTGTGCATACGCGCCGTAATTCAGCATCGCCTTGACAAGCGCGATGGTTTCCTCCGTGTAGATACCCTCTGCATTGTCTATGATCGTCTGCCCGTAATTCACAACGCTGTATTGGTATTCCGCACTGCGTGCCGTACCCATGATGACCTGCGCCGTGATCATTTCCGACATCTGCGTTGCATACATTCTGCAAGGGAACTTGCAAAGCATGATGTCTCCTATCTGCTCGCGCTTACACGTGCTGACGGGAAGCTCAATGGTTCTGCCGCCTTCCATCGTAAAGAGGACGCTGGCGCTTTCATTTTGCAAAATCGCATCGTCCAAGAAGAAGTAGAAATTCAAGCCGATACTACCGTCGAGCGTAACCGTAGTACCCTCAAGACTTGCGTGAAGCGTATCACATTCCACGCACTTGCCGTCCTCCCAGGTATGTGCCGTTTCTTCCATCGTCACCTTGCCGCAACAGGAATAAACGATGCTGTGATGGGTGTCCGTAACCTCCCAAAGCGCATAACCCTCATGGTTTGCACCGTCGGGTTCGCCGTAGGAATAGGTCGCGTGTCCCACTTCACCACATTCACAGAGATAATAATAGGTAGCCGGAGCCGTACAGGTCGCCGCGCTTGCGCGGGTGGCGAGGGTGGGATTTTCCACGTTGAAGAGATGCGTATGCGGTGCTTCTTCGACCAAAACGGCCGCCGCGCTCATGATATCGCCGCACGTCATGCGAATGTACGTGCGTCCCGAGCCTACGGCTGTTATCACGCCGTTTTCATCGACCGTGACAATGTTTTCGTCTTGCGATTTGAAGGTGATCACGCCTTCGCTTCCGCTGAGCGCCAGGTTTTCAAAAAGATTCAGCTTCTCACCGACGGAAAGACTTGCCGTACCCTCGTACCAGATCGCCGTGATCGGGTCGGAAACGCTCTCGGGGATCTCCACGTACGCGCTTTCCATGCTTTCACACTCAAGACCGTTATAGGTCAGAATACCGCGCTCTGCCGTAAGCACGACCGAAGCGCCGACCTCCATCGGCTCGTCGGGCGTGAAGCGGAACGCCGTCGCCACAAGCTGACCTGTGATAACGTCGTATTCTCCGTGCTGTTGCTTATTGCCGAACGCCGTTTCTGCCGCGTTCAGCGCTGTGACCGTACCGTCGACGATCTCACCGCCGTAGAGAACGGATACCATGGAGAAAACGTCCTCACAAAGAACGGGGCGGTCAAAGGTAAAGTCAAGATATGCGCCCTGCGCTCCCGCTTTCACAGAGGAAAGCGAAGCGGGCATCTTGGAAACCATACTGATATTGACGTCCATATGCTCGGGCGGAACGTCCAGCTCCTCGCTCTCCGCTATATAGTAGCCGTCCTTTTCAAAAACGACCTTCCATTTTCCCGCCAGAACGTCCCAGCCGTAATGACCGTAGCCGTCGGAGATACCCGGGTTCGGACCCTCGCCGTACAAAGCGGAATCCCACTTGACCCAAGTATCCTGTCCTTCGTCACGGTAATAGACCGTGGCGGTCACACCGGGAAGAACGTTGCTCTCGATGCCCTCGAAGATCACGCCCGAGGGGTCATTCATCCATACAAGACGTTCCATATCCTCGAAGTGATCATGCTCACGCAGATACTCGATCATGAGCGCCTGACGCTCTCTGGTCTGTCTGTTGATCTCCGCCATTTTCTGATATTTTTCTTCCGGGTCGCCAAATATCATTTTGGCAACGTCGCCGGAAACACCGATCACGATCGTGGTAATCAGACCGGGAATACCCGTCGTCATCGCGGTAACGCCAAACGACATACTAAGCGTACCCGCAGAGGTTGCCAAACCGGTCTTTCTGTATGACATATAATCTTGGAACTGCTTCGGGGTCAGATCCTTCGTCCATTCCGGTATATCGCCAAACAAGAGAAGCGCGTTATCGGAAGATACGCTTATGATATCCTTTACGCCAAAGCCTGCGCCCAAAACACCGCCCGCCGCATTGACAGGACCGACGAACTGAACGGCCTCATGAATATATTTGCCTGCCGAGATCGCCTTACTGCCCAAAAAGCCGATGCCCTTTCCGATGAGCGCGCCAATGGAAGCGCTGCTTACGTCATCCGAAGGCATATAAGGAAGCATGAGAGAAACATCTCTTGCCGAGGATGTGAAATAGAGGTCCTCCCCATCCTCGCTGACACCTACGCCCTGCGTTACCGTACCGACATGCTCCGTACCGTCCATGAGCGCGATCGGGAAATTGGTATCGGGCGGTGAGAAATCATCGCTGAAATCATAGTAATTCGCCAAGGAGGTCACATGCTCACCCTTGTCGTTATAGATGTGATAAATCGGCAAATAGAGCCGCAAGTCATCATCCAGCGCGGGCTTCAGATCCTCAACAGTCATCACCTCACCGCTTTCGGCAAATTCAGCAAGAATCGAGCCGTACGTCGTCCACTTCATATAGGTTTCCAAAAGCGTCCAGCCGTTTTCGGGCGCCGATTCCTCCATCGTCCAGCCCTCGGGCAGATTCTCGGGATTCAAAATACCGCCGTTTTGCATACTCTCCGTTTTGAAAAGGTCGTCAAGCTGTGCCGTCAGCATATCCTGATATGCGTACTCCGCGGTAAGCTCGTAAACCACGTTGAATGCCTGAGGCAGATGCATGCTGTCGCCGAGAGAGCCTGAACCAACGTAACAGCCAAGCGCCTCGTCATATTCCAAGCGGATATAGCGATTGATATGATAATCCTCGATATCCGCACCGCTGTATCCCGGGATATCGGCAACCGCATAGACGTTGCATACCTCCTCGGGTTTGTCAAAATAAGCAAAGAAGGTAAAAATGTTCGAATAGTCACCGACGAACATTTCCATATAAACCTCATTGCGCTTACCCAAATTACGGAAATAATCGATACGGTCCTCTCGGTTCATAATGGTAACGTGATGCACTGCGGAATCCGTCGTACCAAACAAATTGTTGATTTGATAATTCCACTTCTGCAAAACGGGAGCATCATGGTACATACGGATCAACTCGTCGTAGCGCTCCGTCTGCACGTTACCCTCGCTGTCCTCGTAGCGGAAATAGATCTCCACGTCGTATCGCGCGGGATAGATATCCGGTTCAGCCATCGGGATGGGGAGCATACCGTAGCCGGATTCCGGGTCATAAAGCCCGTACATATCCAAGAAACCGCCGCCGTAAAATAAGCAATCCAGCTCCTCATCGTATTGAGTGAAGCTCTGTGACAGCTCCGTTTTGAACTGCGAACGGAACGCTCTTTCCAAGTAATAGGCTTCCACCATCATGCCGTCGATAGCGACGAAATTTCCCGAACTGGTTCTGAGAACGGAAAACGGAAGTCGGGAATCCAGCGCAACCGAGTGACCGTTTACCTTGACCGCCACACCGAATTTTTTCAGCTTCGTATCAAAGGTCAGCCAACGTCCTTGTCCTCGGCTGTCGCCAACGCTCTCTCTGTAATCTTCAATATCGTAATCGGCATCATAATCCTCCGACTCGGGGTCGAGGATATCGACTTGATCTTCATTCAAACCCCAAGACGTTCCGAAATACAAGGAAGGCGAAAATACGCTGTATACGTATACGTCCTCATGCAAAATCATGCCAAGATCATTGCGTAAATTCCCCAATGACTTGAAAACGACCTCGTTCGAGCTGACCGAATTGCGAAGTCCGTATTGGAAGATCTCATATTCGACCTCACGGACGTATTGCAGATTTCTTCCGTATGCTGTCAAAGCATAGCAAAGGATTCTTTGGTTTGCGATCAGAGCATCTTCCGTAATAAAGAACGATATCTCCGCGTTTTTGACCCCTTTTGCAAGCGGAACGTCCTTTTCTTGCAGGAGCGTATTCTCCAGCGTGACGTTATAAGCGCCATCGGGAAGAACGATCAAGGTTTCAAAGTTTTTTGCGCCGTTTTGCCTCATTCGGACGAAATACGAGCCGTCCTCCTGCTTGATGACGCTCTTGATGTTGGTTTCAAGGTCGTCCTCGTTCTCGCGTGTAAAACGGACAACGGGATTGAAGTTTGCCTTGATGACGATCGGCTCGGGATGCGGCTCAAGAGGATCGACCGTATATTTCGTCACCTGTTCGCCAAGCTCGTCGAAATAAGAGTATTCGCAAAGCAATCTGAACCAATACTGATCTGTGTTGCTGTATGAATAGAACCACAGCAAAAAGACGGTGAAGTCAGACGGTGCGATCGACACGGGAATCTCGATCAGATCGTCGCGCAACGTATTGTTATAGATAAAGTTTTGTTCTGCATCGAACATCGCTACCGTATTGAGCATATCCCGATGCGGCTGTCCCTCGGTATCCAGCAGACGGAAACGAAGCACGCTCTGATAGCCAAAGACGAAATCCCTTGCCATCGGGGTACTCTCATTCGGGATCCACTCCTGACAGTACGTGCCGCGATAGCTTTCGAGATACTCCTCTACCTGCTCTGCCGTAAGCGTTTCCCAACAACCGCCGACGAAGACCATGCGCTGATCTTCAGAGAAAACGGGGATACGTTGTCCTCGAATAGGAACCACGCTCATCACGAGCATATCGCCAACATAAACGTATATGCGGATGCTGTCGGACGGTATCGGTTCTCCGACATTATCCTTCAGAGAGTTTACCGTATAATATTCCACGTTTTTCAAACGGATCGTATTCGTTATCGTTTCGGCGTTCAGTTCAAAGACGTTATCGGGAAGCTGTTCCTGCCAGAACGCCAAGCGTTCGCTTACAGGAAGCTCCTTGTCATGCCATGTGGAGGAAAAACAGCGAGGCAAACAGACGAGCCTTGCGCCTTGAGTCAGAATCGCGTTATCCAAGAAAAAGGCATAGCCGTATGCAAGATCGAGCTTGGAAACCTCCATGCTCTCTCCCTCTCCCGTATAGAGATAGAAGTCGTACGGTTCACGATTGCCGAGAATCGGGATCTCCGCAGAGGAGCTTAAAACGATCTCTTTTTCGTTTTCCTCGGGTTTCAGCGTATAATAGCTTTTCTTCCAGATCAAATTGCCTCTTTGTCCACTGACGCTGAGCTGAATGTGAGCGTCCTCTCTGTAACAGGTTACCGTCGTTTCCAAAATACCGTCCGCACCGAGAACGAAATCCCGATTGCTATGATCTGTAAATACGTTGACGGCAACGCCCTCTAAGGAATATCCGTGCGAATCCGTAAACTGAATACGGATTTCGCGCTCGTATTGCTTTTGCGCTTTGATATTCAACTCGTATACGGTATCCGCGGATTCATATTGGAAAGAAAGATACTGCTGAGGAATATAGTAATCTCCAATAAACGCGCCTTGAATGTTGACGTACATCGTCGCATTCAGATAGCCCTCCACCGTAAGCTCCGCCGCTCCGCTTTCGCCAAGAACGAACGGCGTGGAGTTCATCATAATGGAGGCGTAACCCTTGATACCCTCCATCGGCGCATCACAGGTAAATTGGAGCTTGACCGATGTCATCTTGTGTAGCCAAATGGGTATCTCATATACCTCGACGGAATCCTCTAAATAGATCCAGCTTTGTTCGCCTTGGAGCATGTAGCCGACACCATTCTCCGCCGAAAAGGATTGTCCTTGAATGAGATAATGCACAATGTCCGCCGAAACGGGAATGGTCAGCAATATCTCGTTCGATGCGTTCACCGTATGCACACGGGAATCGCCCTTTGCGCGAAGTGAGACCTCCATGCCCTCCAAAGAGAACGGCTCGTTCGTATCAAAGCGGATACGGATCTCCTTGCTTTCTTGACACTGAGCGCCATCGAGCGGGTCGAACGCATACAGCGTTACCCCTTCCGTCAGCGCCAGATCGTATGCCGAAGGTACGGTATAAAAGATACCGTCCACGAGGATCTGCTTGCCCTCCCAAAGGGAAATGAGCGTGATGGACTCCATTCCGCTTTCCATAAAGAATGCGCTGTCGCCCTCGTGGAGCAGATAGCCGTCGTCGGTCTGCGTATCCATCAAGCTTATGCCGTATACAAGATCATTCATATCCTGTCGGATACGGATAAAGCGGTTGACGGCGACGGGCGTAAGAACCTTTTCCACGCCGTTTGCAAGAAGGATATTATCCTGACGGTAAAGCTCGTGAAGCGTGCCGTCCTTCGTATATTCCACGGTAAGCGTATACGTGCCCGCGCCAAGATGTTCAAACTGATAATAATGCTCGTCCGCCTCTTTGAAAATCGGCTGACGGAAAACAAGACCCGTTTCCGCTTGACGGAGAACGATCTCCGCGCTGTTCATCGCAACGGGCGCATACATCGCGTTTGCGACCGTCACGGAAACGCCGATCCCCGCCGAAACCGCACGCGGGAAGCCGTCCGCTTCCCTTTCGGCAACAAGCGATTCGCCCTCATAGGCGTACGCCGTCATGGAAACGATCTGATATACGCGGTTGAATATCCAAGAGCCCGTCCAAAAAGCGCCCGAGCGCACAAGCTCGACCTCGTGTATCTGCTCTGTCATATCCTTGGAAAGATAGACCGCCTTGACCACGACGCGCTCAGCATCGCCAACGCTTACGATCATATCCAATCGGTCGTCGGCAATATTGCCTGAGCGGTTGGTCTTGAGGGTGACGCGGAAGGTATCAATGGTATAGGTATCGTCCGTCACGATGCGCGCAGAGGTACTCATCGCACTTTCGTTGCCTGCGCCATCATAGGCGGTAACGGTATAAACGTATTCCGTATCTCTGGAAAGTCCCTCATCCGTGTAGCTTCTCTTGACGCTGTCACGAATCAGAACGCCGTCGCGGTAAACGCGATAACCGATCACGCCGACGTTATCCGTTGCTCTCGTCCACGAGAGCGTGACCGTCATGCCGGATGCCTCTGCCGTCAATGCCGCAGGCGCGGTCGGCGCTTCGGTGTCCGCAAGCAAGGTGGGCTTACCCTGTGCGTAGACAGGCGTTCCCTTTCTGCCCGCTTCGTTTTCCGCGATCAACGTATACGTATAAGTACGAGAAAGATTGAGATTTGCATAATGGTCCGTGTAGGTCGTGATATCCACAGGGATATAACCGAGCGCCACACCGTCGCGGAGAAGAAGGAGCTTTATCGCTCCCGAAGGTGCCTGCCACGTAAGCTTCAGACTTCCGTCGTGCAGGCTCGTTACGAGAAAGCCCTCGATAGGAGCAGGCACGTCAAAGCTGTTTTTCACCGTGAGCGCTTCTGCTTCGGCATCCTCCTCTCCTTCAAGAGAAGATACCGCCGTAAAGGTGTATTCTCCCTCTTCGGGAAGCGGGATCTGAATACGGTATACACCGCTTTGAGGCATGACGAACGGGTCAAATATCTTTTTCTGACCGCTCGGAGCCGTATAAGCAAGCGTTACGGAAGCGCCGCCGATACCGCTGACGGTGAGAGAGACCTCGCCCGATACCGCCTCGGGTGCGCTGAGAATGACCGTATGGACCGACTCCGCATTGCCGACGACGAAAACGAACGCGCTTTCGTAAACCACCATCGGAATATCCAGGCTCTTGACGAAAACGACCGCCTCATAGTTTCCTGCCGTAAGCTTGCCAAGGTCGATGGATGTCCAATCGGTGAACTCCTTTTCCATCCATTCGCCGCCTGCCTTGCGGTAGCGAACGCTGGGAACGAGCTCTGTTTCCTCAACGGATTTTCCGCCCGCTTGGAAGCCTTGGCGTACGTTCTGCAAGCGTACACCGCTATTCAAGGTCGCCGTCAAGCAAAGAACCGCGTTTTCTGTCGTTGCAAAGGTGAGCTTTTCGGGATACGCCTCAAAGGAAGCGATCATTTCGCCGTCCGCATCCAGAAAAACAGGCTCATTTTCCGTCAAAGGCAGTACCGTCATCCAAGAAATACCGCCCATATACTCGTAATGCTGGGATTGGAATTTTGCCACGACCGCCTCGATACGAGGAGAAACCAAAACGGGATTGGAGAGATTATAAAGCATACCCGCGTACGGGTCCGACCATTCAAGCAAAGCGCCGTCCACCACGGGATACAATGTCACCGAGGTCATGTCCATTCGGTCTACGGTAACTGCGCGGAAATCCGAGGAATCGATCTCGATATCGCGCGACGTATCTCCGAGATTCGTATATTCCTGATATACGAAAACCGAATCGCTCTTTTCATTCGAGCCGCGGAAGTATGTGCAGTAGTTGCCTGCGGGATACGCCGTGTCTGCGTTTCCGCGCAAGGAAAGCGTAAGCCCGTCCACGACCGTCGTCATCGTCGAATCATAGACCGTATTGCCGTCCATCGTAAAGCGCGTCACACCAAAGGGCGTATCGGGCATTTCCACCGTCGCGCTTGTGTTTTCGGCATCGTACGTAAGCACCGCAGGGTAGCAATACTGCACCGCGCCGAGCGCCGTCGGCTCGCTGAAATAAACGCCGACCCATACTGCAAGCTTTGTATCGGCATCGAATCCAAGCGCGTTGATTTCATACGATTTCGTTTCGTAATCCTGCGAAAGTACGCGCAGCTTTTCCGTTTTTCCGTCACGGAATACAAGACTGCTTTCCGTATCGAGCCAGATATCGGATGCTCCCTCGGGCATCGTCAGCGTCAGCGCAAACGTCTTGCCAGGCAATACGTGGATCGATTCACTCACGAAAGCTGAGGTATAGGAAAGAAATCCCGTATAGTCCAGATATTCTATCAAAACGCCGTAATCGATATGGCATTTCGCCCCAAGGATATAGGTATTTTCCTCCGCAGGCATTGCCATTCCGTAATCCGTGCAGGTATAGATGATACCGTTTTCCACGAACCATTGATAATCGTTTTCCCCGCTCTCGTCCGTAAAGGTATAGTCCTTCGAGCCATACCATTCGCCGCAGTTTACAGGCGAGCCGAGCGTTATGTATTCGAGCTGATGACCGCCGATAACGGGATTGCCCTTATCGTCCCTTACGGTCATGGAATAGGGCGTATTTTCCCCGTGATAAAGCTCGGTATCCTCGACCGTAAGCAAGGTCAAAAACGCCGTCGGGTCAAAATCGATCTCCGTCATCGTGGAGAGATCCAATCTGCCAAGATCGTGCGCGGTATAATAATAGCTAAACTCGCTTCTCGTCCCGTAAGCATCTTCCTTATAGAAAACGTCGTAGATGCAGACCATCGTATAAAGCGAATCGCCGTAAAGATAGAAGGTGTTTTCTTCTTTTTTCAAAAGCGCCGTCGAAATGCCGTAGGCGCTATTGTAAAGAGGCTCATAGGATACCGTCAGCGCGTAGGAATCCTCCTCTGCAAGCGCAGAGACCGCAGAAACGGTGATCTCCTTTGCGTCGTTTACGGCATCCGCAAACGAAAACGCCATTTGAGCGCCGTCCTGCTTTGCCGACACAGAGAGGATATATTTCCTTTCGGTATCCATTACGATCATCGAAACGGTCGCATCCGACATATGAAGCGAAAGCTTGCCCTCGCCATCGGTAACGCCAAGACTGACAAAGCTACCGCTCGGCGCTTTCGTATAGACCGTCGCGCCCGACAAAACGACCTCATCCCCCGCAAAGGAAAGCTCGGACGTTTGCGCTTCATCGCCGCCAAGCGTGATTTCTGAAGCGAACTCCGCCGTCTTTTGATAATAGATTCCCGCGCAAACGCAAACAAACGTCAATTCACCGCCGCGGAACATTCTGCGTCCGATGGAAACGATACCGTCCTCGTTCGGATACAGCGTAGCGACGAGCGCGCCCGTGGTCGGGTCGGTGGCGTAGACGGTAGCGGCGATCTCCATGCCGGTTTCATCATACAGACGAATACGCGCATTCTCAGCTATCAAGTCATTCCGTATCTCCACACGTCTTTGAAACCTGCATTTCGCTTGTGCAGGCGGTGTTTGCGCCAAAATTTCTTCGGCAGTTCTGCAATAAACGGCGATCGTTGCCATGCCGTCCGCCATCACCGTGGTATCCAGCGGTATTTCGTAGGAGATCGTCCCCGTACCCTCGATAGGCTCGGAGGTATAGACGATCGTATCCATCGTATCATAGAGAACGAGTGTAATATCGCCAACTGCCTCTTCACCGTAGGAGATCAGCACATTTACCGTTTCTTCTGCCGTCAAAACGTCGTCGCAACGAATCGAGCCCCAAATCGCGCTGCCCGTTTTTCCGATCTGCTCCGCGGTGATACAAGACGTTACCGCGCTATCCAGCTCACGGGGGACGACGCTATATCGGATCAGATTCGTATTGGTGGTATGTGCGTAAGTAAACGCCGAGATAACGGCTTCGATCGCGGCAGGATTGCTTCTGCCGCCGAGCAAGGACATCATGACCGATGCGTAACCCGTAATCAACGCGCAGGAAGCGGAAGTACCCGTAAAGGTGCCGTAAGCGTTGCCAAGTACGGTACTCGTCAAGCCTTCGCCACAAATCGCGGTATAATCCGTTCCGGGAACGGAGCCCGCCGGGAAGGTATTGGAAAAAGAAGAAGTATAGTCACTGCCCATGCCGACCGTACCCGACATAACGGGATAACAACCCTCAAGGCAAGCGGGATAGTATCCCTGCCACGTCATGCCGTATTCATTGCCTGCCGCCGCAATCGGTAAAATATTCTGCGACCGCGCGTCCTTGATGGCGATGGCAAGCGCCGTCGGATAATATTCCAATCTCGCACCAAAGGACATATTGAGAATATCGATATTATGGTCGATCGCCCAATAGATGCCTCGGACGATATCCGCGATCTTACCCTTGCCATTCTCGTTCAGTACGCGAATGGGAACGAGCTCCACGGGGAAAGCGCCCGCGCCGCCCGCAATGCCGATACCGTTGAAGGCTTTCGCGGCAATCAGCCCGGCGACCATCGTACCGTGAGAGGATGCGCTGATTTCAGAGTTGATACCTGCCGCAAGCTCACGCACCTCCGCATCTGCAAGCGCATCGTAGCCCGCCGCAACACGCCCGGAAAGCTCCTCGTGCGTTGCATCGATACCCGTATCCATGACCGCAATGCGAACCGTATGAAGCGAGATATCGCCAAGCCCATCCGCGACCTCGGCGGCAGCGAGCCAAAACGCGAGAATATCCTCGTCCAGCGTCGGGTCGTCCTTCTGCGTGTCGCGGTCACTGCCGTAAATATCTGCATAGCCCGTTGCTTCCACGATATAGTTGTAGGTAACGGTCAGAATCGACGCCGTTTTTTCGTATTGCTTCGCCTCTCGATAGGAGCCGTCCACAAGGAGCATATTTCCTCCAAGGGCTTCCCCTCCGTAAACCAAGCGATGACGCTCCAGCGCCTCTTTGTCCGCAAATTCCAGAATCAGACCGTCGTGGTCTGCCGTCGGATAGCCGACGGATGCCTTGTAATCGTCCGCAAGCACGCGGAACGAAACGTCCCCGAATACACCGAGCGTCATGGCAAAAACGAGTACCATACACACGATTCGAGTCCAATGCTTTGTTTTCATAAAGTCCTCCTGACCTGCCGAAGCCCGAGCATCCTCGACTTACGGCATCATTCTCTTACAGTTGCTTTTTCAGCCGCTCGGCGCATGAACGGCATACCGTCATTTCGCCAAGCGCTTCAAGACATTCCTTGCCTGTGATCTTTCCGCATAAAAGGCAGACCTCAAAGCCGCGAAGCGCTTCCGAAACGGCGCGCGACATCGCCTCCTCGCGTTCTCTCTCGTATAAGGCTCTTGACCGAGCCGTCTGCCTTCGTCCGATGCCCGAAAACGGCGTCGTTTCACTCACCCATACACGTCCGCAAACGGAACAGCAAAGCGAAAAACGAAATCCGCTCGCATCGGAAAGCTCCAAAAGGTTTGCCCGAATCCATTCTTCCATATTCACTCCTTTCCTCTGACGGCTCAAAGCGCCGTCAGCATTGCTGACATATAAGCTTCACTCAAAGAGGAGTAGAAAAAATGGTCGATATAACCATCTCGCTTCGCACACATGACCTCATGCGCCGTTTCGGTCGGTGCTTTTTCATCGCAAAGAAGCACCACCTTGCATCGCGGTATCCGCTCGCGCACACGTCGAATCTCGCATAACCTCTTTTTTACGCTCATATCGGAATCATACGCGACCTCCAAAAGCAGGATATCCGCCTGCAATGCAAGGCAAGCCTCCATCATATCGACCTCATCTCCCGCTTCACTTGCCATCGGCAAAAATTCGCCGTTTCCGCTCAGCATACGCATCACCGCCTCTCGCATCAGACCATGACGAATATTCACAACGATTTTTTTCATTCACATCCCTCGCAATGCTGTATTTTACAAGCTTATCATACCCTTTTGGGATATAAAAAACATCGTACTTTCGTGCATTTTTCAAATACGGAAAAACGGCAAGTTCGATTCGGGCAATTTTTTAGAAAACAAAAAGAGAGAAGCCGTCATGCTTCTCTCTCGGGAAATATTAACCTATGCTAATTGATGATGATAAGTCCGCTTTCTCTTGCTCTGACGGCAAGCTCGGTGCGGTTACGCAGACCCGTCTTATTGAGCAGGCTCTGTATATGCGATTTCACGGTACGCAAGGACAGATGCAGACGTTCTGCGATAACGGCGTCCGTTTCGCCCGATACAAGCTCACGCAAGACCTCCAGCTCACGCGCAGAAAAGCTGTCGCTGAAAGCATATCCGATCTGTAACCTCGGTGTCGATGCAGGGTATACACACTCCCCCGCCATCGTCCTATCCATCACGAAAAGAAGCTCGCTTGCCGTCGCGCTCTTATACCAAAAGCTATCCACGTTTGCCGCGCGTGCGCGGTCAAGAAAGCTGCACTCCGGCTGACTCGTGATCATCACGATGCGGATATGAGGGAAATATTTTTTCACCTTTTCCGCCGCGACAAGCCCGCTCGCATTCATCGCCGTACAGATATCCATTAAGATCAAATCGACGTGATGCGTTCGGCAACAAAATTCCGCAAGCGCGGCGCTTGCAAGAGAAGGCACGAGCTCGTAACGACCGCTCTCTCGCACGTATATCTCCAAAAGCTGTCTTGCCATCGGGTCGTCCTCTACGATCAAGACCTTATACAAATCGATTCACCTCTTTTCGCAAAACAGAAAGGGTCAATGCAAATCCGTTTGCCGTTTCGACTTGCATTTCTCCGCCGATGCGTTCCGTCTTCTGACGCAACGCGCCAAGTCCACCACCCTCCGCAATGGCATCAGGCGGAGGCATTCCATCATTGGTGAAGCGAACGGAAACGCGCTCCGCCTCGCGCATCACCTCGATATGCAGACAAGTGGCACCCGCATGGGCAACGGCATTGGTCAGCGCCTCCGACGCCGCCTCGAAGAAAAGCTGTCTGATGGACTCCTCCTCGGGCATATCACCGCAAAGCTCGACCGTGATTCCCGCCGCGCTCGCCACCTTCATCAAAATGCTCATCGGGTCTTCATCGCGGGGCGCGACCGTTTTCATTCTGAGCATAGCAATATTTCGTTTCCATTCGTTCAAGATTTCCTCCGCATCTGCTTCTTCGTCCTGCAAATAACGGCGCGTGGAAAGCAATGCCTTACCAAATTCGCTGTGGATACGCGCTTTGATCTCCAAGCGCTCCTTGGCGCGTGTCATCTCCTCCACGTTCTCCGCGTGCTTTTTCAAGCGAAGATTCATGGCGGCAAGCTCAAGATTATGATTTCTCAGCTCCTCCGTAATGGCGTGCAAACGTGTCGTTTCCACCGCCGTGATCTGCACCACGTCCTGCATCTCTTCCCTGCCGAACGTCCAGACCGTACCGTCCTTCAAACGAAACATCGGATGCGCACCAAAGGACAAACGCTCCGCCGTCCCATGAAATTCACCCTCGCTGATGCGCTCCCAAAAGGAAACGGCATTTTGCAGATCTTCTCCGAGGATACGATAGCAAAGCGCATTCATCTGATGATTGACGAGCACGACGATGCCGTTCGGATATGAAAAGCAAAGCCCCGTCGTAAGGCAATCGATGCTCTCCTTGACAGAACTGCTCGTAATCGAGCGTTTTTCCCTTTTCCATTCACGAGCAAGAGAAACAAAGAGCAAAAAAATCACAACGCACAAGCCTGAGAGCGGAAATATCAAGGGAAATTCCGCGGCTCGCTCCGCAAAAGGATGCAAGGGCCAGTTGTCATAGAACGCACCCTTTTCATAAGCGTCATATATTACGATCATACCCCCGCAATACAGAACACCGAGCAGCGCGCAAAGTGCCTCTCCCAACCCGTTCCGACGGCGGCATACATGAATAAGCAGACAGACGGATACGCATAGAAATACAAAGCTGACGGTCAATATCAAAGCCTTTGGCAATCTGCCAAGCTCCGCAAAACCAAACATCATGTCACGCCTCCTTCCGAATAAGTCAAATACATCGTAAGGTCGGATTCCTGCACGTCGTATCGAAGCGAGCCAAGCGGAAAGGAGAGCGACCGCAAGAACGCATCGTCCACGTCGCATCGGCATCCGATCTGCAAGCGCATCGAAACCACACCGTTTTGACAGGAAAGATGTACGATGATCGCCGTGATCTGATCAAGCAGACCCTCGATCACAGCCTCATAAAAATCATATACGGCAATGGTATGCGCCCAAAGCAATTCCCCCTCGCAGGCGCTATCATACGAAACGAACACACCGCCCGCTTTCAAATGATCCAGCGATTCTCTGATACCGTACGAAAGCTCCATTGCCTTGATGTGTTCACCGTATTCGCTGAGCAAAAGCAGATTTCCGCGGCGCTTGACATAAGCGGAGATCACGGCGATGGCTGTGAATACCTCGAAAAGCGCGCTCGGTTCTTTCTCCGCTCTTTTCAAAAGCGCATCCATTTTGTCCAGCTGAGGCGCGACCTCACTTGCGATACGGTCATAAAGACGGTCCTTTTCATCCATGCGCGCACATTGCTCCGCAAGCTCCAGCTCAGCGCGAAGCAGGTCGTTTTTTTCTCCCAAGCGTTCCTGTGTTTCACGGAGTCTTTGCGTAAGGATCGTCATCTGTCTTACGTCATCCTGCCAAAAAACGTAACCTCCCCGAATCTCCTTGCCGTTCAAAACCGTATCACCAAGGTCTACGGGAGCCGTACACGCACGACGCATCACATCCTCGGAAAGCACAGATGCCGTTGAAGAAACCACGCACGGGTGATACGACGTATCCGTAATCTGCGCGGCAATCGTGGAACGGCGAAAGAACGTACGATAATTGGTATTGGAGGGGATCAATCTGCTTTGGATCGCGCTTTCCAAAAGAAGCGTGATAATCAGACAATCCACAACGGTCAAGTCGCATTTGATAAGCTTCAAGCAGTAGAGCGTCCAAAAAAGGACCGCGCATCCCATAATCACCGCAGGAAGCTTCTGAAAGCCCTTTCCCGATGGCGAGCGGCTTTTGCGGATCAAGGTAAAGACGAAGTAAAATCCAAGCAAAACGAACCACGCCATGATAATAAAATATACGATCTCATGCTGATAATGCTTTTCATATCGGTCGATCCCCTCGGGAAAGGAAAATGCCAGACGATGCCAATCGTTTGTAAAGACGGCAAGGATCATAAGCGCGGCAGGGATATAAAGATATCGCATCCATTTCGGCGTTTTGTGTGTTTCCGATTTTCCGATGTGATTCGCAATGAACACGCCGAAAAGCGGTATCAACACCATCGGAATATAAAAGCTATACCAGCAGTAGCGTCCGACGGCGTGTGTCGTATCGACGGAAAAATCCCATTTGCAGGTTCGTATCGTCAGCCAAAAGGCGAGCAAAACACCCACCGCAATCATATAATTTCTCACACTTTTATTGATCAAGCGGTGATATAAGGAAGTACACCACATCACGATCAAGGAAACCTGAATGAGCGAACGCGCCGTCGTCATCACAACGCGCACGAAAGGGTTGTCGGGAAGAAGATGCAAGCTGCGGCAATAATAGGCAATGATGAGCAATACCCCGATTCCCACCGCGCAAAGTACCTTTTTGATTCTGTCATTAAGCATAGAAGTTTTACCTCATTTTCCTATCGGATTTCATACCAGTATGGAATAGACGAGCGTGATCTGTATCCTATTATATCATATCCATGACAGAAAGGCAAGACATCAAAAAAGAGAATACACGGAAATCAATTTTACATTCAAAACTGATTTCCGTGTCGGTAAAAATACTATCATAAGAAGCCTCGGCAGAAATTTTCAATCAGAGGCAATTATTATTCCTTATTTAAGTATTCGCTGTATTGACCCAAAAACTCAGCATGTTCTTCTTTTATTGTAATAGGTCCTATCCAATAACGGTCAAACAGTTTGAGACCATCAGAAAAAGCTTTATTGTGTCCGTCCGAGAATTTAGTTTTGATATCTCGATTCCTTTCGTATAAATACCGACGGTATCCCGAGGTTTCTCCCCATTCCTTTTTCTTTTTCGTATCGGACGGAATATAGATGAGTTCACCCGAAACGTATTTTTGAATTTGTCGTAAAAGATTTTCGGGGAAAATATCCTTGGCGTTTTTGTATTTCATGGAATCACTCTCCTTTGTGATTATATTATATCAAAAGCGATTCCAAAAGAAAATACCACGAATATATATACGAGAAAAATGCACAAAAGAAGTCTTTGATAGGAGAATCCTTTTTAGGGTCTATTTTATAAAGTACTGCATATTGACGCGTGCGTCTTGATCAACAAAAGTAAAAGCCCCGACCACGCAAATGCGTGTCGAGGCTCTCGAGTGGTCGCCCACATGCAACTTTATCCGAACACGGAATGTCCGTAAAGAGTACGGTTTTTGAGCCATAGCCGAAGTTTAGTGTAAGTAAGAATCGGTCATTGTATAGGAATACTGTGTTTACGAAAACATCGATAAGCTGTCTGCGCTCTTCAAGACGAGTGAGGTCAAAGTTTCGCATATAGCGGAACCAAGCCCAAAGCTCGTCCTCGGTTCGCAAAGGTCGCTTCATATTTTCGATTAATATCTTGTCTTCCAGTTCGCGCTTGGTAACTTCCAACGTCTCAAGGCGCTGCTTGGTGGACGGTGTGATGATACCTTGCTCGATAGCCGCTATCAGATTGTCAATAGAGCGTTGCGTGTCTGAAAGGTTCTTTTCAAGATACGGAATGACTGTGTTTTCCTGTTGCTGATACTCCAAATACTTGTATACTACGTCTTCAACGAAAACATCGTCATGGAGAACCGTCTTGATTTGGTCAAGTACCGCATCTTCGATCCACTTTTTCTTGACGGGCTTGCGATTGCACCCCGTTTTCTTTTTTGCACTGGAGCACTTGTAGTAATGGTATGTTGCACCACTTTGGCTTGTACCGCTTTCGCCGAACATCAAGGATTGACAATCACCGCAAAACAACTTGGTTGTCAGAAGATAATCGTCTTCCGCTTTGTGCCTTGCGGGAGCCTTTTTGTTTTTTGCGAGTTTTTCTTGCACTCTGTCAAATAGATCTTTCGGGATAATTGCAGGAATACCGTCTGGGACAAGAACCTCGCGATATTTATATTCCCCGATGTAGAAGCGATTCTGTAGCAATCGAGAAACACTATTAAGATTTAACTCTCCGCCACGCTGATTTTTAAGACCGTGCTGATTAAGCACGGCAACGATTTCCTTCATCGTGCGTCCCTCATCGTACATCGTGAAGGCTTCCACGATGTACGGCGAAGTGATCGGATCAACGTTATAGTTTTTATCTTTGTCTATCGAAAAGCCAATCAGCAGCGTTCCACCATTGTATCGGCATTTTAGCGCGTTTTCGTGATGCCCGCGCAAAACCTTTTCGGAAAGCTCTGCCGAATAGTATTCAGCCATACCTTCGAGCACGGATTCCAAAAGGATACCTTCCGATCCTTCCGAAATAGATTCCGTCACCGACATTACTTTGACCCCGTTGCGCTTAAGTGTTGCTTTGTAGTTAGCTGAATCATATCGGTTGCGCGCAAAGCGGTCAAGTTTCCATACCAGCACAAGATTGAAGTTTTTCTTGGCACTGTCCTTGATCATACGCGGCACTGCGAAAAATTTTGTGTAAAAAGAAATCCAATCAGACGTTGCCCGTGAAGCGGGCAGATCGGGAGATTCTCCTCTTAATTGCGTTGTTCCCGGAATGGGAACGCGGTATGCGCGCCTCGGCGTGAATACCGTGGG
>JAGBCV010000048.1 GCA_017937845.1 Clostridia bacterium | reverse complement strand
CTTTTCGAGATGCCATAGCGTCACACCCCGCAAGGGGTGCGTGGATTGAAATGTTCGTCTGGATTTGATGATCAATTCGTTTTTGGTCACACCCCGCAAGGGGTGTGTGGATTAAAATGAACTTGCGGCATCTCAGGCGAACCAGAACGGTGTGTGGATATTAAAATGAAGCGAAAGGCGTCGTCTTTTTGGGTGGATTTTTATTTGAAAAATGCTATTGTAAAAAAAGGAAAAATGAGGTATAATAAAGAAAAAGTCATCGAAAGAAGAAAGGCGTTTCCCATGAAAAAACCAAAAATTTGCCGTTTGCAGACACCGTTTGAAAGCCGAGCCTCGGGCGCTTGGCAGGAATATCCGCGACCGCAAATGGTACGCGAGAGCTATATCTCTCTTTGTGGCGAGTGGAAGCTTTTTTTCATACGCAAAAAAGACAAAGCGTTTCTTGGCCATATCCAAGTGCCTTTTCCTCCCGAGTCCGCGATCTCGGGCATGGAACGCACGCTTGAAAAAGATGAATGTTATCTCCACGAAAAAACGCTCGTCATATCCGAGGATTTTTTGCAGGAAACGACACTTCTTCATTTTGGCGCAGTTGACCAAATCGCAGAGGTCACACTCAACGGTGTGTTCGTCGGTAAGCATATCGGCGGCTATCTTCCTTTTACGCTTGATATCACAAAGGTCATCTGCATTGGAGAAAATACCTTACAGGTCAAGGTGATCGATATGCTCGACACCGATATCCCCTACGGAAAGCAACGCAAAAAGCGCGGTGGTATGTGGTATACGCCGATCAGCGGTATTTGGCAACCCGTTTGGTTGGAAAGCGTTCCACGCTCGTATATACAAGAAATCCACATGACGCCGTCCTTGTATGACGTCAAAATCGAGATTTTGGGCGGTGAAGAAGAAAAAATATTGGAGATCGAAACGCCAAACGGTACGTTACATCATCATTTTCTCGGAAAGGAAACGACGGTTGCAATCGAAAATCCGATCCATTGGACACCCGAACATCCGTATCTATATCATATGACGCTCAAAACTGGAAACGATACTGTTCGCTCCTATTTCGCACTGCGTACCGTTTCTATTGAAAACGTAAACGGAAAGCCCTATATTTTGCTCAATGAAAAGCCGTATTTTTTCCATGGACTTCTCGACCAAGGATATTTCAGCGACGGCATCTATCTACCTGCTTCTCCCGAAGGATATCGTTTCGATATTCAAACGATGAAATCGCTTGGTTTTAATATGCTTCGCAAGCATATTAAGATCGAACCCGATCTTTTTTATTATGAATGTGACAGGATCGGTATGATCGTTTTTCAAGACATGGTCAACAATGGCAAATATCATTTTCTCCTCGATACCGCTTTGCCGACGATCGGACTCAAAAAAGGGATATCGCATCCTGCCGACAAACGTCGACAAACGCTTTTTGAATCCTCAGCTAAGGAGACCTTATCACATCTTTATAATCATCCCTGCGTTTGTTATTATACGATCTTTAACGAGGGCTGGGGACAATATGATGCAGATCGACTTTATGACGAACTGAAAGCCTTTGACCCGACACGCATTTTTGATACCACATCCGGTTGGTTTACCGAAAAGAAAAGCGACGTCAAAAGCGAACACATTTACTTCAAAAAAATTCAGCTTTCAGAAAGTGAAAGACCGCTTGTTCTGTCCGAGTTTGGTGGATATTCATATAAGGTAAGCGGTCACACTTTCAATCTTAATAAAAATTATGGATATCGTTTTTTTGATAAGCAAGATGCGTTTATGAATGCCATCGAAACGCTTTACCATACGGAGATCCTTCCCATGATTCGGGAAAAAGGACTTTGCGCCACCGTTTTGACACAGGTAAGCGACGTAGAGGACGAAACCAACGGACTGCTGACCTATGACAGACAAGTCTTAAAAGTCGATAAAAGCCGTATGCAAGCGATTGCAAAAGCCATACTGCAAGCATTTCAAATGACCTCTTACGGTATATGACAATATCAGAAAGGAGCTTTTTTATTTATGAACATTACCGTCATCAATGGAAGCCCGAAAGGACAATACAGTATTACCCTGCAAACCGTTCGATATCTTGAACGCTGTTATCCCAGCCATACGTTTTCCGTTTTGAACGCAGGACAAAAAATCAAAGCCTTAGAAAAGGATTTTACTGAGGCGCGCACGATGCTGGAGCGCGCAGATGCCATTCTTTTTTCCTATCCCGTGTATACCTTTTTGGCACCATCTCAGCTTCATCGTTTCATAGAACTTGTTAAGGAAAATAAAGTCGATCTCTCAAACAAATACGCAACGCAAATTACGACCTCTAAGCATTTTTATGATATCACGGCACACAAATATATCGAAGAAAATGCTCTTGATATGGGAATGCGATATATCCGCGGTCTTTCTGCCGATATGGAGGATTTGCTTTCCGAGAAAGGCAGAAAGGATGCTGAAAAATTTTTCGATCGCTTTTTGTGGTCTGTCAAAGAAAACGTCTATACTGTATCTCATAAAAAAGAAAATAGCCATCAACCGATTTCGGCGACCGTACCCAATACCGATTCGGGAATGAAAAAGACGGATAAGAATATTTTGACCCTGACGGACAATACCGATAAGACCGCCAATTTGCAAGTCATGATCGACCGTTTTCGTCATATACTTCCTTATCAGACCCGCATTGTCAATATTGCGGAATATCCGCTTGCAGGCGGTTGTCTTGGTTGTTTCCGTTGCGCTGTATCTGAAAAATGTGTTTATAAGGACGGCTTTGACCGTTTCCTGCGTGAAGATATCCAAAAAGCAGATGCTATCGTATATGCTTTTACGATTTCCGACCATTCTATGGGCGCACGCTTCAAAATGTATGATGACCGCAATTTTTGTAACGGTCACCGTACCGTAACCGTCGGTATGCCCGTCGGATATTTGACCTCGGGAAATTATTCCGCAGAACATAATTTGAAAACCGTTATCGAAGCCAGAAGCGAAACGGGCGGTAATTTTCTTTGCGGTGTTGCTTCCGACGAAGCCGATACCGATACCAATATCGATACCCTTGCCAAGACCTTGACCTTCGTTTTAGAAACCAAGCACACCGCGCCACAAAATTTTTGGGGCGTCGGCGGTATGAAGATCTTCCGCGATCTGATCTATCAAATGCGCGGTATGATGCGTGCAGACCATAAATTTTATAAAAAGCAAGGGATTTATGATTTCCCTCAAAAAAAGAAACTGACTTCTCTCAAAATGTATCTCGTAGGTGCGCTTCTTTCCAATGAAAAAATGCTTTCCAAGATGGGAAATCAAATGAACGAGGGCATGCTCGCTCCTTATGAGAAGCTTTTCTCCAAAATGGATCAAGAGAAAAATCATCTGAAAAAATAAACCTCAAGACCGCATATGCCGATCATGGCAAATGCGGTCAAATTTTTTTGAAAAAATGCAAAAAACTTTCAAAAACATATTGACAAACCATATTTCTTGTGATAAAATAGTAATGCTCCCGAGCGAGTTTGACCACCGATTCGGTGATCTAAACTTACTCGGTTTATATAGATTTTGCGGCATCGCCAAGCGGTAAGGCAACGGACTCTGACTCCGTCATTACCTAGGTTCGAATCCTAGTGCCGCAGCCAGAAAAAACGACAGGTTTCGACCTGTCGTTTTTTCAACGAAATTTGCCCTTACGGGCAAGTGAAATAGCTTTGCTGTGAAATATTTGCTCCGCAAATGTGAAATATTCGCTGACGCGAATGTGGGCAAATTTCATTTCACATCGAACAAAGTGAGATATTTCACAATTTTCGTCAGAAAATTATTTCACGTTTTGCCATAAGGCAAAATATTTCACTTAAAACCGCAAGGGTTCAAAT
>JAGBCV010000047.1 GCA_017937845.1 Clostridia bacterium | reverse complement strand
CTCCTGACCGCAGCCCTTACCGTAGGTCTTTTCGCCTACGATCTCGGCTTTTTCGTAATCCTTCAGCGCCGATGTGAAAAGCTCTGCCGCGGAAGCAGTATTGCCGTTGACGAGAACGACCATCGGCAGATCGACGGAATGTGCATCGGAGGTTATCGTTTCGCTTTCGTCAAGACCCTCGATGTGAACGATAGGACCTGCGGGAAGCAGATAATCCAGCATCGTGATCACAGAGTCGATATAACCGCCGGGATTATCACGAACGTCAAAGACGAAGCCCTGTACGCCCGCCTCCATCAAATTGTCAACCGCAGAAATGAACTGTGTCGATGTCGAAAGCTCAAACTGCATGATCTGAATATATCCGTAAAGGGTATCCTCCACGGTAACGGTTTCCGCAAAGACTGTTTGCGGCTCATATTTTCCTCTCGTCACCGTAATTTCCCAATTTTCCGTACCGCGAAGCACGTCAAAGGAAACCTTCGTGCCGATCTCACCCATAACGAGGTCTACCGCGTTTTCATATCCGATGTCGAGAACGACCTTGCCGTCCACCGAGGTGATGATGTCGCCCTCCATCAGACCGTCGCGTTTTGCGGGGCTGTTCTGCATCACGCGGGTGACGAGAATATTGCCGTCATCGTTCATGACGACGTAAACACCGATGCCCGTAGCGTTTCCCATCGAGGTATCGAGGGAAGCAGCCCATTCCTCCGCGGTATAATAAGAGGTGAATTTATCTCCCACCGCAAGACCGTAGATAGCGGCGAGATTATCTGCCGTTTTGCTAAAATCCACGCCGTAGAGATAATACTCATCGTATTTTTCCGCTACCTCAAGGAGCTTTTCGTATTCTCCCGCCCTTGCGTAAGCCTCGTTGATCTTACGCTCCGCTTGCAGAGAGACCGTCACGTAGGTCGCCATGAAAACGAACAGACAAGCAAGCAAAACGCAGAGGATGCAAACGCTGAGCGAAACGCGGAAGTCGCGTGTTTTTTTCATTTTGGGCGCCGCCGGCATACCCAATTCAAAATTTTGATCCATATAAACCTTCTTTCCGCCATCTCAAGCAGAATATCAAATATGCAATTTACACATAGAGAGCGACTCCGCAAAAAACGGAGGCGCTCCATGCTTTTTAGTATCGATTATTTTTGGAAGCGAGATAGCTGCGAACCATCAAAGCCACCTTAAAGGTGATGGCGTTGTCAAATTCACGGAGGTCAAGGTCTGTAAGCTTTTTGATCTTATCCAAACGATATACCAAGGTATTTCTGTGGACGAACATCTTTCTCGAGGTCTCGGATACGTTGAGGTTGTTTTCAAAGAAGCACTGGATCGTGGAGAGCGTTTCGCGGTCGAGCGCCTCGATAGAGCCTTTCTTGAAAACTTCGTTTAAGAACATTTCGCAAAGCGTGGTCGGAAGCTGATAAATGAGTCGACCGATACCGAGATTTTCGTAGCTGACGACGTTTTTGTCGGTATCGAAAACTCTGCCGACCTCGAGCGCCGCCTGCGCTTCTCTGTAAGATTTTGCGATATCCTTGATGTTATCGACGATACTGCCGATACCGATGGAAACCTTGGTGTAAAATTCAGTCGCCAATGTGTCCGCAATGGTCACCGCTGTGCTTTCAATCTCAGAGATATCCGTTCCCTGCTTGATCTCACGGACAAGAACGATATCGCGTTCGCCCGTGCTGATGACGTAATCCTGATTGGTATTCGGGAACATATTCTGAATGATATCGTACGGCGAATTTTCGGAAGCGGAGGTAAACTTCAAAAGAAGCACGACGCGCCAAACGTCGGGCGCAAAATGAAGCTCCTTGCTCTTGACGTAAATATCACCCGGCAAAATATTATCGAGAATGATATTTTTGATAAACGAAACCTTATCGTATTTATCGTCGTAAAAGCTCTTGATGTTATTGAGAGAAACCGCAAGCACCATGGACATTTTATCAGCCATGCCGTCCTCACCCTCTACGAAAACGGTATATTCGGGACGTACGCTTCCCGTCATGGAGCGGTATGTATATCCGGAGAAAACGACCGCATCCGCAGAATACGCAAGCGCTTCACGAACTGCCTGTTTGGTTTCTCCGATCTTCATAAGGTCACTGCACGCAACGATAACGCCGTTTTCGTCGATCACGCCGATTGAGCGTCCGATGGCATCCTTCATTTGGTGAATAAGACCCTGAAATAATCTGTTTGACATCTTTTCTTTCCCCTTTTTGTTAAAATATGATAAAACTAACTCCCAAACGAAATGCTATTCATATTTTAACCTATTTTTTGTAGAATTTCAATAGGTATTTCGTAAATTTATCTAAAATTATATCAAACGAATCGTGCAAACTATACCAACCACAACATAAATGGCAAGAAGCGCGATCATCATGTAGAGGAAGAGCGCGGGCACGAGGGTCACGACGAACGCGCAAACGAGGATCACCGCGTACATGATAATGGAAATCCATGTGTTGAATTTATCGCTTACGTCCTGAAGACCGAGCTTTGCGCGGATAGCGGGAAGAGAAAGCAAGATCATCACGATGGGCAAAACGAAGATAATACCCTTGGAAACGACGTTGAGCGTTTTTTCAAGCCATGTGTAAAGGGGCGTGCTGGCATAATACAACGCCATAAGAGAAACGAAGGTTACAGCAGAAATGGTTCTGAATTCTTTTTTGTAGATATTATAAATGGTAGCGAAAAGCGCAACGAAGCCAAAAGCGACCTGGCATTTGAACATCGGCTGTTCCATTGCGCGGAAGCAGGCAAGCAAGGTAAAGATCGGAATCAAAAAATAGGCAATGCCCGTCGTGGTAATGACCTTATCGCTTTCGTCGATCTTCTTCACAAAGCGGAGATAAATATATCCGCCGATCGTCAGAATGAGAAGCGCAAGCGCGATCCAACGACCCACGCCCAAGATCTCAAAGAACGTTCCGTAAGAGATCATGCGAAGCGCGGCAAAACCGAGAATGGCAACGCCGAAGATGCAAAAAAGGCGATAAAGCTGAATGTCCTCCGCAGACATTTTGACATCATTTTTCTTGTTTTTGGTGTTTTTTTCATTCATAATGTTTTCCCCATCTCGACGGTAAAATTTTTAATATCGGAAAGAAGCCGAACCGTCGATCGGCAACTTCCGTTTCGTTTGTTTCAAAGCTCGAGCGCATATGCAATGCAGGAAAGAACGAAGCCCGAGGCCGTTTCACTGCGAAGGATCCGATTTCCGAGCTTTGCAGACGGGATCCCACGCTCAGACGCCAAAAGGACCTCCTCTTTTGCATATCCCCCCTCGGGACCAACAAAAAAGCCAAGCGTTTTTTCGCCCTTTTCGGCAAAGTCATGCAGATATTCCTTCAAGGAATAGGATTTCTCGTCTTCATAGCAGAGGAACGTACTTCCATAGGCGGCTCTCACCGCGTCCGCGTAGCGCATATGCGGCAATACCTTGGGAATGATACCGCGTCCGCATTGCTTTGCCGCTTCCTCTGCAATCTTGGAAAGGCGCGCAAGACGCTTCTCCTCACTTTTTGCATCGGGCTTGACGATGCACCGCGAGGAATACACGGGTACGATCTCGGAAACGCCAAGCTCCACAGCCTTTTGCACGATGTAATCGAATTTATCCCCCTTTGGTACGGACTGATACAGCCGTATTTTAACGGGAGATTCCGTTACCGTCGGGCGCTTTTCCAAAACCTCGGCTTTGACCGTCTGTCCGTCGATCGTTTGAATCACGCATTCATAGTCCGTTCCCTCTCCGTCGCAAACGACAAGGTGTTCCCCGCACCGCATTCGCAAGGAAAAGGAGATATGGCGCGCATCGTCGCCCGTGATTTCAAAAAATCCGTCATTCGGACTTGCCGAAAGAAAAAATCTCGGCATTTCGCCCCTCCTTCAAACAAGATGATTTCACAAATAGAAACGGGATATATAAAAATCACATATCCCGTAATCATTTATTTTATTATATACCAAAAACATTTTTTTGTAAAGAATTTTGATGAAATTTTACAGTTTTTTTGTAAAAAATATTCAAAAATCTTCTTCACTTTGCACTTTTACAAACGAAAAGCTCCGCGCACCAGCCCTTTTCATGCTTTGCGCCGACTTTTTCAAATCCGCACTTGGTGACGACCGCGTCGACCTCCGCTTCGCGCTCCTCAATGATGCCCGATGCGATGAGATAACCGCCCTCACGAATGAACTTGCCGATATCGGGCGCCATGCGAATGATGATATCCGCAACGATATTCGCCGTTACCACGTCAAAGAGCTTGCCGTCGATCAGCTTCACGTCGGAAAGCAGGTCGGAAACGTAGCAGTCGATATTATGACAATCGTTTCTTTCGGCGTTTTCGACCTCGGTTCTGACCGCAACGGGGTCGATATCGCAAGCCGCGCATTTTGCCGCGCCAAGCTTCGAGGCGCAGATGGCAAGGATACCGCTGCCGCTGCCCACGTCAAGCAGATAATCGCCGCTCTTGATATTTTCTTCCAGCAATTCCGCGCAAAGACGGGTGGTTTCATGCGTACCCGTACCGAACGCCATGCCGGGCTCCATATCGATGATGATCTCGCCTTCCTTGGCTTCGTATTCCTCCCAGCTGGGAACGACGACCATTCTGTGTCCGATGGGCGTGGGCTTATAATATTTTCTCCATGCCGTCGACCATTCTTCCTCGTTCGTGCCGAGGACCTCGATTTTCGCTTCGATCTTATTGCTGTCGAGCTGTGTCTGAATAAACGAGATATGCTCCGCGATATTCTGATCCTCGGAAACGTACACACTGCAAGAAGCAACGCTCTTGTCGCTATTCAAGATGGATTCGTCGATAAGATCGCCGTAAACGGTTTTAAGACCCGTTTCAATGTCGCTGTAATCCTCCACCATGATAGAAACGTCAATAGCGGTCATGATTGCTTTTACGGTTTCGAGATTCTGAACCTTACAGGTTACTTTGATTTGAGACCAAGTCATCAGGATTTATCCTTTCCGAAAATTTTCGAGAAAAACTTTTCTTTTTTAGAATAATTGGACTTTCCGCAAGCCTCCGCAAATTTACGGAGCGCGTCTTTCTGATTTTCATTCATACCGCGCGGTACTTCCACAACGACCTTGAAGATAAGGTCGCCGCGTCCTCTGCCGTTTACAAACGGAATACCCTTGCCCTTCAGTGTAAAGGAGGTGCCGGTCTGTGTACCCTCGGGGATCTTAAAGGTCGTTTCTTCCTCAAGCGTGGGAACACGGATATCCGCGCCAAGCGCCGCTTCGGGGAACGTGATCGGAATCTCACAGTAGATATCAAAGCCGTCACGTGTGAAAACGGGATGCGGACGAACGACCACGGAAATATAAAGATCGCCCGCAGGACCGCCGTTTTTGCCCGCATTGCCAAGACCGCGAAGGCTGAGTCTTTGTCCGTTATCGATACCCGCGGGGATCGTGACCTCTACGGTCTTCGTCGTGGAGTTCATGCCCGTACCGCGGCATTTCTTACAGGGATTTTCAATCGTCTGTCCTCTGCCGCCGCAGGCATCACAGGTCTTCGTGGATTGGAATACGCCAAGGGGTGTTCTCTGCTGAACGCGAACCTGACCCGTACCGTTACATCTGGAGCATGTCTTGGGAGAAGAACCTTCTGCACAGCCCGAACCGCCACATTCACCGCATTTATCCACTTTCGTATATTTGATTTCCTTTTTACAGCCGAACGCCGCTTCTTCAAAGGAGATGGTCACTCTCTGCGCGAGGTCATCGCCCCTCTGCGGACCATTACGGCGCGCACGAGTGCCACCGCCGCCACCGAAGATATCACCGAAGATATCACCGAAATCAAAGCCTTCGAATCCGCCAAAGCCGCCGAAACCGCCGCCGCCAAAGCCATTACCTTCTGCCGCTTCGGGACCAAACTGGTCGTATCTCGCCTTCTTTTCGGGGTCGGAAAGAACCGCGTACGCTTGGTTGACTTCCTTGAATTTTTCTTCGGCTTCTTTATCACCGGGGTTCATATCGGGGTGATACTTTTTCGCCAGCTGTCTATATGCTTTTTTGATCTCATCGTCCGAGGCGGTTTTGGAAACGCCAAGGACCTCATAATAATCTCTCATATATTTATCCTCTTATATTGCATAGCAAACAGGCGGACGAATGTCCGCCTTATTTGCGTTTGGGGTTTTATTATTTCTCGGTGTAATCCGCGTTAAAGCTGCCGTCTTCGTTCTGTGTGCCGGCGCCTGTGCCTGCATCAGCGCCTGCCGCCTTATAGAGTTTTTCGGAAATTTCGTAGAACTTCTTCTGGAACGCTTCAAGACCTGCCTTGATGATTTCAACGTCGTCGGACTTTGCCGCTTCCTTGAGCTTTTCAGCTTCTGCGCGGAGAGCCGCCTTGTCGTCCTCTGCGATCTTATCGCCTGCATCGGAGAGAACCTTTTCGCTCTGGCTTACCATAGCTTCTGCCTGGTTCTTCGCTTCTACGAGCTCCTTGAATTTTCTGTCTTCTTCAGCAAACTTTTCTGCTTCCTTGACAGCCTTGTCGATGTCTTCCTTGCTCATGTTGGTGGAGGAAGTGATGGTAACGTGCTGTTCCTTACCCGTACCCTTATCGAGAGCGGTTACGTTTACAATGCCGTTTGAGTCGATATCGAAGGTAACTTCGATCTGCGGGATACCGCGGGGAGCGGGAGCGATGCCGTCAAGAGAGAATCTGCCGAGCGTGGTGTTGTCAGCCGCTCTTTCTCTTTCACCCTGAAGAACGTGGATCTCAACGGAGGTCTGACCGTCAGCCGCTGTGGAGAATACCTGAGATTTCTTTACGGGGATGGTGGTGTTTCTGTCGATGATCTTGGTGCAAACACCGCCGAGGGTTTCGATACCGAGAGAAAGGGGAGTTACGTCAAGGAGGAGAAGGTCGTGTACTTCGCCGCCGAGAACGCCGCCCTGGATAGCCGCGCCGATGGCAACACATTCGTCGGGGTTGATGCCCTTGAAGGGTTCTTTGCCGCAGAACTTCTTAACTGCGTCCTGAACAGCGGGGATTCTGGTGGAACCACCAACGAGAAGGACTTTGTCGATCTGAGAAACGGAGAGACCTGCATCTTTGAGTGCCTGTCTGCAAGGAGTCATGCAGCTTTCAACGAGGTCTGCTGTGATCTCATTGAATTTTGCTCTGGAAAGGTCAGCGTTGAAGTGCTTAGGACCTGTTGCGTCTGCTGTGATAAAGGGAAGGTTGATGTTTGCGCTGGTCATACCGGAAAGCTCGATCTTTGCTTTTTCAGCAGCTTCCTTGAGTCTCTGGAGAGCCATCTTATCGTTGCGGAGGTCGATGCCGCCGTTTTCTTTCTTGAATGTGTCTGCGATCCAGTCGATGATGCGGTTGTCGAAGTCGTCGCCGCCGAGCCTGGTGTTACCGTTGGTTGCGAGAACCTCGAATACGCCGTCGGAGATTTCAAGAATGGAAACGTCGAACGTACCGCCGCCAAGGTCGAAGATCATGACCTTCTGATCGCCGTCTTTGTCGATACCGTAAGCGAGCGCTGCCGCTGTGGGTTCGTTGATGATACGAAGAACTTCAAGACCTGCGATCTTACCCGCGTCTTTAGTTGCCTGTCTCTGTGCGTCGGAGAAGTAAGCAGGAACGGTGATAACTGCCTGGGAAACGGTTGTGCCGAGATAGCTTTCCGCATCTGCTTTAAGTTTTTGAAGAATCATCGCGGAAATTTCCTGGGGAGTGAACTTCTTGCCATCGATGTCTACTTTATAATCGGAGCCCATGTGACGTTTGATACTCATAACGGTCTTATCGGGGTTTGTGATCGCCTGTCTTTTTGCGATCTGACCGATCATTCTTTCGCCGTCCTTAGAAAAAGCAACGACGGAAGGAGTGGTTCTGCTGCCTTCGGGGTTGGTGATAACAGTGGGTTCGCCGCCTTCAAATACTGCTACACAAGAGTTGGTTGTACCAAGGTCAATACCAATAATTTTTGCCATAACTATATATCCTCCAAATAATTCATCAAATTTTATAAAAGTTTATTGTATAAATTCGATCAAACGCGTTGCGTTTGCCGTTTCTTTTGCTTCTTTTCTTGTCGGAACAAGAAAAGAAGACATATGCTTTCTTTTTGTAACTTTTTCTTTGTTTCAAAAGAAAAAGTTAGTTTGCGACCTTGACCATCGCATCACGAATGATCTTGTCGCCTTTTTTGTAGCCCTTCTGGAAGACCTCTGCAATGGTGCCGGCTTCCAGCTCAGCGTCCTCCACCTGCATGACGGCGTTATGGAAATGCGGGTCAAACGCATCGCCTCTTGCGCCGAAGGCGTCCACACCAAGACGGGAGAGCGCATCTTCAAACTGCTTGAGCGTCATCTTTACGCCCTCGGTGAGTGCTTCACCCTCAGAGAACATGAGCGCTCTTTCCAGGTTATCGATTACGGGAAGAATCGCGGAAAGGGCGTCGGCATACGCATCGGCATACGCGCCTTCCTTTTCCTTTGCGGAACGCTTACGGAAGTTATCGTATTCCGCAATCATGCGGAGATATTTATCGTTTGCCGCCGCGAGGTCAGCCTCTGCTTTTTCGAGCTGTTCCTTGAGCTTTTTGATTTCTTTGTTTTCTTTTTTATCCGCCTTGGCTTCTGTTTCCGCAGTTTCCTCGGAAACGACCTCTTCGGTATTTATATTCTTTTCATCCATGTTCCATGAATCCTTTCTGTAATCTTGCTAATCTTTCAGGGCATCTCCGAGAAGTCCGACCGCTCCGCCATCCGAGAGATTTTGGGAAAGGTACTCGACCGTCGAGATGACCTTGGAATAATCCATTCGGCTCGGGCCGAAAACGCCGATCGCACCGACCGCTTTTCCGCCGACCTTAATGGTTTTGAAAACGAATGCGGAATGATCGACGAGCTCACCGTCGCGCCCGATAAAGATATTCACCTTATCGTCGTCGGCGCTCTCCACGATCTTCATGAAATCATCCTTGTTCTCAAACATACTGATGATCTGCTTCATTTGTTCCACACCCGCAAATTCGGGATATTCGAGAAGCTTATTCATGCCCTCGACGTTGATATCCGCTTCTTCGCTCTTGCCTATCGTTTCATAAATGGCTTTGATAACGGAGGACACAAGCGAGCTTGCGTTGCCCATTTCCGTTTCCGCCTGCATGATGATAGGAAGCGTTACCTCCTCCGATGCGCGATTTGCAAAATATTTGCCAAGCACGTCGGAAAGCTTTCGGAGTATATCATCGCTCAAAGCAATCTCTGTGCGGATATGCTTGGTGGCGATCGTTCCGTCCGACATTCTCATGACGAGAAGAAATTCTCTTTCATCGAGAAGCATGTACGAAAACTGTTCCACAAGTCTTGTTCCCGCATTTTTGGCTTTGACCGCAATGCTCGTATAATTCGTCATCGAGGCGATGAGCTTCGATGCGCTTTTCAAAATAGAATTGAGTTCTCCCATCTTATTCCGAATCAGATTGTTGAGAGAAACGATCTCCGTGGCTGTGAGCTTGTAGCTTTCCATGAGGGAATCGACGTAAAACCGATACCCGAGCCCCGTTGGCACTCGCCCCGCCGAGGTGTGAGGCTGTTCGAGATATCCGAGATTTTCAAGCTCTGCCATTTCATTTCGGATGGTCGCGGAGGAATACGGGATATCGGAATTTGTCATCAGATATTTAGAACCGATCGGTTCACCCGAGGAAATATGCGATTCCACGACCGAACGCAGAATGAGTTTTTTGCGCTCGCTGAGTTCGCCGCCGACCATCAACTCGTTTTTCATATATCCACCCGCTCCTTCCTGCTTGTTTTTAGCACTCAATCATGTTAAGTGCTAATTTATGATATAGTTTTACCACGAATACGCCTTTTTGTCAAGCCTTTTCGCAGATTTTTTTATGAAATTTTTGTTAATTTAACCACTCTGGCACAATGTCTGCCAAAAAAACAAAAACGGCGCTCCAACAGGAGCGCCGTTCGTATATTTTTTCAAAATATTTATATAAACGTAGGGGAGCCCACATAGAGGCTCCCGCAATGTCATTCCTCAAGAAGAACCCCAACCGCCTCCGATGCCATAAGCAGACCAGCTGCCGACGGCACAAAGGAAACGCTCCCGGGAATCCGCTTCGCACCGGGCTTCATATCTTCTTCATTTATATAATCCGCATGGCGCGGCAAAGGCGTTTCCGTCGAGTAGACCACGCGCAAATGCTCGATACCTCTTGCTTTCAGTTCACGGCGCATCACACGTGCAAGCGGACACATCTGCGTTTTGGAAATATCCGTCGCTTCCAGCTTTTCGGGATGGAGCTTATTCCCCGTTCCCATGGCGCTGATCATCGGGATACCGAGCTTATCCGCGCGAACGGCAAGCTCGATCTTTGCCGAGACCGTATCAATGGCATCTAAAATGATATCATACTCCGAAAGGTCGATCTCATCTGCATTTTCGGGCAGATAAAACATCGGGATCGCGCTTACGTTTGCCTCGGGGTTGATATCCGCAATGCGCGCTTTCATCACTTCGGCTTTGTTTTTGCCGACCGTGGAATGAAGTGCGATGAGTTGTCTGTTGATGTTCGAGGTCGACACGTCATCAGGGTCAACGAGCGTCAGCGTACCGACACCGACACGCGCCAGCGCCTCCGCACAAAAAGACCCGACCCCACCGACACCGAACAAGATCACCTTTGCATGCTTCAATTTTTCCACAGCATCATCACCGATCACATAAGCCGTTCTTAAAAATCTTTCTTCCATATCGTTCTCCATATAAATTCAAAGGGCGACCATGAGAGTCGCCCTATTGTATCATCTGTTTCGTTCACGCAGTGAACACCTTTTCTCTTCTCTATTCACTTTTCTCTCTTCACTACGCGAAGCGTATATCATGGCAACACTCGCGTTGCTTATTTGCCTTCTTTTTTGAGCTTACCTGCGAGCTTATAACGAGCATCGTTGGAAAGGATTCTCTTACGAAGACGAATGGACTTCGGTGTAACCTCGATAAGCTCGTCGTCAGCGATAAATTCGATCGCTTCTTCAAGGCTCATGATCTTCGCGGGAACAAGACGAAGTGCTTCATCTGCGCCCTTGGAACGAACGGCTGTGAGGTGCTTTTCCTTGCAGACGTTGACCGCGATATCACCCTGCTTGGGGTTTTCGCCGACGATCATGCCCTCATATACGGGGCACTGGTTGCTGATGAACATGATACCTCTATCCTGTGCATTGAAGACACCGTAGGAGGTGGATTCACCTGCTTCGCTCGCAACGAGAGAGCCTGTGAAACGTCGTGTGATCTCACCCTTGTGGGGTTCATAACATTCAAAAATAGAGTTGAGGATACCTTCACCGCGTGTATCGGTCATAAATTCGCTTCTGTAACCGAAAAGACATCTTGTCGGAATGAGGTATTCAAGACGGCTTCTCATACCTGCCGCCGTGGGAGTCATATTGAGAAGTTCACCTTTTCTTGCGCCGAGTTTTTCCATAACGGGGCCGCAGTAGTCGTTGGGAACATCGATTTCCACACGTTCGATCGGTTCGCAAACCTTGCCGTCGATCTCTTTGAAGAGGACGCGGGGCGTGCTTACGGTAAGCTCGTAACCTTCGCGGCGCATATTTTCAACGAGAATGGAAAGGTGCATTTCGCCGCGACCTGCAACCTTGAAGCTATCGGTGGTCTCGCCGTCTGTAACGCGGAGAGAAACGTCCTTGAGAAGCTCTTTATAAAGACGTTCACGGAGCTGACGGGAGGTAACGAATTTACCCTCTTTACCTGCAAAAGGGCTGTCGTTGACAGAGAACGTCATTTCCATGGTAGGCTCGCTGACCTTGACAAATTCAAGAGGCTCTACGCAATCGGTAGCGGTGATGGTATCACCGATGGAGATGCTTTCTGCGCCGGAGAAACAGATGATATCGCCCATCTTTGCTTCTTCAACGGGAACACGGCGCAAGCCATCAATCTGGCTGATGCTGACGATTTTGGTTCTCTTGCGTTCATCTGCATTGTGATAGTTGCAGATAACAGCTTCCTGATTCTGACGGATAACGCCTCTTTCGATTCGACCGATACCGATTCTACCTACGTAGTCGTTATAGTCAATGGAAGAAACGAGGAGCTGGAGAGGTGCTTCGACCTCACCCTCGGGAGCGGGAATATAATCCAAAATGGTATCGAAAAGGGGACGGAGGTCTTCGCCTGCTTCGTAAGGAGAATAAGAAGCAGTACCTGCTCTGCCCGAGCACCAAAGCATCGGAGAATCGAGCTGTTCATCGGTTGCGTTAAGCTCGATGAGAAGCTCCAAAACTTCATCGCCGACCTCGTCAAGACGAGCGTCGGGGCGGTCGATCTTATTGACAACGACGATAACGCGATGATTCATTTCGAGCGCCTTTTTGAGGACGAAACGAGTCTGAGGCATCGGACCTTCTGCCGCGTCAACGAGCAAAATAACGCCGTTTACCATTTTCAAAATACGTTCAACTTCTCCGCCGAAGTCTGCGTGTCCGGGGGTGTCAATGATATTGACCTTTACGTCTTTATAATGAACGGCGGTGTTCTTTGCCAAAATGGTGATACCGCGTTCCTTTTCGATGGCGTTAGAGTCCATAACTCTGTCTTCTGTTGCCTGATTATCTCGATAGATACCGCCCTGCTTGAGCATTTCATCTACGAGTGTGGTCTTACCGTGGTCTACGTGTGCAATGATAGCGACGTTTCTTAAATCTTCTCTTTTCACGTTTCAATTCCTCGCTTATTGATTATAATATATATTTCAGTGGTTTTTCTTGTCCTAACTTTGATAGTATATCACTATTTTCTTTGAAATGGAAGTTCTTTTTTGAAATTTTTTGAAATTTTTCACAAAAATTTTTGATTTTTTGCACCAAACCGTCAAAAGGCGGGCAATGCCCGCTGAAAAATGCTCGCCTATCACCTAAAAACCGCAAGTAGGGCGGGATGCCCACATCCTGCCGAGAATATTGGGATTCTTATCTTTCAGCGGCGCCTCCCGCTTTTTTATAAGCACATCAAACTCACGAAAAAAAGATGCCCCTATCCAAACAGGATAGAAAGCATCTCTTAAAATCGTATCAGAAATATTTAGAAAACATTTCGGGAACAGGTGTGAAATCCGTTCTCTTTTGTGCAAGCAACCAAGCAAGCACGTCGGTGTCGCGGTATGCCGCATCGATGCCACCGTTATGGTCCCAATTCGGCAAGACCGTAAGGGTTGCGCTACCCTTTGCCTTATTAACGGCATTCACCATCATTTCGGAGCAAATCACAGGAACTGCCTCGTCCTTTTCGCCGTGATATGCGCGAATGGGCGTGGTGATCAAGTTAGGCGCGCGCCAAGCCATACCGCCGCCCGCAACGGGCGCCATCGCAGAAAAGAAATTCGGGAAATTCAATCCCATCGTCCACGTACCGAAGCCACCCATGCTCGAGCCTGTAATGGAAAGGCGCGTCATATCCACCTCGTATTTTGCCGCCGTTTCGTCGATGAGCTTTTTCACCTCAAAGGGGATATTATCCCAAACGCAATGACCGGGGCATTGGGGACACAAAACGACAGCCTCCAAGGAAAGACCGTTATCGAGCATATACGGCACCGCGCGTCTGCTCAAATGGTCAACTGCATTTCCTCTTTCTCCCGCGCCGTGAAGATAGACGATCATCGGAAGTCCTTTTTTCATCTCCTCGGGCGTATAGACCACGTAATTCATAAAAGCGCCGTCAGATACCAAAGTCGTATATTTTTTCATATTCTTATCCTTTCTTACCGTTCCGCTTTCAGCGTGACGATGATGACTTCTGTTCGATTAAAAATTCTCGGCGGGAACTTATGGGAATCGCCAAGACCTCTGCCAACGAGCAATTTTCCATGCTCACCCTTGTAAATACCCGACGTATATTTCGGGAAAAGTCCCTGACCGGGGGCAAAAACGCCTCTGCCGAAGAAACGCCATTGACCGCCGTGTGCGTGTCCCGAAAGCGTAAGGTCGATGGGCAGTGCACTGATATAAGGCTTAAAATATTCGGGATGATGCGAAAGCAAAAGCTTATATCCGCGAAGCTTTGCAAATTCCGAAAGCCATTTCAAATTGGGTGTCGGCGTAGTCTTGGTGTTTGCCTGTTCTTCTTTCCAATCGTAGCCCGAGGAAAGTCCACCGATATGGATACCGTGAAACGTCGTCGCGGTATTATCGAGAAGCGTTACTCCCGTTTTCAAGATCAAAGGCAAAAGCTCACCCTTAAATTTTCGCTCATGATTACCAAGCGAAACAAAAGTCGGCTTCATCTTGGCAGAACGCGCCAAGACCTCCAGCCCCTTTTCATAATAATCGGAATCATGAATAAAATCACCGCCAACAAGCACCGCCTCGGCATCATGTTCCTGTATCGTTTTCAAAATCGGCTCAATATCCGCGTTGTGGATATCGGAAATAAAGATAAACTTGAAATCGTTTTCTATGCTTGCGGGAATTTCGTATTTTGAAATAACCATAAGATTCCCCCTTTATTATTCATATCTTCATTTATGATATGATGGAAAGCGTCAAAAGATGCGTACGAAGCTTAGATACGTCGCCATCAAAAAGATATCCGCGAATACCGACGGCTTCTCCCGCCGCGATATTGGCAGCGTTGTCATCGACGAAGATACATTCCTCGGCTTTGAGTCCGTATGTATCCAATAAATACCGATAGATCTCATGTGAAGGCTTTACCATTTTCACCTCACCCGAAATCACGAGCCCGTCAAATTCCTTGAGCGCCGGAATTTTGTAAGCCTCTTGTCGAAGCTTTTTGTTAAAATTAGAAAGTAAAAATACCTTACAATTCTTTTTTACGTCCATCACGAGCTCTGCCATACCGGGAACCGAATCACAATGATCGATCCAGCCCTCGCTAAGGCGCTCCACGCTTTCATGCAAACGAAGAGGAAGCTCTTCTTTGACCAATTTAAGATATTCTTCTTCCTCCAAATCACCGCGGTCAAAGCGGTCCCAATATTTTCTTGCCATACCAACACGGCCAAGAAGCTCCGCATCCTCGGCGTTATCGGTGAAGAAAGAAGCAATATACGTTTCATCGTATTGAGCGAGCACTTTTCCGCAGTCAAAAATCACATTTTTAATCATAAAGGATTCTCCATTCATCGTATAAGATTAAAATTATTATACAACATTTGCGCCATGATGTCAAGCAAATAATAAACACAATGAATAGGCGCTCACGACAAAAACCGGCTTACCTCAAATCAAGGTAAGCCGTTTTTATAGGACATCGAGCAATGATAAAATATTCAGTTCTTTACAACGCAAATCGCAGGCTTTTCTTTGTCATGTACCGTTTTCAGCCATTCCATATCGAACAAAGTATTCACTAAATTCTCGATGGAATGGAAGCGATACACGACCGCACCTACATATCCCGCAGTTTTGCGGATATGAGCAGGAGCAAGGTCTGCCGTCACGTCGGCGGCAATCGAAGAAGTTTTGCGGTTCAGTTCTGAAACAATGGCAATGCAGTCGCCAAGCATCTCTCGAAGCGCCTCGTATTCTTCCACCGTCCAAACGGCAAAATTTGCCTTACCGTTTGCCACATAACCAAGCGCTCCAAGATGATCTTGACAAGTTTTCTGCAAAGACTCATAGCGATCTGTGCCAACGCAGACCAATGGTTCGGTCATAGAATAGTTAAAACGTTGTGCATTCAGCGTTTGTTTGAAATTCATCGCAATGACACTTCCCCGCCCATCGTTTGAGGAACAGCCATTATAGATACCTTGGATGCCGTTTAATGATCCATCTTGTACAGATACGTCAAAGCTCCTGCCCCAAACGACGCCACTTGTGGATATTCCGTAGCTTTTTTTCAAATCGTTCTCCGTTTCCATCAATGAAAAATGGAAACACATCAAAGCCTTTTGCCAATGAGAAATATTTTTATTTGAAAATCTATGACCAAAGCGCAAATCAAACTCATCTTTAGCAACAATAAACTTTCTTGCGGCATCTTCGGTCAGTTCTTTTAGCTTGTTATGAATGACATTGGTACAATCAAGCGTAAAAATCGGAATATTGGTCAAATATTTTCCATTGTCACAAACAAGATATTTTCGTTCGATAAGCAATTTGATTTCATCTTCAAGATAAGGGAGCGCAACCCCAAGCTCGATGCTAAGCTCCTGCATCGACATAGCATTGTAATATGCAGAAAGCAGAATATTCCCTTTGATTTTTCGTTTTTTGAAATCCTCATAATCATTTGGATTAAAATCAACAAGCCCCCAATAATCAATTTCAAACCCCTCGGGGCAATAGCTTTTTTGACCGTATAATCTTTCCATATTCATACCCTCTCTGATGATTTTTCTTGCACGAAACAGATAATATTTTACCATTTCCGTGCTGATATGCAATCTGTTTGCTACTTCGGAGCAAGAGAAGTTTTCAATATAGTATAAAACGGTAGCATCTCGATATTGTTTGGATAACAAAGACAATTCCCGACGAAGCAGTCTTAGATCTTCTGTCTTGAGTATCTCATTCCATACGGAATCGGATTCATCTGTCATATTTTCGTCAAGCTCCGCAAAACGGCTCATATGCTTGGACTTTTTACGAAGATGATCCATATAGGTATTCTCGGCAATTTTCCATATAAAGCCGTAAAATCGTTCTTCATTCTTTAAGTTTTTTGCGGATTTGATGATTGCATACAGAATATCGCTCGCAAGCTCCTCTGCTTCCGTTACATTGCCAAGCCGTGTCAAAGCAAAGCCGAAAATCGACTTCATATTTTCCGTTATCAGTTGTTCCAATTTTATACGATCCATGTACTTCTCCATTTCCGTTTTCAGGCGCCTTCATACATATAGTCGTCAGAAAACCTAAATGGTTAAGAGGGTTTTAAGAATTTTATGAAAAAAGAAAAGACCCAACCGATTGGTTGAGTCTTTCTGATGTGTTAGCGCCGCCCTATCTTCCCGGACAGCTTCCCGTCGAGTATTTTCGGCACCGCATAGCTTAACTTCCGTGTTCGGAATGGGAACGGGTGGACCCTATGCGTTATGAGCACTAACTTGTTTCCGGTGTCTGCTTTCG
>JAGBCV010000046.1 GCA_017937845.1 Clostridia bacterium | reverse complement strand
GGTGACGCACAGGCTCGCCGTCTGAAGATCCGCGTAAACGGCGCAGACGGTAAGAAATACCTCGCACACACCCTCAACAATACCGTTGTCGCTCCTCCCCGTATGCTCATCGCATTCCTTGAAAATAACCTCAATGCTGACGGCTCTGTCAACATTCCTGTGGCGCTCCGTCCGTACATGGGCGGCAAGGAAAAGCTCATCCCCAATAAGAAATAATTTTCTGCATCAAAAAATCCACCGAAAGGTGGATTTTTTCGTTGGCTGTTGAAAAACTTATGTAGAAAAAACACAAATAAAAAGTTGCACAAATGAAGCCTCTCCCTGTGTAAGGGGAGGTGGATTTGCCGCAGGCAAAGACGGAGGGGTTGGCGATAAAACACGCAAATTGTTTGCCAATCCCTCAGTTTCGCTGACGCTCAACAGCTCCCTTTACACAAGGGAGCCTAACTAAAAATATCTTTTTATGCAAAATAACGAAATCGATTTTTGAAAGTGACTTTATCAACACGCTAAAATCCACCTTTCGGTGGATTTTTTTACGCGAGCTTGAGATATATTTACCCTCTCAGTCAGCTTACGCTGACAGCGCCCCCAAAGGGACTGATACAAAGCTTCGGTGTTATTTCAAAATGGCGATCGTGCTGACAAAATCCGCGCTCTGCGCTTCGGCTTCATCCAAGCCCAAAACGTCATAATATTCTGCGGTAAATCGGATCTTACTCATATCAAACGAATTGGCAACGGAAGCAACGTAATCGAGCGGATCTTCCATCGGGGTAAGAGAAAACGCCTCTGCAAGCGCGCGAAGTGCCGCTTTTGCTTCCTCGGTTTCACTTTCGATCTGCTTTTTCAGATATGCCTCTGCTTTTTCGCGGCTGAATATCGGAAGCTGGTCAAGGATATTCGTACCGTGAAGCGCCAAGACCACGCGCAGAAAATCTTCAAAATTATTTGCCACGGGTAGCACATACGGCTCATCTGACGGACGGATCACAAATACAGTTTCGCCACATTTGGCGATCGTGCAATAATGTACGCCGTCCACGCCGAGAGAAGCAAAAATCTCCGCGCCCTTGGGCGTGCAAAAATAAGGCTCGGCGGTCTTTTTGGTTTCATGACGAAGCCCAATATCCATCCAGTCAGGTGCAAGGGCATGATATTGCTTCAAAAGTGTATTTTTCATAAATTAGCCTCCAATAATAAACTTGTTCGCAAGCCTTGGTGTCCGAATATCTCCGCGCGTCATCCTGAGCGAAACACCGCCCGGATTCCGCCTGCGGCGATTTTGCTTTCGCAAAATTTCGACTTCGGGCTTCGACCTGCGCTCAGAATGACGGGGCGGTGTGTAGTCGAATGGATCTCGCGGACATAGCCATCCGTTCTTTTTAGGGTTATCGAACAAGCCTAATGTTAAAAAACGGCATGATTTCAAAAAACCATGCCGTTTATCTTCAAAAGTTAATGATTATTCTGATCTTTTACAAGAACGTCGTGAGCGCCGCCTTCCACGATGGAAACGGAGGAAACGAGCGTAATTCTTGCTTTCTGCTGAAGCTCGGAAATGCTCAAAGCGCCGCAGTTGCACATAGTGGAACGAACTTTGCTGAGTGTTACCGCGAGGTTATCATGAAGCGGACCTGCATACGGAACGTAGCTATCAACACCTTCTACAAAGGAAAGCTTAGCCGCGCCGCCCATATCGTAACGCTGCCAGTTGCGCGCTCTTGCGGAGCCTTCGCCCCAGTATTCCTTCATATAGCTGCCGTTGATCATGATCTTATTTGTCGGGCTTTCATCGAAACGGGAGAAATATCTGCCAAGCATACAGAAGTCACAGCCCATCGCAAGCGCGAGTGTGATATGATAGTCGTGAACGATACCGCCGTCCGAGCAGATCGGAACGTAGATACCGGTTTCTTCATAGTATTCATCACGAGCCTTTGCTACTTCGATAACGGCTGTTGCCTGTCCTCTACCGATACCCTTGGTTTCACGGGTGATACAGATAGAACCGCCGCCGATACCGATCTTAACGAAGTCTGCGCCTGCTTCTGCAAGGAAACGGAAGCCTTCTCTATCAACGACGTTACCTGCGCCGACCTTTACGGTGTCGCCGTATTTTTCACGAATGAAAGCGATGGTGCGGCTCTGCCATTCGGTAAAGCCTTCGCTGGAGTCGATACAAAGAACGTCTGCGCCTGCTTCTACGAGTGCGGGAACGCGCTCTGCATAGTCGCGGGTATTGATACCTGCGCCGACAACGTAACGCTTATGATCGTCAAGAAGTTCATGAGGATTGGTCTTGTGCTGGTCGTAGTCCTTACGGAAAACGAAAGCAACGAGATTACCTTCGTTATCGACGATCGGGAGAGAATTGAGCTTATGATCCCAAATGATATCGTTTGCGACCTTGAGAGAAGTACCCTCAGGAGCGGTGATGAGCTTTGCAAGGGGAGTCATGAAGTTTTCAACCTTTTCATCGAGAGATGTACGGCTGATACGGTAGTCGCGGCTCGTGACAACGCCGAGGAGCTTACCGTGAGAGGTACCGTCGTCAGTAACGGCGATGGTGGAATGACCTTTCGCTTCCTTGAGCGCGATGACGTCTGCAAGCGTCTGGTCGGGACGGATATTGGAATCGGAGGTTACGAAACCTGCCTTATAATTTTTTACACGACGAACCATTTCCGCTTGATTTTCGATGGTCTGAGAACCGAAAATAAAAGAAACGCCGCCTTCTTTTGCAAGTGCGATTGCCATTTTATCATCGGAAACGGACTGCATGATAGCGGAAACGAGCGGAATGTTCATGGAGATTGCGGGTTCTTCACCGCGTTTGAATTTAACAAGAGGTGTTTTGAGCGAAACATTTGCAGGGATGCAATTCGCATCGGAATAACCGGGAACGAGCAAATATTCGCTGAACGTATGGGAAGGTTCGCTGTAATAGAAAGCCATTTTGATAATCCTCCTAAAAAAATATGCTTTGTTACCTTATTATTAAGAGATTATAACACAGGTTGCAACAATTTTCAATATGATTTGAGAGAATTATTAAAAATTTTCTTGTTATTTCGCAACAGCCTTTAATTTTTCTATGATCGCTTCAAATCTTGCATCATGGCGAATGAAATCATAGAGCTTATTTTTGAGTCCCTGCAAGACTGCGTGGGAATCGTTATGAGCATAATTTTTCGTTGTATCGCTCGGGTCATATTTTTGGCGATTCACAAGCGGAGAGGTGTGCGGATAGCCTGCGCTCGTATCAAACATGATGGCAAATTCCGCGCGCTTTTCAAGAGCAGAGAGCGCATGTTCCGCATCGTTCAGCTTGCAATATGCCACGGCAAGCTCACGGTACATTTCTTGCATACGGCAAGCATAAAAGCCGTAATCACCGTCCTCATAGATAGCGTCAAAGATTCGGATACAGGAGCGCCAAGCGCGGACACGCATTTCGGGAGAATAGTCGCCCTTGCGACAGGCAAAGAATACCGCGCCACGAAGCAGGTCTGCAAGACCTTGAATGGTGTTTTGCGCCCAATCGCAGCCCTCTTCACCCTCTAAGATATGCGACGTCAGTATCGTGGAGCAGGTCCAAATATTCGACATCGCACCTGCATATTTTTTGGCTTTTTCCTTATTACCCAGCTCGTTATACGAAAACGCCAAAAGCTGGGCGATGCTACCTCGCGCATCCACCGCCTTAGGGTCGTTCCAAAGCGCTTCGCCAAGCGCTACAATGCGTTCAAGCGTTTTTTTGCGTTCTTTATCCGCGTTTTCATTGGAATACAGCGCACTCATGAGTGCGTATGTAGCCCGGACACTGTTCGGAAACTCCTCGTGTGCGCGTTCCCAAAGCGCAACCCTTTTCTCCGTTTCGCCCAGATTTCCGTATTTTCGGTCTTCTTCGTCATACGCATCGAGTTTTGCCCTCATGCGTTCCTCCTCCATGCCCATCAGCTCGTCGATGGTAACGTCAAAATACTGTGCAAGCTCGGGAAGAAGCGTGATATCAGGGAAGCCCTCGCCCCGCTCCCATTTGCTCACCGCCTGCGGAGAAATGCCAAAACGATTCGCAAGCTCTTCCTGTGTGATGTCCTTTTTGCGGCGTAATTCGCGCAGCTTTTCGTTTAAGATGATTTTCAT
>JAGBCV010000045.1 GCA_017937845.1 Clostridia bacterium | reverse complement strand
TAATATCTTTACAAGCCTCAGCTTGAATATTTTTATCGGAGTGTGCTGTTTGAAAAACACCAACCTTTTGGAGATTGTATTGTAAACGAGAGGTTTGCAAATACATTCTCAGCATTCCTCTCGTAGCCTGAGCGTCAACAGATATGAAAGGATTAAAAATGAACAACTTGACGATACGTTTAGAAACAGAAAAAGATTACAGAGCAGTGGAAGAGCTGACTCGTGAGGCGTTTTGGAATGTCTATAAACCGGGCGCAGACGAGCATTATTTCGTCCATACGATGCGCTCTCATCCCGACTTCATCCCCGAACTTGCATTCGTGCTTGAGCTTGACGGCAGAATTGTCGGTAATATCATGTACACGAAGGCGTGGCTTGAGGACGAGTTTGGCGAGCGGAAGGAGATACTTTCCTTCGGGCCGCTTTGCGTTGCTCCCGAATATCAAAGGCAGAAGCTCGGCAAGCTCTTGATCGAGCATTCCTTTGAGGTTGCACGAAAAATGGGATATGACGTGAACATCAATTTCGGCAATCCGGGCAACTATGTCAGCCGTGGATTTGTGAGCTGCAAAAAGAAGAACGTCAGTTTTATCGTGGATGGCAACTTCCCTACTGCACTTCTCGTATGTGATCTTGTGCCGAACGCACTTGACGGCAGAAAGTGGATGTACATTCCATCTACCGCCGCCGATTGTTGCGAGGACATCGCCGCTGTCGAAGCATTTGATGCGACATTCCCTCCCAAAGAAAAGAAGTGGATGCCGAGTCAAGAGGAATTCTATATCTATAGCCATTCTTCGGTAGTTCGCTGAACGTAAAAGTAGCCTCTGAGAAGTCGAGAGATTTCTCAGAGGCTTTTTCTTATCTTATCTTTTCTTATATATCACAAGTTCAGGATTTTCCCCGTTTTCTTCGTAGGTGCAGACAAGTAAGAAATCCATATTCGCTACAAGTCCGAAGCACCTGCTACCGCCAAATTCACTTTCAAGCTGACAGCCGAGATAGGTTGCGCCGTCATCAAGGTATTTTACCTTCTGCCCATTCGGAAGCGTATATTCGAGATTCACGTAACCGCCTATAAGTGCGGAAAGCTCTGTGACCTCGGGCATTCCCTCAATATGTAGATCATTAAACTCTTTAATGAGCTGCTTTTTGAACTCATCAAACTTTTCTTCACCGCCAAGCTCGGTATATTTCTTCCAATAATTCAGCTTCGGAAGCATATCCTTCATATAAGCGCGTACCTGCTCGGATGTGAAATGCTCATTTGCCATATGATTGGCGCAGAAGTCGATCAGATCATCCATATTGTCGTATGTGTATTCGCCATCGGCATAGCACCATTTGCAATATTCCTCGTTGAAAAAGCCGTCAATTTCTTTGCTGATGTTGGAATCTTCAAGCGGCATACCGCAGCATTGACAGATCAGTTGACGGGGCGAGCCGAGAAGCGTATTGATCGACACGTCAAACTCTTTTGAGAGAAGCTTTAGCGTTTCCGTGTTTGGTATCGTTTCACCGTTCTCCCAACGGGAAACCGCCTGTCTTGTTACGAATATTTTCTCTGCAAGTTCCTCTTGAGAGAGTCCTTTTTTTGTTCTGAGTTCTAAAATAATATTCTTTGTTTCCATAAAATCACCACTTTCGTTAGTTATGATTTTATTATACCATGGGTTATCGGCATTGACAAGCAACTCGCTGTTGCTATTTTTTACGGATCGTAATCTTTGATAATCTCCATAATATCGCCATCATGCCATCGTTTGTTTCAGTCCACTTCTCTTTTGTATAATTCTTCGTTTTTTGTTCGTATTCGCGGTAGGCGTCAGATGCACTGTCAAATCGGGATATTCATGAATGACGTCCATAAATACATCACCGACAGAAAGCGTTACGGCAAGTTCTTCTCTGCATTCGCGGATAAGAGCTTGCTCTTTTGTTTCGCCAAGCTCGACCTTGCCGCCAACGAACTCCCAAAGAAGTCCTCTCGCTTTATGTGCCGGGCGTTGGCAGATCATAAATTGATCGCCCTGCCAAATGAGGGCTGCCACTACTTCAGTTATTTTCATATTTCTTCTGCATCCGGTTGTTGTCCGTCATGTGCAAGCCATTTACATTCCGTGATTTCCATATTGGTAAAGGTTGCCTTGAATGAAGAATCTTCGGGACTGCATGCATAGATGCCAAATCGAATGGTTTCGCCGCCTTGCCACATATGACATACGCGCATCTGCTTGAATACAACGCCATCTTCGGAACATTCGATCAAATAATCATCCTCACGGCGGCTGAAGCGATACCACATCGCTTTGATATTCGCATCGATCTCCGTCGTTGCCCAATCAGAATATCCGTGATTGGTCACAACACTGCCGAGGTGTTGAAACGTATCGTTTTCATATTCAATCGATGCTTTGAGCCAATTTTCACTGTCAAGATACATCACGATACCGCATTGGTCAAACCTATGCTTGCTTTGAAACTGTGTTCTGACGGTAAACGAGAAGAATCTTTCATCGGTTTCCATCTGTAATACGGGAGCATTGTCATTTCTGAAATGATAATAGGTTCTTTGCCACAGGTCGGTATGTGGCTTCGTTATGATCTCAATTTTATCGTCGGAGATGGTATGATCCATCGGTTCTCGAAGCCATTGTAACTGTTTCGCATCAAAGATCAAATTTTCCATGCTTGTTTCCTCTCATTTCTGTATATATATCATGATATAGCGGTATTCATGCCGTCCACCATTTCGCATGATTTTGCCGTCATTTCCACCCATGCGGGACGGAAACCGCTTTTTATCGCATTGCGAACGGATTTGATATTGCACCAAGCGGCACAGTAAAACGGAACTTTGCCTCGCTTCAAAATCTCGATCGCCAATCGACTTGTCAGCGATGAAGCAATGCCTTGTCTGCGATATTCGGGCAATACGTCAATGCCGATTTGCCACATGGTATCACAGTCGGCAGATGCACCCGCAAGACCGACGAGTTTATTCCCGTCATATGCACCCACGCCAAGCATATCAAGATGCTTGCGCTTTTCGCATAGCGCGTTCGACCATTCGGGCAAATATAGGTCGGCAAAATCACGCTGTGTAAAAAGCCGTATTTCGTACGGGCAATCAAGAACACGCAAAGCGTCCAAATCCGGCAAAAAATACTCCGCCATAAAGCAAATTTTCTGTCCTTTTTCCATGAGCGCGTCGTTCAAAACGTGCAGGTGCGGTGTTTCAAAAAGATGCTCCACAGGATATTGGTTGATATATTTTTCGGTCATCTCACGAAATTTGGGGAGTACCGATGCCACGATGTTATTGCCGTAAGATACAAGCTGACAAGAAAATGGGAGATTCAAATATCGTCTTGCACCCTCACATTCACGCGATAGAACGATCACGTTTTCATTCTTCTCAAAATCCGCAGGCTCAGCGCAAAGATCAACGGCAGATTGTGCCATGGCAATCTTCAAAATTTCTTGATTTGTCATCATTTTTTCTCCTGTAAGCGATTAAAATTTTATGTTAGCCAAAAATCCAGCACGTGTTCATAATCAATATTGTCAATTTCCTTATTTTCAATCCAAGCGACAAGAAACGTAATTTTATCTATCGTTCTATCCAACAAAACAAAGGAAAAGCCAAACTGATCTTCCGATTTCCATACATCATATCCCTTATGCGGTTTACTTGGCATCCCAATATCATCATTCATATCATAAGACCCGATTCCGACAGACCATTGAGCGATTGTATTGGTAATCGATTCGGTATGTTCATCCGAGCCGCAATAATGTAATCCCCCCGCCGAAAACACAATATCATATCGTTCACCTACAATCAAATGCTTCGTTTCGATATCCAAGGCATAATTCGTTTCCGTTATGATATCGTTATATGGCACATTATAACTGTTTTTACGAATATGAAAAGGGATTTTTTCATTCCCATGACAAACCGTAAATTCGCCGACGGGAGAAGAAAGTGAAAACATATTTTGATATATATACGCTTGCATATTTTTACGCCTTTCGTGATAAGCATTTCAGATTTTAAGACATAGATACAGTATATATTGTATCATATCATTTACCAAATAGCAATAGCGCTTTTGTAGCAGACTATGGAAATCCATTTTAAGAATGATATCAAATAAATACACATACCTCCGTCATTCCCTGCATATACATGATAAACGCCAAGAAAAAAAGGGAAAACGGAGGTTTTTTATGTCGTATTTTTTATCCCTTATCATGTCAAATTTTCTCTATTTGTTTCTGAAAGTGTCGTATTCACAGACCTTTCCGCCCCCACTTTCTCCCGCAGAAGAAACCGAATGCTTCAAAAAAATGAAAAACGGGGATAAAAAAGCAAGAGAAAAGCTCATTGAACATAATTTGCGTCTTGTCGCGCATATCGTAAAAAAATATTATGCCTCGGGAGTGGATCAAGATGATCTCATTTCCATCGGTACGATAGGACTTATCAAAGCGATCGATTCTTTCAATGCGGAAAACGGCGCAAGATTTGCAACATATGCGGCAAAATGCTTGCAAAATGAAATCCTGATGCATTTTCGTTCGCGCAAAAAGCTCACAAATGAAGTTTCCATCAGCGAACCTATCGATACGGATAAGGACGGCAATCCCTTGACATACAGCGATATCATCAGCGTCGACGATACCATTGCCGAGGACCTTGACCGCAAATGTAAAAGCCGCCGCGCCATGGAGATCGTCAATAATCGTCTTGACCCACGAGAAAAAGAGATCATCATTCTTCGTTACGGACTCGGTGGAGGAAAGCCCATCACGCAAAGAGAAACCGCGGAAAAGCTCGGTATCTCCCGCTCTTACGTTTCACGAATTGAAAAAGCCGCGCTTGAAAAAATCGAAAAAAATCTGAATATCGGTATTCTTTGAAAGATTTTCGCATACATTGAAACCAAAACAGAGAAAAAAGAATTGAGGTATTTTTCTATGAATCGTGAACAAGAAAAACAAAGCGTTCTCACAAAAACCTTTGAGGGAACTTCACATGATGAAATTTCCGCAGAATATAATTTACCCGATTATTTACCCGATATCAATCGTCTTTTGAAGGTCAGCGCTAAAATTTCCGAAAGCTCTCATTATCTTTCGGGTGACGCCGTAGAATATGACGGCAAATTAAAATGCGCGATCTTATACGCCACAGGTGATGGCAATTTGAAGCATACGGAATTTGAACGCGAATTTGCAGGCACGACAGCTGTTTCGGGTACGTCGGGAGATTGTGATATCCGTTTTGAACCGCAGATCGCTTCGGTTTCTTGCCGTCTGCAAAATCCGCGAAAATTGACTGCAAAAATGAAGCTCGCACTTGCTACGTCTGTTTTTTGTATGGGTGAAGTATCTCCCTCCGTTACGGGGAAGCTCACCGCCGAGGACGAAAACACCTTAGAAGCGCGTACCCATAGCATCGCCAGCGTATATTCCACCTTTGCAGAAGAAAAAAACACGCCCATCAGTGAGGACGTGGAGTTGGATGCTTCTTTGCCTGCGATAGAAGAGATCATTTCCGTGGAAATGGACCCTTATATCACCGATATTCGCACGGGAGAAAGCAAGGTCATTTATAAAGGCGAAATCCTTTCTCATATTTTATATCTTGCCGAAAAAGACGAAGATATCGTCGGAAATGCGCCGAATTTTGTTTCTTTTACGGCAAAGATCCCGCTTTCGGGAGAGATCATGGCAGACGGTATCTCCGAAAGATACATTCCCTTAGCTTCGATTTCTGTGAATACCCCCGAATTTCGTCCGCAAAGCAATGCGTTCGGTGAAAACCGTACTGCGGAAATTGATTTTGATTATAGCGTATCGGTCGAGCTTTTCTGTAATGAAGAAGCGGTCTTGACAACGGATATGTATTCCACGGAATATGAAAGCACGACCGAAACCGAACCGCTTCGTTATGATTCCGTTTTGACGGCAAAAAATTTCAATTTCACGTCGGAGGGCTCTGTCAAGACCGACGATTCCGATTTTGATACCATCATCATGGCTACGGCGACCGCATCGATCGACCGCACTGAAAAAGCAGGCAATAAGCTTTGGTTTACAGGCGTTGCCAACGTTTCCGTGATCCTCACGAATGGCGAGGGGATCTATCTTGCGAAAAATTTTGAAGTTCCGCTGCGCGCAGAGACCGACGGCACAGGTATCCATGAATTTTTTGAAATCCGTACCCAGCCGACCGTTCTTTCCGCTTCGGCGCGTTTGGATGGCGACAGCATCCACGTAAACCTCGAAACACTCATTTCGTATATCGTATTTGAAAAGCACAGTGAGCCGTATGTGCAAAAGCTCGCAGTATACAAAGATAAGCCCATTCTCCGCGAAAAAGAAGCTTCCTTGGTGCTTTGTTATCCCGCGCCCACCGATTCGCTTTGGGATATCGCAAAAAAATACAGCACGACGACGGCGGCGATCATGGAAGCCAATAGCATTTCCGCTGAAACCACCCCCTCGGTCCTCATCATTCCGCGCAGAGAAAGCACCGCCAAAAAAGGACATCGGATTTTGTAAAAGACAAAAAGCAGCCACTTATTTATGGCTGCTTTTTGTTTTTTAACGGAGTCAATTTTAACAAAATTCAAAAATTATATTCATTAGAAGTTAAACAATCTTATCAAAAAAATCATCTTCGCCCTTAAATTCTTCACCCAGTATATCTGAAATATCGACATCATCCTTTTGTTCTTCAAATTGCTCATAATCATGGTTATAATGAATAGTAGCGTTTGTTAGACAATCGTTGAAATCGCCAATCGAAATTGCTTTCCACTCTTCTTCTGTACCTTCATAATACACATCTGTTAGATTGTCGCACCCATCAAACGAAAATTTGCCGATAAATTTCAAAGTTTTAGGAATGTAAATGGCTTTTAGATTATCGCAATCCTGGAAAACATCACACATATCCCAAAAACCATAAGTTCTAGTACAACCAATATAGGCGCAATTCTTTGGTAGTCTTATCTCGCTTATGCCATTATTACCATAAAATGAACTGTCAAACATTTGATAGATATTTCCTAAAAGAATAATTTTTTCTACATTCAAGCGCGAAAAAGCTCCGTAGGGCATATAATTTCCTGTCATAATAATAGTATTTAATGAATCTGGAATATAAAATCCCTTGCTATCAATAGTTCCAACAGTTTGAAATATTTTTGTTGCCCCTTCATAAGCATCTGTTCCAAAAATATATCCAAAACAGTATTCCGGATGTGATGTGCTAGTATAATTTGGTCCATTATCACTACTTGATCCAACAAACGGAATTGTCATACTTTCAATATTGCTACAACCTGAAAAAGCTCCCTTTCCGATTTCAGTTACACTATCGGGAATAACAATACTTTTTAGTTGTGTGCAACCCTTAAATGCACTTTCAGCAATTTTCACAACAGGCTTTCCGTTGTATACCGAAGGAATAATCAATTTTGTATCTTTACATGTACCAATTCCACTGACCATATAACCATTACTAATCGATGTATAGGATAATCCTTCTGAAGGAATATCCTCTTTATGAAAATTAGTATGATTTACATAAAAATTTAATTGATATATATATTCTGCCCATTCGTCCAGTAAATCAAAATGATTTAAGAAAGATTCCTTATGGGTAATCCATGTAAAGCCATCAATAAAAGCCGCAAATTGATTTCTTTCAGCCGCATCGAACCTACATCCAGCCATCAACGTTTGAAAATGAGCGTAATCTGTTTCATTCATATCATCAATAGAATAATATGTTCTAAAAGAATTTCTATTGTTAATATACCGACAGAAGTAAGTATATCGACCTGCTTTTTCACATTCAAGAGCCCATTCACTGCCCTTCACAAAAAGAGTTAAATCACTTACAAAATCATTCACTTTCTCGATGCCACCGTAAAGAGAGTCAATAATTAAACCTAAATCCAAATTTTCTGTCATCACTCCCAGAAGATCAAAACCAAGTTCAACCCCTTCTTGAAAACTATCAATATTCCAAAAAAAAGCTTCATCTTCAAAAAAAGCTACCAAATCTTGCCTTAAATATTCTGAATTATCTACCGATTCAGTTGCTTGGCTACTAATTGTCGACAAGACTGTTGTGGTGAATGCTTTCGCTTTTTCTGCAAAATCATCTCCTTTATATGTGTTCGTCATGATTTGATACCATTCTTGATTCTCTGCAACAGCTTGGGTTAAATTTGAATTATTCGTAATGAAACCAATAAAAACCGCTGCCTTCTCATCCGACAAAACCGGCATATTGTATACAATTTCTGTATCCTCAGGTTCTGAAGTATCCATTTTGTAAATAGCAGTATAAAACTCTTCGCTGTTTACAGTTACCATTAGTGTAGCTTGTTTACCCACAATTTCTCCTAAACTATTTACCCAATGGGAGAAAACGTATCCTTTTGAGGGTTCATTTGCCGTCAAAGTTGCCTGCGTACCTTCTCGATACCAACCAACGGTGAAACCATCCTCCAAAACGCCATTGTCAACAGAGATTTTATGGGTTATATCATTACGTTCACAAACCGCTGTATAGTTATCTATACCATTTATGATTACTTCCAAGGTTTCTGTTTCACCAACAGTTTCACCCACACTGTTTGTCCAATGCGAAAAAACATATCCTTCTTCCGCCTCGTTCGCGGTCAAGATTGCGGTAGCGCCCTCATGATACCAACCGATTGCAAAGCCGTCTTCGAGCTTACCGCCATTTACACTGATTTGATAAAGCGGTGCAGTTGCCAAAATATCGGTATTGTGATTAAAATACTTTTGTGCCAATGCACCGTATTCCAACATCGCATCAATAAGCTCAAGCAATTCTGCATCCGTCGAACTTGCTTTCATTCTGTGCGCGTAAATAGCAATGCTATATTTGATAGGTGAGCTGTAATATTCAACACCGTCAATCTTCGCGTATGCGCAAGCATAAATAAGTTTTGTCATATCCTTTGCGGTAAGGTCGGTATAATGAAAGAATGTATTGCCGTCCTTATCGGTTTTCGCAGAAAGACACGTATCTTCTGTGCCTTTGGTGTATGCTTCGGGCATTTCTTCCCAAACTAAAAGCTTGACGTCATCGCGGTCAATGTTTTCGTGTGTTACCTTGAAATTCATATAAACTGCGTTTTCAAGGGATAAATTCGCCGCTGTGATTTTGAGGCTTGCCGCTTCGGTTGTTGCGAAAACGGTCGTCGCACAAACACTCAAAATCAAAATAAGGGTAAGTGCTAAAAAAGTCAGTTTCTTTTTCATGATTTGTCCTCCTTTGTTATTTGTCATTAGAAATAAAACTGAGTATGTCGTCTTCATCTTCGAGCCAAAGCGCAAATGGCAAGATATCATCGGGCAAATTATTTGATGTTTTGATGATGTCTTCCGCGTCAAAGCAAATAATTTCCAAATTTGCGTCTTCAAAGAGTTCTTTCATTTGTGTCCCTCCCTTTTTCAAACATATAGTATAGGATAACACTTTTTTACTCAAAAGTCAATTCTATTTTTCAAATTATAAATAAATCTCAACCCCCACAGGGCAATGGTCACTGCCCATGACGTGACCGAGAATGAAGCTATCCTTGACCCTATCGAAAAGGCGATTGGAAACGACAAAATAATCGATACGCCAACCGATATTTCTTTCGCGGGATTTCATCATATAGCTCCACCATGAATATTCGACCTTTTCGGGATAGAGCGCTCGGAACGTATCGGTAAAGCCGCTTTCCAGAAGCTCCGTAAATTTTCCGCGTTCTTCATCGGAAAAGCCTGCGCTGTGATGATTGGTCTTCGGGTTTTTGAGGTCGATCTCCTCGTGTGCCACGTTGAGATCACCACAATAAATGACGGGCTTTTTGCTGTCAAGCGCAACGATATACGCACGAAGAGCATCTTCCCATTGCATGCGGTAATCGAGCCTTGCAAGCTCCTTTTGCGCGTTTGGCGTATACACGCAAAGTAAATAGAAATCTTCATATTCCAGCGTGATGGCGCGTCCCTCCGTGTCATGCTCGGGAATACCGATGCCGTAGCTTACGGACATCGGTTCTTTTTTGGCAAAGATCGCCGTCCCCGAATAGCCCTTTTTCTCTGCGCTATACCAGTACTGATGATATCCCGGCGTTTCAAATTCTGCTTGTCCCGGCTGCATTTTGGTTTCTTGAATACAGAAAAAATCCGCATCCGTTTCCTTAAAAAATTCACCAAAGCCTTTTCCAAGACACGCTCGGAAGCCGTTTACGTTCCATGAAATAAATTTCATTGTTTGTCCCTTTCTTTATCCTTCATATCGATTCATATGTTCTGCTTTATCTTTCAAAAGCGTTTTGACCTTTGGCACGATATCCCCTGCAAAGGCAACAGTATCCTCATGTGAAAAATAGATCATCCATGTAAAATCATAATTCGTATACACCGTCTCCGAGCATTCGTCAAAGGTCATATCCTCCATTCCCATACAAAACGGAATTTGATATGCAGAATCACACAAAGCATATACCCTCTTTTCGGGTATACCGACAAGCTTGCAGATATCTGTCCAATAAGGCTCGATATGCTCGCTCATAAAATAGCATTTTTCGGAAACTTTTTGCGGTTCACCGCCACACAAAGGATACCAATAGATGTTCACATCATATTCGAATACATCCCAAAACCGCGCGTAAAGCGCCTCTGCTTCTTCCCCGATGATGACCCTTTCATACGGTAAAGGGGAAGAAAGCGTGTAGATATCCGTTTGAAGCACCGTTTCCATATAGAGGGAAAATTCATCGTATATCGTCTGTATCATATACGTCTGCACGGGTGTTTTCTCTCTTTGCAGAGAAATATCATAAAAATGCCAATATGAGGCTTTCACCTGCTCGAGGAAATCCTCGGGAGAAGAAAATTCACGCTCCATCAGCATCGAAAGATGAAATTGTAATTCCCCCGTCACCAGATACTTGATATACGTTTCCCCACCCGCTTTCCGATAATATTCATGGTATCTATCGCCTTTTTCTCTGCACCATGCTTTCAAAACGCCGATGACATCGTTATAATTCATTCGTCGCTCTCCTCGTTTTCCGTTTCCGACACCGTGATATTCCACGTTACCAAAAAATCGGGATTTTCCACGATTTCTCCCGTTGAATGAAGCGTATAATTTCCTGCTTTCGCTCTGCGGGTAGAACGCAGGTCAGACGGTAACGTGAAAATCTCTCCGTTTTTCTGCATCACGCAGATCATCTTCTCATTTGCTTCCGTAACCGTTCCCCAAAGCTGTTTTCGTTCGATCAGCTCATCCTCTGCCGTATAATACGACAATCCTGCAAGCAAGATCTTGCCTATCAAATCGGAAAGCGTGATCTTTTCGTCATTTTCACTTCTTTTTTCCGCGAGATACATGCCATATTCCCGATATGCCTCGGGGATATCGTAAATGGTCTTGCCATCCTTTTCATATCGCGTAGATTCCCCCAGATGCTCAGGGTCAAAGGTCTCCCATGCAGTAATCAGCTCATCAGTCTGCGGAATGGAAAATTCCGCAAAAAATGCACGGTATGCTTCGGGCTTGCGGGTATAAATGGTCATCACGTTATATTTTCCGAAGAGAATTTCTTCATGGCTGTTGTGTCCTGCAAAGCCAAAGGTATTCAGCCCATCCTTTACCAAAAAATCTCCGACGGCATCCAAAATGTCGAGCGCTTCTTCTTGGTTGCAGCCATCGAGATAATAGATATCATTCAAAATATCATTTGCCTTATCGTTCTCCTCTTTTTGCGCGGGGATCTCCAAAATCAAAAAGAGGGGCTCTTCATGCAATTCAATAAAGCGCGCCATCATCTTCAAAACCTTAGAAGCATTGACGTTGGCAAAAATAGCATCCTTTCCGATCTCATAGGCTTCTGTCAATTTCTCGGGAAACGGCACCTTACAACATTCTTTCAGCTCCAGCATCGTAATCCTCCTCTCATTCCATCTCCGTCACAAGCTCCGAAAGCGCCTTGCGCTTTTTCGTGCGAAGTATATCGTCCTGTTTTGCATAGCCAAGCGTCACGACAAGACGGACAGGCTTATCAAGTCCGCAAAGCTCGCGAATCTTGCCGTCATCAAACCAGCCGAGGATACAAGTGCCAAGCCCCTCGGCAGCGGCAGCCGCGGTCAGATAAGCGGCAGCGATACCGATATCGATGGAGCGATAATCGTTTCCCTTGACCTTTGCGCCGAGCGCGGCGCTGGCAACGTAATTTTCCTCAGAAATGACGATCACAACGGGCGCGTCTGCGGCAAATTTATTCATGCCCATGCCCATTGTCATTTCGGCGACCGCCTTCGCCTTTTCTCCTTTACAAACGGTCAAATGATACGGCTGACCGTTGCAGGCAGAGGGCGCAAGTCTTGTTGCTTCCAAAACGGCGCTTAGTTTTTCCGCCTCAACGGGCTTTTCCGCGTCATAACGGCGGCAGGATTGACGGTTCATTGCAATTTCTGTAAAATTCATAGATTCCTCCAAAATTGGTTTTATGATATCAGTATATCACAAAGCCCATGACCTTACAAGATTTTTTCCGTATGTGAAGAAAAATTCACAAACGAAACCCTCGGAATGATGTAGAATCTGCTTTATTTTTGTACTCTTTGCTATCTTTCTGACGAACATTGTCGATTCAACCGCTGTGCTCTTGACGAAAGGGCGTTTTTGGGTTATAATGGAACTATGTTCTGTATATACAGCATGATCCATTCTAAGCAAAGTGAGTAAACCATGTTCAAACGATTTCAAAAACTTTCATCCCCTCGCATCATCGCGCTCGGCTTTGCGCTTCTCATTCTGCTCGGCTCGATCCTTTTGTATCTGCCATGCAGTGTCAAGGAAGGCGTAGACCTGCATTACATCGATGCGCTATATACCTCGACCAGCGCCGTTTGCGTAACGGGACTTATCGCCGTTGATGCAGGCGATACCTTTACCCCGCTCGGACAATTTTTCTTGGCGCTCCTCATTCAAATAGGCGGTCTTGGGCTTACCGCCGTTGGCGCGGGCATCATTCTTGCCATGCGAAAGAAAATGAATATCAAGGGACGAACGCTTATCAAAGAAGCCTTGAATCTTGACACGGGGCGCGGACTCATGTCCTTTGTGCGTGATATTTTCATCACGACGATGATCTTTGAACTTCTCGGCGCGTGCTTCAGCTTTCTCGTTTTCATTCGGGATTTCCCGCTCGGAAAAGCCATCGGACTTTCCCTTTTCCATTCCGTCGCCGCATTTAACAATTCGGGCTTTGATATTCTCGGCAATTATCAAAATCTGACTGCCTATCAAAACGATATCCTGCTGAATATCGTGACTGCCGTTCTGATCTTCTTCGGCGGTATCGGCTTTCTCGTCATTCGTGAGCTATGGACAAGCAAATGCCGTTGGAAACTGCTTTCCATGCACTCCAAGGTCGTGCTTTCCGTCAGCGCCATTTTGATCCTCGTCGGCACGTTGCTTTTGAAAATGACCGAGGATATCACGTGGCTCGGCGCATTTTTCCATAGCGTTTCCGCCAGAACCGCGGGCTTTTCATCTTATCCCATCGGCTCTTTTTCCAATGCGGGATTATTTGCCGTCATCATTCTGATGTTCATCGGCGCTTCTCCAGGTTCGACGGGCGGCGGTATCAAGACCAGTACGTTTTTCGTTTTGATCCAAGGCATCAAATCGGCGGCGACCAACAAATCGGAAAAGGCTTTTCGATATGCCATTCCCAAAAAAGCCTTCAAAAAAGCATCTGTCATCACCATTTTGGCGCTTTCCATCGTCATGACCGCTACGTATCTGCTCTTATGTATAGAACCCGATATCACGTTTATGGATGCGCTTTTTGAAATGACGAGCGCCTTCGGAACAGTCGGTCTTTCCACAGGCATCACACCAGAGCTGTGTCCTGCCGCAAAAATCCTTTCCATGCTGATCATGTATACGGGACGCATCGGACCGCTGACGGTCATCACCCTTTGGCATTTCACAGACGGCGAAAACGTCAAATATCCCGACGGCAACCTTGCAATCGGTTAATGGGCAATCCCCAAGAAAGAGGAAATTATGTTTAATAAATCCAAAAATGATAAAATGATATACGGCATCGTCGGTCTTGGCAAATTCGGGCAAGCGCTTGCAGAGGAGCTTGCGCGTGATGGCGCAGAGCTTATCGTTCTCGACCGTGAGGAAGAAAAGATTCGCGCGATCCGTGAATATACCGAAAATGCTTACGTTGTCAAAAACTTAGAAAAAAATACGATGTTTGAAACGGGTATCCAAAACTGCGATGTGGCGATCGTTTGCATCGGCAATCATCTCGATACGTCGATTTTGACGACGCTCAACCTCGTCAGCATGGGGATCCCCAAGGTCATCTCCAAGGCGTCCAGCGCAGAACACGGACAGATTTTGGAAAAGCTCGGCGCAGAGGTCGTCTATCCCGAACGTGATATGGCGCTTCGTCTTGCCAATCGCCTTGAAACCGCTCGCGTGCTGGATTTCATTCAGCTCAGTGAGCAGATCAACATTTCCAAAATGCTCATTCCAAGCAAAGCCATCGGCAAAACGGTCGTGGACCTCAATCTCCGCGCAAAATACGGGCTGAATATCATCGCCATCAAAAACGGCGCTTCCGTCATTCAGAATATCGAACCGGGCTATACGTTTAAGGAACAGGATATTCTGTTCCTCTGCGGAAGCAAGCAAGGACTTTTGAAGCTCACGGAGTGGGCAAGCAAATAAATGCTTTTTATAGGCGATTGGAACAAGATTTTTCAAAAATAAAAAAGTGGCTAACGCCACATCAACACCCCTACCCCTCAATCATGAGGGGTTGAGGGTGCTTTTCTTTTGTGATATAATTGTAATATGACGATCATACAACAAATTTTTCAAGACCATTTTTACGATTTAGCAGC
>JAGBCV010000044.1 GCA_017937845.1 Clostridia bacterium | reverse complement strand
TTCTGACCGCTTCGCTCCGGTGGCAGATAGTCTTTGATTCGGTTCCACTCGCTTGTTGTTACTTCATATCGTTTTGCCATACTTCTATTATACTATTTTTTTGAGATTTGTGCAATTTTTATTTTTCAAACAATGCCTAGTTGTTTTCCGCCGCGATGCTTGTGATATCAAGCTCAACGGGCGTCTGACGTCCGAATACGGACGCGATAACCGTAACCTTTTTGAGGTCCGGCGAAATTTCCGAAATGGTTCCGATGAATCCTGTCATGGGACCGCTCTTGATGCTGACGCTGTCGCCGACCTTGAAAGCTGTGGTCGTCGCGGTTTTTGCGGCGGATTCCACGCCGAGCGCTTCGACTTCTTTATCAGTAAGCGGAACGGGGCGAGAACCGGGTCCCACAAAGCCGGTGGCTCCGGTGATCGTCATAACGATATGCCATGTTTCGTCTGTCATGACCATTTTCACGAAGACGTAACTGGGGAAGATCTTGGATTCGGTCTCCTTGGTAACGCCGGCAGAGGTGGTCTCTGTCGTGAGTTCAACGGGGATCTTGACATCTGTGATCAGATGAGAGATACCGCGGTTTTCGATGATTTTTTCAAGGTTGGTCTTGACTTTGTTTTCATAGCCCGAATAGGTATGGACGACATACCATTTGGCTGTGTTTGCATTTTCGCTCATTTGCTTTCCCACCTTTGCTCATTACGATACCGGGCGGATAAGATCGATCCAGTCCTTGAAAAGGAAAATACCTCTGTTCAGACCGAAGTCGACCAAAGCGAGACATGCTCCAACGACGATAACGGAAACGAGTACGACAGCAGAATTCTTCAAAAGCTGTTTCGGCGTGGGCCATACGAGCTTCTTGAATTCACTTTTGTAATCTTTTACAAACTTTTTGATTCTGGAAAAGATGCTCGGCTTTTTGGTTTTTGTTGTTTCTGCCATGTTTTTCTCCTGACTGCCTTTCTCATGCGGGAAAGGCTTAGAATTTTTTAATTACTTGGTTTCCTTGTGAAGCGTGTGCTTGCGGCAGAACTTGCAATACTTCTGCATTTCAAGTCTGTCGGGATCGTTCTTTTTGTTTTTGGTTGTGTCATAGTTTCTTTGCTTGCATTCCGTGCAGGCGAGAGTGATTTTGACGCGCATTTCGGCACCTCCTGTAAAAGTTTGAGACTCAAAAAAAGCCTCTGTTTGTAATTTGAAAACAGAAGCGAAGAAAAACAAAAGATGGACGATAATCCAAAAGACCTCGTCGCGCTTTGTTTTCGTTCGGTTCGTTTTTCGTACCTCCCTCATATCGGACGCTTGATAAAACCGATTTTGGTGCATCCGCAGAGGTACTAACAGAATACCACAAAAAAACGCTTCTGTCAATAGCTTTTTCGCTCTTTTTTGAAATATTTGCAAATATTTTGGCTTGAATATAATGAAATATGAAGAAATCCCCGCAGAACGGGGATTTCGGATGATTCAATTTACGTAATCGTTTTCGGGCTTGACAGCGGCTTCTTCATCGTAGAAGCGGAAGCCTGCGGTGTCCGTTACGGGGAGAGAGAACACGAGCGCGTGCGCCTTGGTTCCGGGACCTGCGCCCTCGGAGATCGCCTGCATGATGGGGTTTCGGAGATCCTTTTTGGCAACGATATAGATGATCTCCTTTTCGTCCACGAGGTGGAGTCCGTAGAATTTTTCAGCAAATTCCGTGCCTGTTCCTTTTGCATGGAGAACGGTACCGCCGCCTGCGCCTGCCGCGCGGGCGACCTCCATTACGTCCTCGGTGTGTCCCTTGTTGCAGATGGCGATGATCAGCTCCATCGCACGGGGATTCATTTGTTTTTGTTCTGTCATTTCATCCTCCGCATGACCGCCCGAAAAGAAATCGAGCGTTTTTTTGTTGGAAATGCTTGCAAGCGGAACGGCGAGCGCGATGCCCTGTCCCGGCATATCGATCTGCAAGCGTCTTTCGAGCGCCGCGATCAGTTCGTGTAATTTGTTGTGGGTAACGACGGTCTGGTGAACGACCTTTTCGCATTGTTCAAGACCCAAAAGGTCAAGGAGCGTAGATTTTGCCGTACCGTAAGCGAGAGAGCTATACAGACGGGGGACTTCAAGTTCTTGATAAAGCTCGCTTACCGTGTCGGAATCGGCGCGTCTGGAAATGGTGATGAACCAATATAAGTTTTGCATATGAGTATTCCTTTCTTCGCCGTTTAGGGGAGCGTAAATTCGATGATATCGGAATAATCCTCGGAAGCCTGTCCGCCGCCGCAGACTTTTTCTGCGGGCGTTTTGCTTTCGGAGGTGGGTTCTGCTGGGGGAGGTGTCATTTCGATGATATCGCCGCCTTCTTCGATGGGAGCTTCCATGATGCGTTCTGCGCGCTTGGTCTTGATCTGATAGATCAGACCGAGGATCTGAATGGTGATAGGGGGAAGGAGCGCGACCATGGCGATAAGACCGAAGGCGTCCGTCATGATGTTACCGCCGACGGCGTACGTTGCACCAACGGCAAGAGGCATGAGGAAGGTGGAGGTCATGGCACCGGAGGCAACGCCGCCCGAGTCGAACGCGATGGAGGTAAAGACCTCGGGAACGATAAAGGAAAGACCGAGCGCGATGGCGTAACCCAAGCCGACGAACCAAAGGATCGAAAGCCCGGTGAGTGCGCGGAACATCGCAAGACCGACCGCGATGGAAACGCCGACGGACATGCCTGCGCGAAGCATCTTGGGAGAGATGGAGCCCGCGGTGATCTCTTCGACCTGCTTTTCAAGAACGTGAACGGCAGGCTCTGCCAAAACGATGAAGTAGCCGAGGAGCATACCGATGGGAATGAGGAGCCACTTATAGGAAGAACCGCCGAGAGATTCTCCGATATAGCTGCCGACGGGGAAGAAACCGATGGAAACGCCTGTCAGAAAAAGCACGATGCCGACGTAGGTGTAGATGACGCCGACGATGAGCTTCAAGGTCTTATCGAGCGGAAGTCTGTTGAAAATGGCTTGGAACACGAAGAAGAAGATCACGACGGGGAAAAGACCCGTTGCGACTTCCATGAGTTTGTGGGGGATCTCGTGGAGGAATTGCATACCAAATTCGCGGGAATTGGCAAATTCCGTGATGATCTCGGGGGTATAAGTACCGCCGTCAACGCTGTATACAAGACCGAGAACGAGGATGGCGATGATGGGACCTGCGGAGCAAAGCGCCATCAGACCGAAGCTGTCGCCCGATTCCGAGGTATCGGAGGCAATGGAGGCGATACCGACACCCATCGCCATGATGAAGGGAACGGTAAGAGGACCCGTCGTCACGCCGCCCGCGTCAAACGCAACGGAAAGGAAGTCGGGAGAAACGAACGCCGCGAGCAAAAAGATGATGCCGTAGGAAATAAAAAGCAGATAACGGAGCTTGATGGCAAAGATGATACGAAGCACCGCGATGACGAGGAAAACGCCGACACCGATCGAAACAGCCCAGATGAACGTCGTGGTATCGATGGCGGGGATCGCTTCCGCAAGGACCGTGAGGTCGGGCTCGGACGCAGTCACGAGCGTACCGACGAAAAGCGAAACGACGATGACCAGCCAAAGCTTTTTGGATTTGGTGATCGTCGCACCGACGTGCTCGCCCATCGGTGTCATGGATTTGTCAACGCCGAGCGTGAAAAGACCAAGCCCGAAGATCATGGTAAAGGTTCCGAAAAGGAACGAGATGAAAATGGAGTTCGGGAGAGGCGTCACCGTCAGCGATAAGAGCAGAATGATGAGAGCCACGGGCAGGACGGATGCCACGGACTCTTTGATTTTTTCCATAAGAATGGTTTTGGTTTTCATAGACATTCCTTCCTGCTTGTGAAAGAATTTTCTTGTTTTGTATCAAAATGAAATAAAACATATCAAAAAATAGTATAACATACAATCAAAAATATGTCAAGAGATATTTCAATTCAGAACTGACAAGAAAATGTTACAAAAACAGGTTGTGTATAGTCAACATGACTAAATAAGGAGAAGAAGCACTTTGTAAGTGCTTCTCTTTGATGCATTATGAACGTTTCTTTTTGTTCCGTATTCGATCCATGAGCGCTTTCGTCCTTGCCTTTGCCGCTTGGGTCTCTTCCGCGAGAAAATGCGCCGAAACGAGCGTTTCTCCCTCGAATTCAAGCGCCAGAATATCACCCTCGTGAAGCTCGAAGGAGAAGAAATCCCTCGGAACGTTCAAAATGTTCATATCGTCATCGGTAAGAACGGCAAGATGTTCTTCAAAACGGTCGACCTGCATTTTTTTCATCATAAGCATATTCCTCGCTTTTTCTTTTCATTATACTATATTTTATCAGTTTTTTCAAGTATTTCGCAGGATTTTACAAAAAAGAGAAGACAAATCGAAAAAAATGTGATATAATAATTTCGTTATATTTCAAAAAACGGAGGTCTATCATGTCCGAACTGAAACATGCAGAAAAACGCATCCAAGAACTCAGGGATACCCTGAATTATCATTCTAAATTATATTACGTCCAAGACGCGCCAGAAATTTCCGACTATGAATACGATAAATTATTCTATGAGCTTGTCGCCTTGGAGGATAAGTATCCCGCGCTCAGAACGGACGACTCTCCCACACAGCGCGTCGGCGGCGCGGCGCTCGATAAATTTGAAAAGGTGACACATAGCGTCCGCATGGGCAGCCTTTCCGACGTGTTCTCTTATAAGGAAATTTACGATTTCGTAAGAAAAACGGAGGAAGCGCTTGGTCACACCACCATTTTCTCCGTGGAACCGAAGATTGACGGACTTTCCGTTTCCTTGCTTTATGAAAACGGAAAATTTACCGTCGGTTCGACGCGAGGTGACGGCAACACGGGCGAAAACGTGACGGAAAACCTGAGGACCGTCAAGACCATTCCGCTTTCTCTCCCCGATGCGCTCCCGCTCCTTGAGGTGCGCGGCGAGATCTATATGCCCCGTAAAAATTTTGAAGCGCTCAATCAAAAGCGCGAGGAAAACGGCGAAGTGCTCTTTGCCAACCCCCGAAACGCCGCCGCAGGTTCTCTCCGCCAGCTCGATTCCAAAATCACAGCCTCCCGCGGGCTGGATATCATGGTATTCAATATTCAGCGCGTGGACGGCGAGGAATTTTCCTCTCATATGGAGGGGCTTGACTACCTCGAACGCGAGGGCTTCCACGTCATTCCCGACCGCATCCGCGCGAAGACCGCCGATGAGATCATCGCGCATATCGAAAAGCTCGGCAGTCTGCGCGATGATCTTCCTTATGATATCGACGGCATGGTCATCAAATGCGACAGCCTTGCGGAGCGCATTGAGATCGGCGAAAACACCAGCACTCCCAAATGGGCGATCGCCTATAAATTTCCGCCCGAACGCAAGCCGACGAAGCTTCTTGATATCGTCATTCAGGTTGGCAGAACAGGCGTTTTGACCCCGAAAGCGATCCTTTCTCCCGTCCGCCTTGCGGGTACGAGCGTTTCCGCGGCAACGCTCCATAACATCGATTTTATCCGCGAGCGCGATATCCGTCTTGGTGATACCGTCTACGTGCAAAAGGCGGGGGATATCATTCCCGAGGTCGTTTCCGTGGAGATGAAGGACCGCGCAGAGGACGCCGTGCCTTATGAAATGCCGACAGCCTGTCCCTCCTGCGGCGAACCCGTCATGAAGGACGACGAAGCCGCGACACGTTGCACGAATCCCAACTGTCCCGCCCAGCTCGAACGAAGCATCACGCATTTTGCTTCCCGCGACGCTATGGATATCGACGGTATGGGTCCCGCCGTCGTCAAATCGCTTCTCGATGCAAAGCTCATTTCCGACGTGGCAGACCTTTATCGTTTGGAAGCGGAAAAACTGAAGGATCTTGAACGCATGGGCGAAAAATCCGCGAACAACCTCATTTCCGCCATCGAAGCCTCCAAAAAAGCGGGACTTGACCGCCTCATTTATGCGCTCGGTATCCGCAACATCGGCGAAAAAGCCGCCAAAGCGCTCGCCACTGCCTTCGGTACGATCGATGCGCTTGCAAAAGCGACGAGGGAAGACCTTGTCGCCATTCCCGATTTCGGTGAGATCACAGCGGATTGCGTTCTCGATTACTTCGCGCATCCGCAGACCATCGAGCTTGTCGAAAAGCTCAAAGCGTGCGGTGTTATGACGACCTATGAGGTCGAAAAGGCGGATAAAATTTTCGAGGGCATGACCTTCGTTCTCACGGGCACGCTTCCGAATCTTTCCCGTGATGAAGCCTCCGCCATCATCGAACGCCACGGCGGAAAAGCATCTTCCTCCGTTTCCTCTAAGACAACTTATGTTGTTGCGGGCGAAAAGGCAGGCTCAAAGCTTACGAAAGCGCAGAATCTCGGCGTTGCCATCATCGACGAGGAAACGCTTCTCAAAATGGCGGGAGAGGTATAATTTATGAAAAAAATCATCATTCTCGGCTCGCCGGGCGCGGGAAAAAGCACGTTTTCCTTTGCGCTTGCCGAAAAAACGGGGCTTCCGCTTTACCATTTAGATAAAATGTTTTGGCGCGAGGGCTGGGTGAATGTCAGCAAAGACGAGCTTGATGCGCAAATTAAGGATGTACTCCGAAAGGACGAATGGATCATCGACGGCAATTACAGCAGAACGATCCCCATGCGTCTTGAAAAATGCGATACCGTCTTTTATCTCGATTATCCGCGCCTCGTGTGCTTTTTCGGCGTTGTCCGTCGCGTTCTCGGAAGCCTTGGCAAAACGCGACCGGATATGGCGGAGGGCTGTCCCGAGCGCTTCGATTTGGAGTTTCTGAAATTCGTTTGGAATTTCCGAAAAAAGAAACGCGCAGGCATTTTGGCGCTCTTAGAGGGAGCAAATGCGGAAATTCATATTTTCCGCTCGCGCAAAGAAGCAAAAAGATATCTTGACGGCATGGAAAAAGTATGATACAATACCTTTGATAAAACCTCTTGAAAGGAGATTTTGATATGGCAGATTTTTACGATCACGTTAAAATATACATCAAAGCAGGAGACGGCGGCAACGGCTGTATCTCCTTCAGACGCGAAAAATACGTTGCATACGGCGGTCCTGACGGCGGTGACGGCGGTCATGGCGGTAACGTCGTTTTCGTCATCGACGAAGGCACGAATACGCTTCTCGACTTCCGCAACCGTAAGAAATTCGTCGCCAAAAACGGCGGCGACGGTATGCCCGCGAAATTCCACGGCGCGACCGCAGAGGACCTCATCATTCCCGTTCCCGACGGCACGGTCATCCGCGATGCCGAAACAGGCAAGGTCATCAAGGATATGAGCCGTTGCGAGCCCTTTATCGCCGCGAAGGGCGGCAGAGGCGGTTGGGGTAACCGTCACTTTGCGACCCCCACGCGCCGCGCGCCCCGTTTTGCGAAAAACGGTCTTGACGGCGAAGCAAAGGAGATTATCCTCGAGCTTAAAATGCTCGCGGACGTCGGCTTTGTCGGACTTCCCAACGTCGGCAAATCCACGCTCCTTTCCATGATCTCCGCGGCTCGCCCGAAGATCGCAAACTATCACTTCACGACCCTTTCCCCCATGCTCGGCGTGGTTTCCGTTGACGACGGACACGCTTTCGTAGCGGCGGATATCCCCGGTCTTATCGAGGGCGCATCTGAGGGACTCGGTCTTGGACACGACTTCCTGCGCCACGTTGACCGTTGCAGACTTCTCGTTCACGTCGTCGATATCTCCGGCTCCGAGGGACGCGACCCCATCGAAGATATCAAGATGATCAACGAGGAGCTTCGCAAATACAGCGATGACCTCGCAGACCGTCCGCAGATCATTGCCGCAAACAAATGCGATATCCTTGACCCCGACACCGAAGAAGAAACCAAAGCGCGCCTCGAAGCCTTTGCCGAAGAGCTCGGCTATGAGGTCGTATACATCAGCGCCGCATCGGGTGTCAATGTAAAACCCCTTTGCCGTAAGGTGTATGAGATGCTTCAGGAATTGCCTCCGCTGACCATCTACGAGCCCGAATACGAGGAGGTCATCGAAGAACCCAAGCAGCCCGACGAGATCACCGCCACCAAGGAAGGCGATACGTGGGTCGTTGAGGGCGAATGGCTGAAATGGCTCATGAGCGGTATCAACTTTGACGACCGCGAATCTTTCATGTATTTTGAAAAGATGATTCGAGAAAAGGGCATCATTCAGAAGATGCGCGAGCTTGGTATTGCCGATGGCGACACCGTTGCGCTCTATGACCTTGTATTCGATTTCGTTGATTGATAAAAAAACGCCCGCCCTTGCTCGTACAGGGGCGGGCGATACGAATATATGGGCAGAAAAAGTTAGTCTATCCCTAACGACCTCCTTGACAAAATGTGAAAAATATGCTATACTGTGCAAAAACAATGCTACAAAAGAGTGTGTTTTTTTCGTGTTCGGAAAAAGCACGCGGTTTCTTTTGTTGATGAGTTAGTATGTGCTAACCTGAAAACGGAGGTATCTATGACATTAGCGGAATTGCGGTATCTGATTGCAACAAGCGGACTTGACGATGGAAAAAACGGCGTAAAGCTGACGGATATTGCAGAAATGGTCGGCGTGACCAAGGTGAGCGTTTATCGCGCCATCGAGCGTTTGGAAAAGAGCGAATATATCAAGCGCAACGAAAAGAACAAGGTCGTGATGACGGAAAAGGGAAAAACGACGCTTGCGGAATACATGGTAACGGTGAATTTTCTTCGCAAGCATTTGGAGGAGCGTTGCGGTACGCCGGGTGAGGTTGCGTATCAGGACGCACTTGGCGCGGCGTGTGCCATCAGCGACATCAGCCGACGCAAGATCGCGGAATTTACCGAGCGCGAAGAAACAACAGATATAACGAAAAGAGGAGAAGACCATGATTGATAAGGAACTCTTCCGCCTGCTTGGCGGAAACAAAAAATATATTTTTATGGCGGTTGCTGCGATGGTTCTGGGGCTTATCGCAAATATCGGCGTTACCGCTTGTATTTGCTGGGCGATTTTTTTGCTTGCAAACGGAAAAGAGACGATTTCCTATTTGTATCCCGCTTTGGGTGCCGTTATTTGTATGACAGTTCGCTATGTTGCGACAAGACTTGCGGGGAATATCAAGGATGTTCTTGGCAGAAACGTCAAAAAGGATCTGCGCGAGCGTGTATATAATAAAATTGTAAAGCTTGGTGTCCGTTCAACAGATGGCATGAGCATGGCGGGATTGACACAGGTATCTATGGAGGGGGTGGAACAGCTTGATTTGTATTATTCGTCATATATTCCGCAGTTTTTCTTCTCCATGCTGGCACCGTTTATCCTCTTTTTTATCTGCTTGCCGATAGATTGGCGTGTGGCAACGGTGCTTCTTGCTTGTGTACCGCTTATTCCCGTTTCCATCATCGCGGTATCCAAATACGCAAAGAAGATTTTTGCGAAATATTGGGGTAAATATACCTCCATGGGCGATAGCTTTCTCGATAGCGTACAGGGACTCAAGGAACTGAAGATTTTTAAGGCAGACCAAAGACAGCATGAAAAAATGAATGAAAATGCAGAAGAATTTCGTAAAATTACCATGAAAGTGTTGGTGATGCAGCTTGCCAGCACGACGATCATGGACTTTGTTGCATACGGTGGTGCGGGGCTTGGCATCGCGTTTGCTGTGATGTCTGTGGTGAATCGCGGACTTTCTCCCGTTTCGGCGCTTTTCCTCATTCTTGTGGCGGCAGAATTTTTCCTGCCTCTGCGTGCATTTGGCAGTGCGTTTCACGTTGCCATGAACGGCGCGAGCGCAGGACGTAAGATCATTTCCTTGCTGGATACACCCGACCCTGTTTGGGGTGAAGAGGCGCTTACGGGCGATGAAATCGAGCTTTGCAACGTCACCTTTTCTTATGACGGTACACGCGATGTTCTCAAAAACGTCAGCATGAAATTTGCCGATCGCGGTATGACAGCCATCGTCGGTGAAAGCGGATGCGGAAAATCCACCGTTGTCAATATGATTATCGGCGCATACCGTCCGAAAGCGGGCTTTGTCACCGTCGGTGGCAAAAAAGCCGAGGAGGTCACGCGAGAATCGTATTACGAGCATCTTGCCGTTGTTAGCTATAATACTTATATTTTCAATCAATCCGTGCGTGAAAATTTCTATCTTGCGGATAAGACCGTTTCCGATGATGCGATTTGGGACGCTCTTGAAAAGGTCAATTTGGCATCGTTTATCCGTGAAAACGGTGGACTGGGTAAGGTCATCAGCGAGGATGCAAGCAATATTTCGGGCGGACAAAAACAGCGCCTTGCGCTTGCGGTAAGCCTGGTTGCCGATAAAAAAATATATGTTTTCGATGAAGCGACGAGCAATATTGACATCGAAAGCGAAGCCATCATCATGAAAAACATCAAGGCGCTTTCCGCGAAAAAAGCGGTCATCGTGATTTCTCACCGTCTTGCAAATGTCGTTCCCTCTGACCATATTTATTATATGGAGCATGGCGAACTGAAAGAAAGCGGTACGCATGAATCGCTCATGGCGAAAAAGGGCGGTTATGAAAAGCTCTATTCCGCGCAAAAAGCGCTTGAAGAAGGCTATGCAAAGGAGGTATTCGCATGAAAAATAAGAAAAAACTGCGTCGCAACGGTGCCGTCATCATGGCGAATCTGATTCTCCTGCTCGGCAGTCTTGCGTATATTATGATTCTTGCCGTTCTCAACGGCTCACTTGGATTTCTTTCTGCCATGGGTGTCACGCTTTTCGGTGCGCTCGGCATCGCCAAATTTCTTGGGGAATCCATTTCTCTTTCCTATGGCGCACTTGTGGCGCTTGCCATCGGATGCGGTGCGCTCCGCGGTGCATTGCGCTATTTTGAGCAGTACAGCAACCACTATATTGCGTTTCGCCTTTTAGCGGTTTTGCGCGATAAGATTTTCGGTGCGCTCCGTACTCTTTGCCCTGCCAAACTGGAAAGCAAGCAAAAGGGCAGTATTATTGCCATGATTACCTCCGATATCGAAACATTGGAAGTTTTTTACGCGCATACGATTTCGCCCATTTGCATTGCCGTTATCGTTTCCGCGCTTGTGACGGTGTTTGTTGCTGTTGTGGCAAGTCCGTATCTTGCGCTGGTCGCGCTTGGTGCGTATCTTTTCATCGGTATTGCCGTACCGATGGTATCCTCCGCGCGTCTGAAAGAATCGGGCGTGCATTACCGCCGTGAATTTGCTTCCTTTAACGCATATTTTCTGGATAGCATCAAAGGTGTCAAGGATATCGTTTTGAACGGAGCGGGCAAGGAACGCGAAAAAGAAGTCCGCGACCGCTCGGAGATATTGCTTGGCGAAACCAAGAAAATGAAGCACGATACCACCCGTGCCGCCGCATTCACGGAGCTTTCCGTTTCGCTTTCCATTTTGGTAACGCTTGCCGTCGGCATTTTACTTGTTCATACGGGTGACCTGACGCTTGGAAAAATGGTCATCGGTGTAACTGCCGTCTTTTCGAGCTTCGGTCCCGTTATCGCCATTTCCGCGCTTCCGGGCAACCTCACGCAGACCTTTGCCAGTGGCGATCGTGTGCTTGATCTGCTTTCCGAAAAGCCTGTGGTAATTCCTGTGGAAAACGGAGAGAAGGTCGCGTATGAAAATCTTTCCGTTTCCGACCTTTCGTTCTCTTATGACGGTGAAACGGAAATTCTCCGCGATATCCGAATGCACGCCGAAAAGGGTGAAATCATCGGCATCGTCGGGGAAAGCGGATGCGGTAAATCCACGTTTTTGAAGCTCTTGCTCCGCTTTTGGCAGAAATCGGGCGGTTCCATCTGCTACAACGGCATCGATATCGACCGCATTGACAGCGAAAATTTGCTGGATAACGTCACAATGGTCAGCCAAGTTACGTATCTCTTTGATGAAACGATCGCGGATAATCTTCGCATTGCGAAGCAGGATGCAACGGAAGAAGAACTGATTTCAGCTTGTCGTCTTGCCTCCGTGCATGATTTCATCATGACACTTCCCGATGGATATCAAACCCGTGTGGGCGCGCTTGGCGATAATCTTTCCGCAGGGGAAAAGCAGAGAATCGGACTTGCGCGCGCCTTTCTTTCGGGCAGCGAGCTGATTCTTCTCGATGAGCCGACGAGCAATGTGGATAGCATCAATGAGGGCATCATTCTGAAAGCGCTTTCCGAGCAGAAGAAGAAAAAGAGCATCATTCTCGTTTCGCACAGAGAATCCACAATGGCGATTGCAGATCGCATCTACCGTGTAGAAAACGGCAGAATGACGGAAGCGTGACGAGGAAAAGGACATCTTTTTCAAACTTGATAACAGATTAAAAAGTTAGCCATGGCTACCGCAAAAGTTAGCCATGGCTACTTCTTGACTGCCATATAAAACCATGATACAATACGAAAGACTATCAAGTCAGCAAAAACGGTTAGAAAAAACTAACCGATCATTTGGAGGTATTTTATGAAAAGAATCTTGTCATGCGTGCTTGCGCTCGCGCTTGCACTGACGTGCCTTTTCTCCGTATCCTGCGGAGAAAAAGAAGCAGTCGTTTCCCGTTCCTTCGTTGCGGGCTACGAAAAAACTGTTTCCATGGGCGAAAACGAGACCCAAATGAGCGGCAGAGTTCTCATGAACCTGATGAGCGACGGTACGCTCGACCTTTACGTCGGCTTTGAGGGCATGGGTGCAAATGAGACCGCACATTATACGGGTACTTATACCTTGGGCGAAAACGAAGAATTTGATGAAACCATCAGCTTTACGTACACCTATGCGGAGGGCAAATCCGAAACCGTTACCGATGCCGTGATCATCGACGGTATTTTTGAAACACCGTTCTATATGATCTCGTCGATGACGTCGAACGCTGTCAAATTTTATGAGACCGCCCCTGCCTCTGTGGATGGCGACGTTTACGTCGGCTATATGAGTAAGGTCAGCGGCATGGGTGCGACCGTATATGCGTATGCGCTCAATATGAAAGAGGACGGCACCTTTGACGTCAGCATCATGCAGATGGCGACCGTTATGCACGTTTGGGATATGAGCCACGGCACGTATACCGTAGACGGCGATAAGGTCACGTTCTCGTATGACGTTATGGACGGCGAGGGCGCGGTTGCGACCGCAGGCTATACGTCCGAGGGTACGGGCTTTACGGAAAACGGTCTGACCGTCGGCTTCAATATCGCACAGACCACCGTTCGCGCATCTGCCGCAGAGTTTATCCGCGTGAAATAAGCGAACCATTTGACAGACAATCAAAAATATTATTACATAAAAAGGAGACTTTATCATGGATAGAGCAAGACTTGAAACAGGCGAACTCAACAGATTTTTTAACTGGGCGTACAGAACCCGCGGCAACACCGTAAAATCTCTCGCAGAGGGCAAAATGATGACCCCTGAAAAGATTTTCCTTTCCTTTACCTCTCACGACCCCGTATTCATCAGCAATGGTCCTGCGGGACTCAACGGCTCCGTCAAGGGTATCGGCTTCATCTTGAAGGACGAATATCTGGAAGAAGCACTCGCGGCTTACGTGGAACACATCAAGAGCTATGACCCCGAGGATAAAACGTACAGCGACAGAGGTCTGAAGCTCCTCATGAAGTGGCTTTACTCCGAGGAAGCGGAAAAGAACGTCGATTTTGAACACATTTACAGCGTGGAGATGGCATTCAAGCATAGCTGGGCAAACTATCAGGTGAACCCCGAAGCAACGCTTCTTTTCTATCAGCCCCCGATGCTTTCTTACGAGGTACGCGGCAAGATGGAAATTGTCGGCGAGCATAACGAGCTCGGCTCCAAATCTCCCTTTGAGCTTCCCCTCATTCAGCAGTTCATCAACGCACAGCACGACGTTTACCACGTTCCGAACATTGAACGCTGGGTAACTCGCCCTGCATACAAATTCACCGTAGAAGAGATCTTCGATAACTCCGCAAATAAGATCGGCTTCGGCACGCAGATCCCGTACTGATATGATGAAAAAGCTCGTATCTGTACTCCTTGCCCTTGCGGTTCTGGCAACGCTTTTTGCTTCCTGTGGCGGACGTCAGGATAAATACGCCGATTCTTTCCGTATCGGCACGACAGCGCTTCCGAAGAACCTCAACCCGTATTCCTCCACGGCATCCTCTTCCACCTTTTTCGTCAGTCTTTTCTATCATACTGTTCTCGGCAGTGTAGCGACACCCGTCGGCTATGAGGAGGGAAAGACCTATACGTTCCCCGATGGCAGTGAGTTTATCCCTGCCGATACCGCAAAGAATCCGCTTTCCTTTACGGATGGTCTTCTCGAATACGAAGGCGCGCTTCCGAAGGAGGAGGGAAGTCTTTACGGCTATGAATATTTTGACCCCACGGAGGAGCAGTGGAAAAAGCAATGTGAGCGCGAATCCATTGAATTTGGTTTTGACGAGAACGGCAACGCCATCGAAGAAACCGAAGAAGAATTTATGGCGCGCGCACTTCTCACCGTTCCGAATAAAAACTGGATGCGCTTCCGTTTCAAGGTCGTGGACGGTCATTCCTGGAATGACGGCACACCCTTTACGGCGGCAGACGTCAAATTCACGTTTGACTATATCATCAAACACGCAGGCTCTCTCGGCTCTCAGGCGTACTTCCTCACCGATTATTTTGAGAGCGAGGTCTTGGACGGTGACTTTGTCTTCACCCTTGCGAGCAACAATTATACCTCGATGAAATCCATCTGCAATTCCATCGTCATTCTTCCCAAGCATATCTGGGAAACGATTCGTACCCCCGCCAAGGAAAAGAACCTTTCCCCCGTCGGTACGGGCGCTTACTACATTGCAGAGGGCGATTATATCGAGGATAGCACCATCACCGTCACGCTCCGCGAAAATTATGATGCGGCGCTCCTTTCGGAGATGTTTGCGGGCGATCCCATCAAAAATATCTCCGTTATCCTCATGAGCAATGAGGATGTTCTCATCAATGCGCTCCGCGAGGGAAGCATTGACCTCATGATGGATACCGTCAAGCCCTCCAAGGCGTATGCGGTACAAAACAATGAAACGTACGATTCCGTCAATATCTGCGCCGTCAACAATGAATTTGTCACGACGCTTCTCTTCAACGTCGGTGAAAACGGCTCCTTCCGCGAAGGCGGCTGGAACGGCTATTCCAAGGAGATCCGCGAAGCGATCTCTCTTTGTATCGACCAGAACGTGTTGATCGATGAGGTCCTTCACGGTATGGGCATCGTTGTCGGCGATTGCCTTGTGCAGGATTATTACGACCACGCCTACGTGGACGAAAACGGCGCTTACGTATACCATAAGACCGACGTGGATGCGGCAAACGCGCTTCTTGATACGACCTCTTATCAGATGGATGAGAGTGGCAGCCGCGGCATCACGCTTACCGTATTTGCAACGCCCGACAACGAGGTGACGGTCAAAGCGATCGCCTCTCAGCTTCAGAAGATCGGTATCACCGTCGTATACGAGCAAGCGACCTCGACCTATGCGGACGACATCAAGCAGCAGAACAATCCCGATTTTGATATGATCGTCAATAGCGTCACCTTTACCGCAGATAAGCTCCTCATGTATAGCGCAAGATACAGCGTATATCCCGGCGGCAATGCCGTCCGTCTTTTCAACTATTCGGGCATCGTCGATGAAACGCTCATCGATATGATCTCCGAAATGGAGCTTGCGGCGGATACCGAGGAGCAGTACGCTCTCTGCCGCGAGGTTCAGAAATATATTGCGGATCTTACCATTGAGCTTCCGCTCTTTGCGGAAAACACCATCACGTTCTATACCTCTCAGAAATGGAACGGTTGGGTAGAAGTAGAAGGCTCTTCCATTTGGAACAGCTATTCCATGCGTTATCTGCATAAGGTGCAGTAAGCTTCATGGATATCGGAGGATAGAGCGATGAAAGGTTATTATCTCAAAAAGGTGTTAAGCTCGCTTTTCGTGCTTTTCATCATCATATCGCTGAACTTCTTTCTTCCGAGAATGATTTTCAGCGATCCTGCACAGCCGTATTATGCAGGTGTTCCCGAGGACGCCATCGCCTTGCGCGAGCAGATTCGGGAAGAACACGGCTTTAACGATCCGCTGGTCGTGCAGTATTTTGACTATCTCGTCAGAATCCTTACGCTCGATTTCGGTGAATCGCATTATTATAAGGATTCCGTTTGGAAGGTCATGTTCAGCCGTATTCCGTGGTCGATGGTCTTGACGGTATCCTCTATGGTCATTTCCGTCATCATCGGTATCATTTTCGGTGCCGTAGCGGGCAAAAAGCGTGACCAGGCGGCGGACAAGATATTGCTCGGTCTTTCGGGCATCACGACGGCGATCCCGTCCTTTTGGCTGGCGCTCGTTTCCGTCATGCTCTTTGCGTTCACGTATCAGATATTCCCGTATCGCGGCGCGATGACCGCGGGCTATACGCTCTCGATGAACGGCACGCTTTTCTTCATCGTGCTTGTCGCGGTGCTTGCCGTTTTTGTCGCGCTCAAATACATTTTGAAAAAGACCATCTTTATCTTTGCGGGGATCCCCATATCCTTGGCGGCGGCGCTTCTCGTGTCCGTTCCGTTTGCGGATATCATGGACGTTGCGTATCACGCGGCGCTCCCCGTGATGATCTCCGTCTTTTCGGGCTCGATCTCGTATGCGCTCCTTGTGCGAAACAGCATGATCGCCGTCACGAACGAGGATTATATCCTGACCGCGCGCGCCAAGGGGCTTCCGCCCCGCGTGGTGCTGTACCGACATACCTTCCGCAACGCGCTTTTGCCCCTGATCACAAACGTCGGTATGTCGATGGCAGGTCTGATGGGCGGCAGCGTTTTGATGGAAAAGATCTTCTCTTGGCCCGGCATGGGTCAGCTTCTGCTCGATGCCTGCAACAACGGCGACTATCTGCTTTCGCAAGCGATCTTGCTTCTTTTCGCGGTGATCACCGTCGTTTGCAATTTCATCACAGACCTTGTTTACCACAAATTCGACCCGAGAGTGAAAGAGGTGTAAGAAATGAAAAATATCAAAACACGTATTTTCGCCGCGGCTCGAAAGATCGGACGCTTTCTTCTGAGCGTGCTGAAAAATCGAAAGGGCAGACTTGGCGTGATCCTCGTCGGCATCGTCGTTTTGGCGGCGATTTTCGGTCCGATGCTCACGCCGTATGCGCTTGACGATTACGATATTGCAAACGGGCTTGCCAAGCCCTCCGCCGAGCATCTTCTCGGTACGGATAAAAACGGCATCGATATCTTGACGCAGATTCTTTACGGTGCGCGCATCTCGCTTATCATCGGTATTACAACGGGACTTTGCGTAACGCTTCTCGGCGCGACGCTCGGTATCGTTTCTGCTTATTTCGGCAAGGTCAGTGCCGCCGTGATCCTCAACGTCATCAACGTCCTGCTCGTCATTCCGACGACACCGCTTATGATGATCATGAGCAATCTTTCTTCGAGCTATCTCATGATGATTGCCATCTTCACACTCATCGGCTGGTGTGGCACGGCGAGAATGGTTCGCGCACAGGTGCTTTCCATCATGAATATGAACTATATCCGTGCGGCAGAGCTTGCGGGCGGTTCCAAAAATTATATCATGTTCCGACATATCATGCCCTCCGTTTCCCATCTTCTCATCATGAATACCGCGCTTTCCTGCGCGGGCTTTATGATCGCCGAAGCGGGGCTCAGCTTTATCGGACTCGGCGACCCCTCCGTCATGAGCTGGGGTAAGATCCTCGTTGCGGCGCAGGAGAGCGCCTTTACGTCGGGACTTTGGGCTTGGGTGCTTGCGCCCGGCGTTGCCATCTTCATTACCGTGTTCGGCTTTATGCAGATCGGCTATGCGCTTGAGGAGATTTTGAATCCGAAGATGAGGCGCAAAAAGGATAACCGTCATAAGGGGGCGACCCCTTATGAAGCGGCAAACGCCGTTTTTGCGGAAATGACGGAAATGACCGCGGACGAAGCGAAGGCTTTGAAAGCGGAATTTGAAGCGGGAGGGAAACGAACATGAACGTACTTAACATTCAAAATTTGAAGGTTCTTTTCCGCGCAGGTGAAGGCTTTGTCCGCGCCGTTGAGGGTGTCACCATCACCGTCGGCGAGGGTGAGCGCGTTGCCATCGTCGGGGAATCGGGATGCGGTAAGAGCGTAACGAGCCTTGCTTGTATGCGCCTTCTCAATACCCCTCCCGCCTATATAACGGCAGATGCCTTGACCTTTGTTTCCAAGGACGGCAAAACGCATGACTTGCTTTCCAAAACGGAGACAGAGATGCTCGCGCTCCGCGCCGAGGAAATGGCAATGATCTTCCAGGACCCCTCTACGTTTCTGAATCCCGTCATGACCATTGGCGAACAGCTCGACGAGGTCTTTATCTATCATATGAAGATGAAGAAAAAGGAAGCAAGACGCCATAGCATCGAAATGATGAAAAAGGTCGGTATCCCCGACCCCGAGATGCGAGCGGGTCAGTATCCGCACGAGCTTTCGGGCGGACTGAAGCAGAGGATCCTGATTGCCATGGCGACCTCGCTTTCGCCTCGTCTTCTCATTGCAGACGAGCCGACGACCGCTCTTGACGTTACGATCCAAGCGCAGATATTGAAGCTCATTTCCGAGCGTTGCGAAAAAGAAAAGATGTCCCTGCTTATGATCACCCATGACCTCGGCGTCGTCCGTGAAATGGCGGATCGCGTTTACGTCATGTATTGCGGTAAGATCGTAGAGGAGGGAACGGTGCAGGAGATTTTGGAAAATCCGAAGCATCCCTATACGAAAGCGCTCGTCGATACCGTCCCCGGTATTGATGAAAGGGTGGAACGCTTCGTGCAGATCCCGAAAAGCGTTCCGCACCCGATGCATAAGCCGAGCGGATGTTATTTTTCCAATCGTTGCTCGTATTGCACCGAGCTTTGCAAAAAGAAACAGCCGCCACTTCGTGATATCGGAAACGGCAGAACAGTGCGCTGTTATTATGACGCGGAGGAGTTATGGGAGAAGTAATTTTGAAAACCAATGACCTTACCGTGGATTTTAAGGTCAGAAAAAATATCTTCGGCAAAGCAGACAGACTTTCCGCCGTACAAAATGTCAATATTGAAATCAAAAAGGGCGAGATCTACGGTCTTGTCGGGGAATCGGGATGCGGCAAGACCACGCTTGCCAATGCCATTCTCGGCTTTGTTCCGATCACCTCGGGCTCGATTGAATGTTTTGGTCATACGATCGATGCCAAAACGAAAGCGTCGGAATGGAAGGACGTTCGCCGTCATATGCAGACGGTCTTTCAGGACCCGTATTCCTCGCTGAATACCCGTTTTAAGGTTTGGGAGATCATCTCCGAGCCGCTCTATATCGCAGGCGAGCGAAATGAAAAGCTCCTGTGCGACCGCGCGGCGTCGCTCGTTGAGAAGGTGGGACTTTCTCTTGCGGACCTTGACCGCTATGTTTTTGAATTTTCGGGCGGTCAGCGTCAGAGAATCGCCATTGCCAGAGCGCTCATCTCCGATGCAGAGCTTATCATTTGCGACGAACCGACCTCGGCGCTTGACGTGTCCGTTCATTCGCAGATATGCAATCTGCTTCTTGACTTGCGTGAGGAATTTGAATTGACGTATCTTTTCATTTCGCATAACTTGTCGCTCATCAAGCATATCACCGACCATATGGCGGTCATGTATCTCGGAGAGGTCATGGAATGCGGTGCGACAGAAAAGATTTTTGAAAATCCCGCGTGTCCGTATACGGAAGCCTTGATGTCTGCGATCTTGGAGGTCAATCCGAAGAAGAAACGCGAGCGCATCATTCTTTCGGGAGAAGCGCGAAGCCCTATTAACCCACCTGACCTTTGCCGTTTTGCGAACCGTTGTCCCAAGGCGTGCGAATTTTGTCAAACGAGTCCCTTGCCTCCGTTTGCCAAGCTTTCGGAGGACCATATGGCAAGATGCCATTTGAATTACAAATAATCTATTTTTACATCAGGAGTTATCATCATTATGAAACGTATTCTTTCTTTTGCTTTGATTCTCGGTATGATGCTCACCGCCACCGCTTGCGGTAACACCGATACCGAATCCACCACCGATTCCACTCCCGCGGAAACCACCACGGAAGCCCCTGAGACCCCCGAAGTCCCCGCTGTCAACGAAGGCGAATTTAAGGCAGGCGTTTATACCGCGACCTCCTCTTATGCCAGCGGCGAAATGAATATGACATGGAACTTTGTTCTGACCTTGGATTCCGATGGCAAATTCGTTCTCGCAAACGATGCGAATGAAGAAAAGGGTGCAGGTACTTACGCGCTTACCGATACCTGCTATACCATGACCTATACCGATGAAAGAACCTGTACCTTTGTCGTTCAGAAAGACGGCACGCTCAAAATGACCGCAGATTTCCCCTACGGCATGGCGACCATTCAGCGTGCACTCGTTGGCGATATCGTTTTCACCTTTGCAAGTGATATCCCCACGGGCGGCGAAGAAGACGGTAAGGGCGACGAAGGCCCTGAAACTACAGAAACCTACACCATCGCACAGGGCACATACAAAGCGACCTATGAAAAGGTAAGCCCGATGGCAGGAACGGTCCTTTATCAGTATACCGCGACCGTCGGTGCAGACGGCGCGTTCTCGTATGCCGTTAAGTTCGCCATGGGCGAAACCGAAATGGACGGCTCCTCCGCAAGCGGTACGTATACCCTTGACGGCAACAAGTTCATCTTCACCGACTCCGAGGGCAACGTGACCGAGGGTGCGCTTACCGCAAACGATACCTTGACCATTTCTCTCAAGGCATCCCAGATGGCTTCCACCCCCTACGAAGTAACCTTCGTGATCGCGGAATAAGAAAACAGAAACGCTGTGGCATCGCCACAGCGTTTTTATGTTTGGTTTATTTATCGTTTTTGGTAACGATTTTTCTTCTGCGTCCCTCTTTCAGAACGACGGCAGTATGAGCGGGGAGATAAAGCTCGATATAATCCTTGTCATCAATACGTTTTGCATGATATTTGATATGCGCAATGCGTTCCCAACCGCCGTAAGCCATATCGTCACTCGAAAGCGCGAGGGTATAATCGGCGTTGGCGGGAATCGGCACGAGAACGTTCGTATACGAGTTGTGCGGATGGAAGTTGAAAGCAAAGAGCAGACCGCTGCGATAATATGCAATAGTTTTGTTGTCCTCGTGAATGGAGCAAAGGTCAGCAAATCTTTGAGAGAAAAGATCGTTCTTTTTTGCAACCTTGATCATATCGCGGTCAAATTCGCCAAGTCCCTGATATTTCAGCTCGGAATTTTCCGAAAGACTCCACTGGCGGCGGCAATAATGGAAGCTCCAATCGTTGCCCTCTCGCGGAAAGTCGATCCATTCGGGATGACCGAACTCATTGCCCATGAAGTTGAGATATCCCTCACCGCCTGCGGAAAGCGTGAAAAGACGCATCATTTTATGGAGAGCGGTCGCGCGGTCGATTTCGGGATTATGGCAATCCTTTTTCATATCGGTGTAGATATGCGCGTCGGCAAGACGGGAGATCATCGTTTTATCGCCGACGAGTGCTTGGTCGTGGCTTTCCATATAGGCAACGGTGTTTTCTCCGGGACGGCGTAAGCAAAGGTCGCCCCACATCTGACCGATCTCCCATGCGAGATCGTCCTTTTCCGCGGTCTTTATCCACATATCGGGAATACCCATGCCAAGACGGTAATCGAAGCCGATACCGCCATCCTTGATGGGAAGACACATACCGGGCATACCCGACATATCCTCCGCGACGGTGATGGCGTTGGGGTTTACCTCACGGATCAGCTCGTTTGCAAGCTGTAAATACGTGATGGCTTCCGTGTGGGTGTTTTCGGAAAAATATTTATCGTTGCTGTCGAAGCTGACGCCAAGACCGTGGTCATGATAAAGCATAGAGGTGATGCCATCGAAGCGGAAGCCGTCGAAATGGTATTCCTCCATCCAGAATTTCAGATTGGAAAGCAAAAAATGAATGACACCGGGATGACCGTAGTTGAAGCATTTCGTGCCCCAAGCGGGATGCTCGCCCTTCATACCGTCGTGGAAGAATTGCCAGACCGTACCGTCGAACATATTGATGCCCTCGTTGTAGTTCTTGACGGCGTGCGAATGGACCAGGTCGAGCAGAACGCGGATGCCCATTTTGTGCGCCTTGTTGACAAGACGCTTGAGGTCCTCGGGCTTGCCAAACCAGCTGGATGCCGCATAAAAATTGGATACCTGATAGCCAAAGCTGCCGTAGTAGGGATGCTCCATGATCGCCATGAGCTGAATGGTGTTGTAGCCTGCTTTTTTGATGCGGGGCAGAACGTCGTCCGTAAATTCGCGATAGGAAGCGACCTTGCCCTCCTCCTGCGACATACCGATATGCGCCTCGTAAATATAAAGGTCCTTTTCTGCCTTGAAATCACCGTCGCCCCAGCGGAAGCGCTTGCTGTCGTCGATGACCTCGGCGCACCAGCTCGTCGTTTCCTTGTCCTGCACCACGCGGCGCGCATAAAGCGGAATACGGTCAGCCGTGCCGAGTGCGGATTCGATAACGACCTTGACGCGGCAGCCTTCCCAAAGCGTCTTTTCGCCCTTGAGAAAGATTTCCCAGTTTCCGTCCTCCAAGCGTGTCAGCGGATGGCTCGTTCGATCCCAACCGTTGAAATCCCCCGTCAGATAGAGTGCGCTTGCGCTTGGTGCCCATTCGCGGTAATACCAACCGCCGTTGACGTGATGAAAGCCGAAGTATTGATGCGCGTTTGCAAATTCATTCAGCGTACCGCATTTTGTGAGCAATTTGGCTTTGGCTTCGTGATAAAGCGCCATGCGCTCGTCGATATAGCTTTGATATGGAACAAGCTGTGGATTCAGTTCCAAAATTTGATACATGGAAGATACCTGTCCTTTCTTTCGATTTTCGATTTCTATGATTGATTATACACCCAAAAGGGGCGTTTTGTCTATACCTTGGGGTAATTTTTCCAAGGTGTGTTTACAAGACCGATCTCCTTGAAATCCTCGAAATGATGGCGAATGATATAGTCGATGTAGGAAAGCACCATTTTTGCGGTCAGCGCGTAACCGCAGGCATTCAAATGCCCGTTCAGATAAAATTTTTCCTTAAACGCTTCGTCGTAAACGGGCGCATAGCGCTTGAGGTCGATGACATAGGAATTGGTGAAAAATTCCGCGAAGGCATACATGAGGGAGGCGTGCGCGTTTTTGAGGTCTTGGATTTCTTTTCGATTGTGTTCCTCCGGCATGGTCATGAAGAAAAATTTCGCATCGGGCGCGATCTCCTTGAGTCTTTGCACGATCATGGCGTAATGCCCCGCAAAGGTCTGCTTGTTCTTGCGATAGTCTGTAAGGCAGATATCGTCTGTCGAGCCGAGCGTTTCGTGATTATTGAGCAGATCGTTCACGCCGAGGGCGATGATATACGCCTTGCATCTGAGCTCGGGATTCCAAAAGTCCTTTTCCTCGGCAAAGGTTTCCATATACTGTCTGGCGCTCATACCGCCACGGGAAAAATTATAGACCTTGATGCCTGCCTCGCGCGCCATGAACTGTCCCCACGAGTAGTCGAAAACGTCATAATAATGATGACCGCCCTCCCTATCGAGCGTTTCAAATTCACCCGAGGAAAGGCTGTCGCCGACACAGCCGACGGTTCTGAGGATACCGCAAAATCCGCCGTTTGTCACGAGCCTGTCAAGCGGTTTTTCATTTTCGTCGGTTAGCGCGTTCATATATTCCTGTATGTTCATATCGTCTTTTCCTTTCAAAACATGATATCATATCCTTATTATAAAACGCTAAGCGGGAAAGGGTCAAGCGTTTTCTTGAATTTTTGCGTATTTTTTTCAAAATCCTCTTTACAAAATGGGGAAAAAGAAGGATAATATAAGGGTATCATGTTTCAGAAAGGAATCATCAATATGAAATATACGACACTTGGAAAAACAGGACTTCGCGTTTCCGTTGTGGGGCTTGGCGGTATTCCGATCCAGAGAACCGACATGGAGGGTACACGAAAGGTCATCGACGCTTGCGTGGAAACGGGCATCAATTATATTGATACTGCGCGCGGCTATACCGTTTCGGAGGAATATCTCGGAGAGGCTTTGGAGGGCAGACGCGAAAAATTCATTTTGGCGACCAAAACGATGGCGCGTGATTACGCGGGCATGAAAGCCGACATCGAAAAGAGCCTTCAGAATCTTCGTACAGACTATATCGATCTGTATCAGATCCATAACATCAAGACCGATGCGGAGTTTGCGGCCTGCTTTGGTGAAAATGGCGCGTATCAAGCGCTTCTCGAAGCAAAAGCAGAGGGCAAGATCTTGCATATCGGTGCAACGGCACACGGCGTGGAGGCGCTCGAACGCCTGATCACGGAATTTGAAGATAAGATCGAAACCGTGATGTTTCCCTACAACATTGTGGAAAACCAGGGCGAAGCGCTCATGCAGAAATGCAAGGAGAAAAATATCGCGTTTATTGCGATGAAGCCTCTTGCGGGCGGTAATATCGAGGATGGCACGCTTGCCATGAAGTATATCCTCCAAAATCCGAATTGCACCATTGCGATTCCGGGTATGGGCGATGCAAACGAGGTCTATCAGAACGCAGCCGCCGCGGATATGGGCGCGCTTACCGCAGAGGATAAGGAAGCGTGCGCGAAGATCGCAGGGGAGCTTGGTCAGACCTTCTGCCGCCGTTGCGGATACTGTGCGCCGTGTCCAAAGGGGATCAATATCCCGTCGAATTTCCTGTTTGCAAACTATCTTCGTCATTATGGTCTTGCGGATTGGGCGAAATCCCGTTATTTCTCCATGAGCGCGACCGCGAAGGATTGCATCGGATGCGGTACCTGCGAAACCAGATGCCCCTATGAGCTTCCGATTCGTGAAATGCTCAAAAAAGTTGCCGTGGATATGGGAGAAGCAGGAAATTGAACGCAAAACGTACATATTTGAGAGGGGTTCGCGCAGGCGTACCGATCGGGCTTGGATATTTTCCCGTATCGTTCAGCTTCGGTATCATGGCAGTTTCCATGGGACTGCACTTTTGGCAAGCGCTCGTCATCTCCATGACGACCCTTACCTCTGCGGGACAGCTTTCGGGCATTGGCACGATGATGCTTCCCGGAGCATATGCGGAAATGCTCATCTCTCAGCTTACCATCAACGTCCGCTATTCGTTTATGTCCGTTTCGCTTTCGCAGAAAACGGATGAAAAATTCAAGGGTATCTTCCGCTGGCTTCTCGGTTTTTTCATGACCGATGAGATTTTTGCCGTTGCCAGCACGGAAAAAAGCGTATCCCGACTGTATTTTCTCGGACTTGCGACCATGCCGTTTTTCGGCTGGACGTTCGGTACGCTTTTGGGCGCGCTTCTCGGCAATATCCTGCCCGAAATCATCATGAATGCGCTTTGCATTGCCATTTACGCGATGTTCGTCGCCATCATCGTTCCGCAAACCAAGATAGAAAAGACCTTGCTTGTCGTGGTCGGTATCTCCGTCGGACTCAGTGTCGCATTCTATTATCTGCCTTACTTGAATAAGGTTTCTTCGGGACTTGCCATCAGCATTTGCGCCATCGTTTCGGCGGTGCTCGGTGCGATATTCTTTCCGAAAAAGGAGGCAGAGGCGTAATGGATACCAAGGAATTTCTGATTTATCTGCTGATCATGGCAGGTTCGACCTATCTTGTCCGCGCCATTCCGTTTGCGCTGATGCGAAAAAAGCTCAAAAACCGATTTGCCATCTCGTTTTTGTATTATATCCCGTATACCGTTCTTGCCGCAATGACGTTCCCCGCGGCGCTTTATGCGACGGGAAACGTGCTGTCCGCATCCGTTGGACTTGCGGCGGCGATCGTCGTATCGCTGAAAAGTAAGAGCCTTACCATCGTGGCGGTGACGGCTTGCGTCGGCGTATTGCTGACGGAATGTATCATTGCCTTTTTGTGATCGCATAACAAACGCCCCCGTCTGCTTATCGCAAACGAGGGGCGTTATCTTATGCTTTCAGTTTATAATTGCCATGCTCCGATATGATGATCTCCTTTGCCAAAAGCTCCGCGAGTATCGTTTCCGCCTCTGAGACCTGAATATCCAAAAGGTCGGCGATCTCCGCGCTCGTGGCGGTGATCTTTTCCGTGAGATATACGATGATCGCTTGCTTTTGCGCGGGGATCGGCATCGGCTTTTGCGTGGATTCCTTCATCATTTTGCGGACTTCGTCGGGCGTGCAACGGTAATCACCCTCTCCGTTTCGGCGGTATGTCCCCGTCAAGGGATTTCCCTCCACGTAAACGGGACGGAGAGCGCGGGGCGCACGCGGTACGCGGATCGCCACGATCTTTCTGTCCTCTGCGTCTTCGATCGTCACGTCCTTTTCGGAAAGAATGTTGACGCTTGCCTTTTTGGGATTTTTCACAAGCTCCCAAAAATCCTCAACGAGCTGTTCGGGGTCGGGGAGCTTGACGGTGTGAAAGGTCTTGTCGGGGTGCTCCTCGACGCCGAGCAAAATGATACCGCCGAGCGTGTTGGCGAAAGCGGAATACGTTTCCCAAATGCTGTGGGGAAGACCGCCGACCGCCTTTTTCGCCTCGATGCGATTGTTTTCTTTGTATTTTTCAATGTTTTCAAAATCAATCATACGAAATCCCTCCCGCTCTGTTCTATCTTTATTATATCGCAGAACGGAGAGAAAAGCAATGGCAAGCGTCGGCTTTTGCAAATTATTTCAAGGCGCGATTCATTTTTTTGCTGGTCGCCTTGATGATAGACACAACGGTGAGCCAAACGGCGAAATAAGTGACGGCAAAAATAGCGGTAAAGATCACGATGACCATCGGTTCAAACGGAATCCAAGCGTTGAGAAGATAACAACCGACATATGCGAGATAAAGCGTTGCGAAATGGCAAAACAGAGATTTGGCGAGAGGCCATTTCTCGATTTGGTTGAAAACACTTGCGCCCGCATGAATGAACGCGAGCAAATAAATGGAAACGATGGCGATCAAAACCTCCGCGCCGCTCAGGGCAAAATTCGGAATCGTCAGCGATAGGATAAAATAAATGATACCGAGAATGATGGGACCGAAGCCGCCGAACATCAGCCCTCTGTGTAAAAATGTAAGTACATACTGTTTCATCATAAAAATCCGATCCTTTCTTTCACAGCTTTCAGACGTCTTCTGGATACGTAATCCCTGTATCCGTTTTGAAAGATGACAAGGAGCGCACCCGAAAAGGTCGCGTCAAATTTTTTGATTTTGTGGATGTTGGCGATACAAGATTGATTGATCTTCAAAAAAGAATCTCCCAAAACGTCTTCGAGCATATACAGCCTTTCCTTGAGCTGATACGTTTCGTCTTGCGTCATAGCGAAACTTTTCCCGTCTTGAATTGTAACGCATTGGATCTCCGACGGAGAGAGCCTGACCGATATTTTATCCCGATATCCGTAAAGCTCTGTGGAAAGTCCGCTTACGAAAGCCTCGATTTTTTGAGAGGCTTCGTTTTTTTGATGCACATAGATGAGAACTTCTTCTTCGCGCTCCTTATCCACAATGGTTTGATATTTCATTTGGAATCCCTCCTTCCGATCTTCATTTTACAGAAAACAAAATTTTTTTGCAATAGTTTTTGGGTCTTCGGTCGTTTTGCGGGGCGTAAGCGGACGGATAACGAAAAAAAGCGGGTAAACCCCGCTTTTCTTATACGATTCCAATGCGCTTGAGCATCGTCTGCAAGCCCCCGTAAATTCCATCTTCCGAAATCTCTGCAATTTCATAAATCGGATATCCTGCCATCTGCTCCCTTGCCGAGGAATAATCCGTCACGACGATCGGCTTTTGCAAGATTTTCGCTTCTTCCACGGCAATGGGCTTTCCCTCGTGACGCGACGGCTGGAGATAGATATCGCAAGCCTTCATATACGGATACGGATTTTGACGGATTCCCAAAAAAGAGACCCTGTCCTGTAAGCCATATTGCCGAATCCGCGCATGAAGATTTTCCTTATCTATTGCCTCCCCGTCCCCGATGATATACCATTTGATATCGTGCTTTTCCGAAATAAGGCGCGCGATGGCGGGGATCGCCATGTCATAGCCCTTTTGATGGCAGATTCTGCCGACGGTCAAAAGACGGATACCCTGAAAATCGTCTGCAAGATCGCAAGGCTCGCTTGCGCGTTGCAAAATATCCTCCGCGTCGATGATGTTCTCCATCGTCATGACCTTATCCGCGATTTCGGGGAGCGCCTGTTTGAGAGAAGCCTCGATTTTTTTGGAAACGGTGACGACCTTGTCACATTTTGAGAAATAATGCAGATAGAGTGCGTCCTCTCGCGGAGGATTTGCGTAATCAAAATGAAGCCATGCGATCTTTTTCTTCGCCTTGACCTTATCACACATATAAAACATCGTATGGTCGCCCCAATATGCAAGCGCCACGTCATATTCCGTATCCCATGCAGGCATTTTTTTGAGAAGCTCACACCACATACGGTTGGAAGCGAAATCCTTTTCGGCGGCGGTCTTCGCCGTTTTTCTTTTGATGATATGAGGGAGCAGGGAAAAGGCGCGTAAGGGGTTTTTCAAAAGGTATCTCCGCGCAATGATCCTTGCGGCGTTATCGCGGTTGATGAGAAAGATCTCGCCCTCCTTGCCCATTTCCAGAACGCGGATGTTTTTGGGTATTTGTGAGAGGAAGTCCCCCGTTTTTTTCGCCAAGAGCAGGTCTACTTCATATTGATCGTAATCGATGGCGTGACGAGCAAAGGAAAGAAAGGATTTTTCGCTTCCTGCCGCCGCCATGGTGATGCCGATGATGAGCATTTTCTGTTTCATACGTTTCGTTCCTTTTTGAAAGATGTATGATTATTTTATCAAAAATCGGGTTTTCTGTAAAGCGTAAGACGGTATTTTTTCTAAAAAAGTGTCAAAATCATTGACATTTTTCGATTCTCATGCAATAATGTTTTTGTAATTTCAGAAAAAATGAAAGGATGTTTTTTTATGGCTGACCATTTTGGCGCGATTGCCGCAAATGACATCGGTTCCAAACGAGCGCCCCTCGTTTTCCCCGAGCCGACCCCGAAAAACGGCGTTCGCTTTCCTTTGACAAGACCCGAAAACGATACCCCGACCGCAGTTTATCCGAAAATCAGTACTCGAGAAGAGCTTGATTTTGAGATCGAAGCGTTAAAAACGCACTATGCGCCCTTTATGCAAAAGCTCGCGCCGATTCCCGTTTCCACACGCGAAACGGTGAATCTCAAAGCGTTTGATATGAGAGAAGCTACCCCCGAGGATTTCGCGGATTTCACCCGCGTGCTTCGCGGCGAGGGAGAATGGACGCGCATCAACGTTCCGTATTATTTCGGACCGACGGGCGCGACGGTCACGTATTACCGTACCGTATTTGATACCGTCAAGCCTACGGCAGATAAAGCGACCTATATCCATTTTGACGGCGTGGATTATATCGCGGAGGTATTTCTCAATGGTGCGCTCCTCGGCACACACGAGGGATTTTTCGGCGCGTTTGAATTTGATGCGACACCGTATATCCGTGACGGTGAAAACGTTCTCGTCGTTACCGTGAAAAACGATTTCGTTTACGGCGGCAATCAAGGTCCGACCTCCATGCCCGTCCGTCTTGAGGGCGACAAAATGTACGCCGCGACGGGCTTGGGCTATGACGATTCCGAAACAGGCTGGCATCATTGTCCTCCGGGAGCGGGTATCTGCCAAGGCGTTTTCGTGGAAACACGCTCGCGCATCTTTCTTTCCGACGTATACGTGCGACCTCTCCCGGAAACCAGTGAGTTTGAGATCTGGTGCGAGGTTTATAATAGCGACTATATGCCGCCCAAGGAGCTCTCCCTTTCCTACTCCGTATACGGCAGAAACTTTGAAAAGACCGTTTTGGAAAACTATGAATATACTCCCATTACATTCAAAGATGCTTATCGTGGCGATATGGTATCCGTATCCGACCTTGCAAATGCAGACAAGATGCGGGATGCAATGAAGCTGACGTTTTATAAGGGTGCAAACCTTGTCAAGCTTCGCTTCCCGATGGCGGATATCCGCATGTGGGAGCTTGACGCGCCGTATCTCTATGAGGCGCAGGTAACGCTCACCGCAGATGGCAAAAAGACGGATATGCAGACCTCCGTTTTCGGCATGAGAAGCTTCACCGAGGATATGGACGGCGAGAAAAAAGGCATGTTCTATCTCAACGGCAGATCCATTCGCTTGCGCGGCGCGAATACGATGGGTTATGAACAGCAGGACGTTTTGCGTGGCGATGACGATATGCTTCTTTACGATATGCTCATGGCAAAGGCGTGCAATATGAATTTTCTGCGCCTCACGCAAAGACCCGTTCAAAAGGAAATTTACGAGCTTTGCGACTGTATCGGTCTGATGCTTCAAACCGACCTGCCTTTGTTTACCGTTATGCGAAGAACGAAATTTGCCGAGGGCGTTCGTCAATCCGAGGAGATGGAGCGCCTCATTCGTCCCCATGCGTCGAGCGTTCTCATCTCTTACATGAACGAGCCGATGGCAAACGGCGGAAACCGTCCGCACAGACATCTCGTGCGCGACGAAATGGAAGCGTTCTTTGAAGCGTGTGACACGGCGGTCCGCTTTTTGAATCCCGACCGCGTCATCAAGCATATCGACGGCGACTATGACCCCCCGGATAATACCTTGCCCGATAATCACGTGTATTGTACGTGGTATAACGGTCACGGCATCGATATGGGCAAGCTCCACCGCGGTCACTGGCTCGGCGTGAAGGAGGGCTGGTATTACGGCTGCGGCGAATTTGGCGCAGAGGGACTTGATCCCGTACCGCTCATGCGTGCGCGCTATCCCAAGGAATGGCTGCCGCAGACTCCCGAGGAAGAAAAAACGTGGGAGCCTGGTATGATCAAGGACGCGCAAAGCGGAAATATGCACTATTTCTATTATGATACGCAGGATAATCTTGAAGATTGGGTGCGCGAGAGCCATAAGCATCAAGCATTTGGCACAAGAGTACAAACGGAAGCCTTCCGCCGTGACCCGAATATGATCACCTTTGCGTTGCATCTGTTTATTGACGCTTGGCCGTCGGGCTGGATGAAGACCGTCGTGGATTGTGAGCGCAATCCGAAGCCCGCATTCTTCACCTACCGCGATGCCTTGACACCGCTGATGGTGAGCATCCGAAACGACAGAAAGACCTATTTTGCAGGCGAAGAGGCAAGCATCGAGCTTTTCATCTGCAACGATACTCACACCGTATCTGACGGACATAAGCTTATCTTGGAGCTTCTCGACAAAGATGGAAAAGCCGTGCTTTCTGGCAAATACGATGCGAAATTCGGAGAAAATTCTTCGTTTATGCAGGGTGATATCACCTTTACCATGCCCGAAACAGACGATAGAACGCTTTATACGCTCCGTGCCATTCTCACGGATGCAAACGGAAAGGTTCTGCATTACAGCGACGAAGAAATCGAGATATTCCGCAGAGAAAAGACGGAAATTCCCACCGCGACCATCGTTTCGGGCGAGGATTTTGAAGCACAGAAAGAAGAGCTTCTGAAAAAAGCCCAAAATGGCGAAACCGTCATCATTCAAAATCTCCGTCCGGGTATTTATGATATCGACGGCAAGGAGGTCAAGGTAAAGGCTTGCGGTATGCGTGCGCTCCATTTTGTTTCCCGCAAAACGGGACACCCCTTGGTCGAGGGCTTCACACCTTACGATTTCCGCTTGTGGTATAACGAAAAAGAGGATATGATGACACCCATTTTGCGCTATACGTTCCTTGCAGAGGACGCAAAGCCGATTTTGACAAGCGGCAACAGCCTGAAAGGAAGCGCATGGGGACAGAAGCTTTATCCCGCTCTTGCCTGTGCAGAGCTTCCCGTCGGCAAGGGTAAGATCATCATAAACGAAGTAGATTTGGATTCTCATTTGCAAAATCCCATCGCCGTTCGTTTTTATAATCGACTTGTCACATATTGATTTTGAAGCGCTCTCCGAAATTTCGGAGGGCGTTTTTGTCATAGTAAGAAGCCTTCTTGCATAGAATACTATTGTTTCTATGATTACAAAAGATAAAAACGGAGGATTCTTATGAACACACAAGCATACAGACCCGAAGGCTTTGTTTCCGCGGGTGCCGATATTCGTGAATATTATTATTCCCAAAATACACTTGAAAAAGCCGCCGCCACAGGAAAAATTTTAGAGGCGCGCACAACGCTTTGCGATTCCGAATTTTCTCTCCACGTTGACCTTGGCTCGATGAAGGGCAAGATTCCGAAGTCGGAAGCGGTCTATAACGTATCGGGCGAGGAGGTCAAGGATATCGCCGTCATCACCCGCGTCGGAAAGATCGTTTGCTTTAAGGTCATCGGCTTTGAAGTGCAAGGGGAAGAAACGGTTGCGATCCTTTCCCGCCGAGAGGCACAAAGAGATTGCTTGGAAAATCATCTGATGCAGCTTCTCCCGGGAGATGTCATCGATGCGCGTATTACCCATCTTGAACCGTTTGGAGCATTTGTCGATATCGGTTGCGGGGTGATCTCCTTGCTTTCCATCGATTGCATTTCTGTTTCCCGTATCGCTCACCCGCGTGACCGCTTTTATGCGGGTATGCCTATAAAAGCCATCATCAAAAGCATCGACCGCGAGCATTCTCGTATTTACGTTTCTCATAAGGAGCTTCTCGGCACGTGGGAAGAAAACGTATCTCGCTTCGAGATCGGGCAAACGGTCGCAGGAACGGTGCGAAGCATTGAGCCTTACGGTATTTTTGTCGAGCTTGCGCCAAATCTTGCGGGACTTGCGGAATATCGCGAGGGCGTTTCCGTCGGTCAGCGTGCGGCAGTCTACATAAAAAATATCATTCCCGAGAAAATGAAAGTCAAGCTCGTGCTTGTCGATGCTTACGCCACAGGCCAGCCGATGGATTATAAATTTGATTATTTTGACATCGGAAATCATATCGATTCATGGGTCTATTCGCCTGCGGAATGTGAAAGACGGGTCATGACGGTGTTTGAGGAATGAATATGAAAAAGCAGAGAGCCATTCAAAACTCTCTGCTTTTGTTTTCTCAATATTTCCAAGTCATTAAAAAACTTTGATATTCATTTTCGCGTGCGATGCGTTCGGTGTTGTAGGAGAGACCCCGAAAAATTTTGTGTAAAAGTGAATAAATACTTCCAATCAGACGAAACTCAAAGTATGAGAAAAAATCTGAAAGGAAGTATTTTTTATGGAAAAAGCATCGAAAGAAATGTTGAGAGCGTTTGTGAACAGCCAGCATTTTACCAGCACGACGGAGATCATGA
>JAGBCV010000043.1 GCA_017937845.1 Clostridia bacterium | reverse complement strand
TTCTGACCGCTTCGCTCCGGTGGCAGATAGTCTTTGATTCGGTTCCACTCGCTTGTTGTTACTTCATATCGTTTTGCCATACTTCTATTATACTATTTTTTTGAGATTTGTGCAATTTTTATTTTTCAAACAATGCCTAGTCAAAAGGAGTTGATCTCATGAAAAAAATATTTGCATTTTTGCTCGCGTGCGCGATGCTTGTTTTGATTGCATCGTGTGAACAAAAGCCGAACGAAACGACGGACGGCACACCGAGTGAGACTACGACGGAAATGCCTGTGATTCCCGAGCCATATAAGCCCACCGGTCTGCCTTCGGATATTTTCAAAACGGCTTTGACCAATCCCGAATATGATTTTGAGCATTATATTGAGTATATGGAGCCTTTTTTGGACGGGAAGGTTACGCTTGGAACGGTTATCGTTGACGAACACCTTTTGAAGCAAGAAGATGAAGATGCTGTTTTTGCTGTTTACGTTGTAGCAGCGGAGGCGTTTCGCGATGGGGTTTCAGCGATCCGTTCTCTCGATCTCGCCGTATATTTGATGCAGTGCGGATATAAAACCTTGGAGCGCGGACAAGGCGTTTACGTCGCTATGACCAAGGAGGAGATTGAGAACTTTGAGGGACGTGTAGATTGGGCATTTCTCTTGATTTGGAGAGGGGAAAAGGATCTGCATCCGACGGTTACGAACGATTTTGAAAGTGAACTTTTGGATAACGCAACGGAGGATCAAAAGCTTTACGTCACGGTCGAGGCTTTTTATGAATTTGATACGTTGATCAGACGTTTGGCATTGAGTGAATATTATGGTGATGAAGTAGGTTTCACTACGTTTAATGAAGAAATATTTACTCCCGCCAATCGGGCACTCCTCGCAGAGTGCGGACTTCTTGAGGTCGCAGAGGAGCAAGAGACAAAATTGAACAGTCAGATATTTGCTCTTTGGTTGACAAAGGCGCAAATTGAAGCTTTGCTCGATTCCGATTTGCTTGGAGCAATCACTGTCAGAGAAAAACCGCTTCAGGCGATTCCTACGGCATAAATAACGAACACCGCTACTATTGCAAGAACAGTAGCGGTGTTTTTCGTTTATTATACGAAAAATTTCTTTGCAAGGGATTCGCGCAGGGGACGGCAAATGCCGATAACGATGAGCGCGATGCCGATCAGGGTACATCCGATCAGCGGATAAGACGACCAAAAATAGAATTTTTTGAAGGTGAACGTCAAATTCAAAAGAAATTCAATGAGCACGACCGATAAGCCTGTGGCAATCAGCGCGCCGCCGAGGATATAAAAATATCCGCGCTTGACATAACGGAAAAGCGTAATGACGGCGGTTACGATAAGACCTAAGACACCCACCGTTGGAAAGGCAAAGGAAAGAAACCAGTTTCCGCCCGTTTGCAGATCGATGAAAAGCAGATAAAGCGCGATGGCGGCAAAATCACACGGAACAAAGATCACGGGATTCGGACGGCGAAACCACGAGGGTAAAATGGTGATGATATAAACGAGAAGCATACCGCCCGCGGCATAAAGCGACCAAGTTAAACTGCCGAAAATGGAAATATCACAAACGAGAAGCTGTAAAATCAGCATCAGATAGATGGCTGTGATGATGAGGAGCGCACCCAAACGGTTCACTTTCATTTTAGGCTGTGCATTCGGGGGAAAGGTCGGTCTTTCCACAGGCTGTGTGATATCGGGATGATACACGACTGTGCCGCAAAGAGGACATTTGGCTTCGCTTGCGGCAAGCTCAACACCGCATTTGACACAAAACATAGTTTTCTCCTTATTGATTCGATGGCAACGCTTGGTCGTTGCTTTCCACTTTCATGCGGATACCAAGACGGCGCATCACGTCGTGAAAATGCGCTTCCAGCGTTGGTTCTTGTGTGTTTCGGATGAAGTTGATGGCGAGGGTGTCCCCGTAGGAGATCGCAGAGGTGTTATACGGCGAGGTGGATTGCGGACTCAAAACGACACCGAAGCGCGAAATATAAGGCTTCATTTCTTCGGGAAGCTGTACCGCGCCGAGATTGGAAAATGTAAAACAGGATTTACGTTCTCCGACCGCATTGAAGACCATTTTCATGACGAAGTTTTTCACGAAAAGAGGCATGATCTTGACGATCTTCATCTTTTCACTGTTGACGTTTTTCGTGATGCGCGCACGCATACGCTGAGGCGTTACTTCAAAGCCCATTTGATGCTGTAAGCTTTTGCAAATTTCATCAAAGGTATACGTTCCCATGCCGGGATGGATTTCAGGCGTAAAATAAAGCGCAAAATTGCGGAGCGTTTTGCTGGGGAATATCTTGCGGAGATTGACGGGAATCAAAATTCGGACAGGCTTACGCTTTTTCGTATTCGCAGATTGCTCCTCTTGAATCTCCATGACGGCTTGCATCATGGCGGCAACGATGAAATTCGTGATGCTGACACCATGCTCCTTTGCCGCCTTCCGAACGGCTTCCACACTGGTGAGAAACGTCAGATTATGCAAAAATCCCGTGGGTTCCTTGGTTCCCGTGATCTGGAAGGAATCGGGTTCCTTTCGGCTCATGGCAAGGTCGCCGCTGTATTTTAAGAAGCTATCCTCCATTTCTTCTTCCGTCGGTTCTGCCAAACGGTCAAAAACGCCGTGTGTCGTCGGAATCTCCATGTCATATTTTTGATGCAGATATTCCGCGACAAGCGATTTCAAAAAGATCAGTCCGCCGTTGCCGTCCGTGATGGAATGGAAAAACTCCGAGGCGATGCGATTTTCATAGACCAAGACGCGGAATGCACAGGTCTTGAGGTCGGAATCACGCATATTTTCAAGCGGATAGGACATTTCGGAGCGAATCTCGGGCGCGTGGGAAAGCTCCTCCAGATAATACCAGAAGAAGCCCGTACAAAGTCTGACGGAGATGGAGGGGAATCTTCTCGCCGTAACGTCAAGCGCAGATTGCAAAATTTCCACGTCGACCTTTTCCGTCAGCGTTGCGGAAAGACGAAAGGCGTTCGTCCACGTGCGCCGTCTTGCCGCAGGATAGATCTTCGCGGCGTTATCCAAACGCATCCAGCGAAGCTTTCGCGCAGGAGGAAGGACATACGTCAAAAAATGATTCATGCCCTCGTAATCGCGCTGTCTTTCCTTGAGCTGATACATGATGTATGCGTGCCAAAGACCTTCTGCGATCACAAGCTCGCTTTCGCAACCCGAGGCGTGAAGCTTTTCATGAAGCAAGCGGGAATCGTCGAGCATGATCTCATCACCACCGACAAAAATGAGCGACGGAGGCATACCGCGCAGGTCGGCAAAGAGCGGAGATACCAAAGGGTTTTTCTTGTCGTCTGTATATTGATCCGCATAGAATTGCAGGCGTTTTTGGGTCATGGAGATATCGACCTTGGCATTGAAATCATAAGAAGCACCCGTGGAGGTGAGGTCTGTCCAAGGCGAAATGGCGATAAGTCCGCAGGGGAGCGGCAGATCTTCTTCTTTCAAGCGCAAGCAAAGCGAATAGAGAAGTCCTCCTCCCGCGCTTTCTCCCGCGAGAACGATCTGTGTGGCGGGATGACCCGTGCGAAGCAGATAGCGGTAAGCCTCCAAGGCATCGTCGAGCGCGGCTGGAAATTTATGCTCGGGCGCAAGACGGTAAGCGGGAGCAAAGACGCGGATCCCGCATTTTTGCGCGAAATTGGAGGCAACGCCCTTGGCATAGGCAAAGTCGCCGCAACAATAACCGCCGCCATGCAGATACAGCATGACACCGTCGCGTGTTTCGTCCTTGGGGACCGCCCAAACAGCTTCAAAACGTTCAAAGGCAACGCTTTCGGTGCGAACCTCTTTTTTGCAGGTCATGCTCATAAGCTCGCCGAGCTTGTCCTGACCGCGGCGCGCAGTTTCCAGCTTGGAAACCGTAAATAAGGGCTTGAAGCGTTTTAACTGGGTTCTGACGAATTTTTCGGAAAGAGCCATCGTATGTCTCCTTTCTTGTTACTACTTTTATTATATCACGGTTTTATCATTCTTTCAATATGTTTTTTCCATTCATAAAAGCTGTTCATCAACTTTTTCTTTTTGAAAGAAAAAGTTGCAAAAAGAAGCAAAAACCTTGCAGGTTTATCGCTTGTGCAGATATGAATGTTTGGCTGTATCGGCTCCCCGCACGGATTTTGCATAAACAAGTTTATGCAACCCTACGCCGGCGTCGGCTCCGGGACATCACGGCGGAACCACGCCGAACGGGGAGAAGTAGTGATTTACAGGCGGGTTAGAAAATGACAAAACAGACGGGGAAAACCTCGTCTGTCTTGCATTTGGAGGAATATATTTGGGTCAAGGGGTAACCCCCTTGCGGCTCTTTTGCTTCTTTTCTCGGCGTCGAGAAAAAAAGAATAGCCTTTCTTTTTGCCTACTTTTTCTTTATTGTAAAAGAAAAAGTATGGTCAGCGTTTGCAGCCACAGCCGCCGCTGTTGCCGTTTTCGGGCTCGTGTCCGTGCATCTCGCCGAGAGAGGGCGGATAAAATTCGTTTACGGGGAACGCCATATGCTTGAACATCTTGCAGGGGTCATCGGTGGACTGCGTAGCACATTCCTTTTCGGGAACGGTATATTCGATGCCATGGACAAGATATTGTGCGGGGCGCTCGATGCGAACGACGGAGAAGAAGCCGAGGGATACCGTCAGGAATTTGCTCGGCATATCGGGGCAAAGTCTGCCGCCGAAGCAGGTGCAAACAGGGTCGGGAAGATCTTCAATGGCGATATGCGGATGACAATGACATTCGCAGGCTTCCATGATCTTGGTATTCAGAACGATGGGGTCGGCAACCTCAAAAACTGCCGTCGGCAGATTGGTTTTCGGAAATTCAGAGCCGCTGCAAGTGCAGAAATTCTGAATCGGTTCGCTCTTGAAAATATTGACGTTTCCTTCACCGCCGTAAAGGATCACTTTCTTTTCTACGATGGCAACGCCCTCGATTTCCTGCGGTCTGCCAAGGCAGGCGCAGACTTCTGCTATGATCTTCACGTACATCGTAATGTGGATCTGATAAAAACCGCGGTTAAAGGGAATGCTGTCAACGTGAATGTTCGCGCAAATGATCTTCGCGCATTTGGTGCGTACACTGCCGCTTCGTTCGATGAGCTCGTTTCCAACGTCGGAAAGATAAACGGGAACGTCCTCAAAGCAATCCTTGTCGCGGCAGCTATCAAGAATCCGATGCGTGTCTATATATACCGAATCACGGGAACCGCCGCAAAGGGACGAGTTGTTTCTGGTCTCGGACATAATGGATGACCATTCCTTTCGTATGAATTTTTGCTTTGTATGTTCGCAAAAGGGAAGACTTGAAATGCTTCTCGTTATATCCTATGTGAGGGAATGGGATTTGTGAACACAAAAGAAAAAACACATGGGGAAAATCCATGTGTTTTCTCAAACATACATTCGATGAAGTCATGCGCTCATATGTTTTTTAAGATTTTTTCGATCACTTCGCCGAAGGCATTCGCCATGAAATAATAACCGAGGTCGTTCGGATGGCAACCGTCCGAGGTCGCGTCGTCGCGGAGCGCTTCGGGGAACATCTTTGAGCCATCGACAAAGTAGACGTTTTCGTCGCCCTCTGCCTTGGCACGCTTGTAATTTTCTTCGATCAAGGAGCGGCGCTTTTCATTATCCTCCACGGTATAGTATTCCAGCGAATAGTTTCTCGTCCAGTAGTCGGGGCGCGATGCCATGATGACGGGAATATCGGGGCGCAGACTTCTGAAACGCTTGTAGCCTGCGTAGTGGGTATCGCGGAGATATTCGAGATTCGGGGCGTTGTGGTCGTAGTCGTAAACGAGAATGCTCATATCCAGCGTTGCCAAATATTCGATGATCTCCTTTTCTGCCATCGCGCCGCCGCCGAAGCCGAGATTGATAAATTCCGTATCGAGTCTGCGGGAAATGACGGCGGAATAGGGGGCGCTTGGCTTGGAGCCGCCGCCGTGTACGATGGAGGAACCATAAAAGACGACGGGCTTTTCGTAAGTGTAAGGCGTTCCCTCCAAAAGCTCAGAGCCTTCCCGAAGTCCGATGTAAACATCGGAGAAGGATGCGTTTAAGGGAAAATACAAAATGACGTCTTTCATTTCGTTGTTGTAAAATTTCAACCGACTTTCGATATAGTGTTTGCCTTCTCCTTGAGATGGCGTATAAACGCCACGGAAGCGTTGTCCGTCTTTCTCTTTGAAATAAATATCAAAGCTTTGAGAGGTATTGGGCGCGCTGTTGGCTGAAATGCTTGCGGAAATGAGGTCACCGTGAACAACGATGAAATCTGAATTGGTGCGGAAGCGGACACGTCCGCCTGCGGTTACCTTGGAAAGACGGGATACACATTCGCTTGTCGCATCTGCGATCTCTTGCGGTACGCGGCGAAACGGCTCGGAAAAGCCATGTAAGGAAAACGGCGCGTTCTTTACGCTTAAATAAACAGGGGAGGACATGGTCGTTTCGGGGAGTATCGTTCCCATTTCTTTTGTCAGTATCATTTGAAAAATTCCTTTCTGTTTATGAAGATCATTCTGTTATTTCGTCAAAAGTATCTTGCTCTTACCCGCGCAAAGACCTTCGATCGGACCCGTTGTGGGATGCTCACCGCGTGCGTGACCGAACATATCGAGGTCGACTACGATACGAGAGCCGTCGGGCGCGTCATACGGAAGCTCCGAAATGCGCGGAATACCAAGGCGTTCGGTATCAACGACTTCAGGCTGTAAGGTCGCAAATTCCGCGTCAAGCGTCATTTCAAGATATACGGCGCCATCTTTTTCCACCGTAATCTTTGCATCGCTTGCGGTTGCGGATTTTACGGAGGTATGGTCGCGGTCATACGGCGGAACACCGTCGCCGTAATAGTTATGAGCGGTATAGAGAGGCTGTTTTTCCTTGGCAAAGGATTCTACGTCGCATTTGCCAAAGCGCTCCCAAACCTTTTCCACGTATTCCTCCAGCGTATCGGGAGAACCGTTATAAAGACCAAGACCAACGATGAATTTGCGGTTGAATGCCTTTTGCGTGTTCAAGAAAATATTGTTATAGAAGCGATCATCGCCGCCGTAAACGAGCGTACAGCCGTTGACCTCGGTGGAGTGGGGAAGCTGATATGGGGTCGGACGATCCAAGACCTCATATTTGAACATACCGCCAAGGAAGAGATTGTGTACGTAAGCGCCGCCCTGTGCCGCGTTCTGAATGTTCTGCTCTGAGCCGAAAATATTATTATCCACAAGGTGAGGACCGTGTGTGACTTCGATTTTTGCGTCGGTGGTGTTGTGATGGAAGATGTTCGCATGAACGCGAGTGCCCTGCGCTTGCCAGTCGAGCCACATACCCATGAAGCAATCGTGGATGTGATTGTGATGGATCAGGGTGTCAATGGGCGCGTGAAGCTTGATGCCGCCGATCTCATAGCCGAAAAATTCCTCACGGTCGCCGACGTGGTGAATCTCATTGTTGTAAATTTCAGAGAACGCACCGCCCATATGACCGACGATACCGCATTGGCCGCAGTTGTAGATCTTGTTGTTGCGAATGATATGAGAACCGATGGTGTCCTTGCTCCAGCCCTTGCGCAGTCCTGCAAACATGGCTTCAAATTGATAGTGTCCGCCTGCTTTTTTGTGGTGGTGGCAGTACTGATTGTGTCCCGTGGAAATTTCTTTGCCAACGCTGACGATACAACATCTTGCATCATGAAGAATATTGTCTTCAATGATCCAACCCTTTGCCCAGTGCGGACCGATAAGTCCGACTTGGTCTGCCGTCGGGGGCGCCCAGTTCGTTGCGGCGTGCGCCATTTCAAAGCCGCGGACGGTGATATAATTCAGCCCTGTTTTTTCGGGATAGAAGCAGGAACGGCGCACGTTTACTTCCATCAAAACGGTGTTCGGGTCACGATCGCCAAGGTTTACGGAAAATACGGTTTCTTCCTCTTTCACCTCGGCAAAAAAGCTCATTTCCGTTTCATGAAGCATCTCTTTTGTGAGAGACTCGCGCAGAGCTTCTCCGTCATAATAGACCATACCCGTATGCAGAGAGGGAGAGAGCGGGCGCACGAGCCAGTCGCCGTCAAGCTCCTCAGCGTAGGGGTTGAAGCCGCCGAAAAGTGTATTTTTGACGGAAGCGTACCAAAAATCGCCGTCTTTTTTCCATTCGCCAACCTCCTCAGAGCCCTTTATGACGACTTTTTCGCCCTCTGCGGCGACATATGTGATCGGCAAAAAGGCGCTTCGGGAACCAAATTCGGGGCTGACACATTCGCGGTATACGCCCTCATGAACGATGACGGTATCGCCCTCTTCCGCGATTTTTGCCGCTTTGGAAATCGTCAAAAACGGGCTTTCATACGTGCCGAGGTTTTGGTCGTTTCCGCTTTTTGCAACGTGATATTCTCTTGCCATTTTTCTTTCCTCACAATTCTTCTGTTTTATATTTCGCTATAAGCGCATGAAAATGCGCGATTTTTATATGATGGGAATTTGCTCAAATTCGATCTCGCCGTTTCGCTGCATTTTGATAAATAGAAAGTTAATGATAGGCGAGCAAATTCCTGTGGGCGTTGCCCACTTACCAAATAAAAGGTATCAACCGATACTTGACCTTGCTTTGATATTCCGTGTAGTCTGCAAGTTTCCTTTTCAGTACCGTTTCTTCGTTTCGTATGCGAACGACAATGACAAACGGATACACCGCAAAGACGAGAAGCGCACCGAGCATCAAAAAGCCGACGGTGAATTTGATCAGTGCATTCAAAAGAAGCTTCATGGACATTATCTCTCTTGCAAGATGGTGAAGCGGTTTTTATCCGCTAAAATCACGCCCTCGCGGCGCAGCTTACTGATCTCCGCGGAAAGTCCGCTTCGCTCGACCTCCAAATAATCTGCAAGCTCCTGTCTGTCGTACGGAATCTCAAAGGTGTCGGAAGCATGCTCCTTGGCTTCTGTCAAAAGATACACCATCAGCTTTTCGCGTGTGGTCCTGCCAGACGTGACGATGATCTTTCTGTGGAATATCAAATTTTTTTCCGCGACGATCTTGACCAAATTAAAAATAAGCTGGCTATGGAACGCGCAGGCATTGTGACACGTTTTCGTGATATGATAAATATCGATGAGCATGACGATGGAATCCTCACAGGCGATGATATCCACGGGGAACGAATCCATTTCCGCACACGCATACGTTTCTCCGAAAATTCCCGCTTGGTCAATATGCGCCATGATGCTTCGGTTGCCATAATAATCGTTCCGTACGATCTGCACCTCTCCCGAAAGGACGATGCCGAGAAAAAGCGCCTTTTCCCCCTCGGAAAAGATGGCTTCATGCTTGCGGTAAGAAATGATCTTTGCGCCAAGACAGGTGAGCATTCGCAAAAGCTGGTCGTCCTCCACACCGCCAAACAGAGGACATTTCCGCAAAACATTCAAATATTTTTTCATATACACCTCTTTTTGTTGAAAAATCAACAGACTTTCTTCTTATATTATAGTATACTATACTCGTAAAGTCAAGAAGAAAACAAAACGGAGGCATGTTTATGAAGAGAAAAATCATTCGTATCGATGAAGAAAAATGCAATGGCTGCGGCGCTTGCGCTTCGGCTTGTCATGAGGGCGCGATTGAAATAGTAAACGGAATAGCAAAGCTTACGAGAGAGGATTACTGCGACGGGCTTGGCGATTGCTTACCTGCCTGTCCCATGGATGCCATCTCCTTTGAGGAACGCGAAGCACCCGCCTACAACGAAGCGGCTGTTCTCGCCGCCAAAAAAGCCAAGGAAGCGCTTCCTTGCGGATGTCCCGGTTCGCAAGCGAGAGCCATTTTGCGAGAAACGAAGCCCGCGGAAAGCGCACCCGTTACAAGTGAGCTTGCAAACTTTCCCGTCCAGATCAAGCTTGCTCCCGTAAACGTCCCGTATTTTAACGGCGCGCATTTGCTCATTGCGGCGGATTGCACTGCGTATGCTTACGGCAATTTTCACAAGGAATTTATCCGTAACCACATCACGCTCATCGGCTGTCCCAAGCTGGATGATGTGGATTACGCGGAAAAACTCACCGCGATCATTCGGGATAACGATATTAAAAGCGTGACCGTCACCCGTATGCAGGTTCCTTGCTGCGGCGGTCTTGAATACGCGGTCAAGCGTGCGCTTATGGCAAGCGGAAAATATATTCCATGGAGAGTGGTCACCATCTCCTCGGATGGCAAGATCATAGACTGAGCGGGAAACTTCTCAAAACATAAAAAACCACGGAAAATCCGTGGTTTTTTATATGTATTGGGATTACGCTTTGTTCTTCTTTCTCTGGATCATACGAATGACAAGGAGTGTCGTAACGGTAAGGATCGTGGAGAAGAGCAGACAAATGATGGCGTTGGGAATGAAGCCCGCAACGAGGAACGATACGAACGAGATCGCCGCAACGGTCATGGCATAGGGAAGCTGTGTGGAAACGTGGTCAACGTGGTTGCAGTTTGCACCGGCGGATGCCATGATGGTGGTATCGGAGATGGGGGAGCAATGGTCGCCGCAAACCGCGCCTGCAAGACAAGCGGAGATACCAACGAAGAGAAGCTCCTGATGACCTTCTGCAAATACGTTGAGAACGATCGGAATGAGGATACCGAACGTACCCCAAGACGTACCTGTGGAGAACGCAAGCACGCAAGCAATGAGGAATACGATCGCGGGAAGGAATGCCGCAAGCTTAGGAGGAAATTCTGCCATGGTCTCTTTTACGAAAGAGGAGAGGTCAAGAAGACCGGTTACGTTTTTCAGACCTGTCGCAAAGGTAAGGATAAGAATTGCGGGAACCATTGCGATAAAGCCCTGAGGGATACATTTCATGGCTTCCTCAAAGGTGACGAGGCGACGAATGATAAGGTATGCGATGGTGATGATAAGCGCGATCAAAGCGCCCCAAGGCAAGCCGACAGTCGCATCGGTATCTGCGAAAGCGGAAACGAGGTCAACGCCTTCAAAGAACTTACCAACGTAAAGAAGACCGATGATGCAAGCGACGACGAGAACGACAACGGGAATGATCAGGTCGAAAAGATGTACCTGATGCTTTTTGGAGGTGTCGATAGCAGGTTCTTCTTTTTCGGTTGTGCTGCTCAAAGCGCCGAGTTCGCCGTTCTGAGCCTTGATCTCGAACTGGCTCATTTTGCCGTAGTCAAAGCCGAGAATGGCAAGTCCAACAACGAATACGAGCGTCATAAGAGAATAGAAGTTAAAGGGAATGGCGCGGATGAAAACCTCGATACCGGAGTATGCTTCGGAATCTACGTAGCCCGAAACCGCAGCCGCCCAAGAGGAAACGGGCGCGATCATACAAATGGGAGCCGCTGTCGCGTCGATGATATACGCGAGCTTGACACGGGAGATCTTGTGCGTGTCAGTGACGGGGGTCATAACGGCGCCGACGGTGAGGCAGTTGAAATAGTCGTCGATGAAGATGAGTACACCGAGAACGAAGGTTGCGAGCATCGCACCCATTTTGGATTTGATGTTTTTCTCTGCCCAATGACCGAAAGCGGCGGACGCGCCTGTCTTATTGACGAGGGCAACGAGAGAGCCGAGAATGACGAGGAAGATGAAGATGCCTGCCGTATCGGATACGGAGGTGATGAGGGCATCGTTTACGATGATATCCATGGTTCCCGCAAAGCTGAAATTGGAAGCCATGAGTGCGCCGACGAGAATGCCGACGAAAAGGGAAGAATATACTTCCTTGGTGATGAGCGCGAGTCCGATTGCAACGACAGGAGGCAAAATCGCCCAAAGCGAATTTGCAAAGGAGAAGCCTTCGCCGCTTGCGATATTGACAATGGCAAGCATGACGATGACAACGAGCGCAACTGTAAGAGCAATCAGACTTTTTTGTTTGCGAATTGCTGACATAAAAAATCTCTTTTCTGCACATGGTGCGGTTTATTTTTTGCAATAAAAAAGCCACGGCAAAGTACCGTGGTTTTCTCGTAAAGTCATCATCATACCGAAGAAGAAAAGCACGGTAGCGCTCCATCTTCCGAAATGGAAAATGACAGTATGCAAGATGTTTTCCCGCATACCGGCAAACTCTCCCGAGAATGAGAGATCGCCTCGGCAGTATGCCCTTTTACCGTTTTTCCGTGTTCCCGCACGAAATCTCAAACGGTTACTTTTGCATCCTGCACCTCTACCTTGTTTTTTTATTATGAATCTATTATATACAACTCTATCGTAGAAGTCAACACATTTTTTGATTTTTTCCAAAAACTTTTTGTGATAATTTCATGAGAAAGGGCGTGAAATTTTTGCCTTTTGCCCTCTTGACAAGATTTCTCGCGTATGATATCATGATAACACGATTTTATTTTCGGAAAGGACCTTATTTATGATCTATAACGGTATTGATTTTGATACATATCTTAAAAATTATCCTGATAAAAACGGGTATTTCGGCAATTTCGGCGGCGCTTACGTTTCCGAAGACTTGAAAAAGGCGATGGAGGAGATCACAGATGCGTATTTCACCATCTGCAAATCCAGCAAATTCATCAGCGAGCTTCGCCGTATCCGCCGTGAATTTCAGGGCAGACCGACTCCCATTTCCTATCTCGAACGCCTTTCGGGTAAACTTGGCAACGTTCAGCTTTACGTGAAACGCGAGGACCTCAATCACACGGGCGCGCATAAGCTCAACCATTGCATGGGTGAAGCGCTCCTTGCCAAATACATGGGCAAAAAGAAAGTCATCGCGGAAACGGGCGCGGGTCAGCATGGCGTAGCGCTTGCGACGGCGGCGGCTTATTTCGGTCTTGAATGTGATATTTATATGGGTGCTGTGGATATCAAAAAGCAGGCTCCCAATGTTGCACGCATGAAGATCCTCGGCGCAAACGTCATCGAGGTCACGGAAGGCTTGCAGACGCTCAAGGAAGCGGTAGACGCGGCATTTGCGGCGTATGCTGAGGATTACAAAAACTCCATTTATTGCATCGGCTCCGTCGTTGGTCCGCATCCGTTCCCGATGATGGTCCGCGATTTCCAGAGCGTTGTCGGTATTGAAGCAAGAGAACAGTTCATGGGCATGACGGGTGAGCTTCCCGATGCCATCGTGGCTTGCGTTGGCGGTGGCTCGAACGCGGCAGGCTTCTTCGCAGGCTTCCTCAATGACCCTGTGGATATTTACGGCATTGAGCCTCTCGGCAGAGGCACGACGCTTGGCGACCACGCGGCAAGCTTGCAGTATGGCTCGGAGGGCGTTATGCACGGCTTCAACAGCATCATGCTCAAGGACGAAAACGGTGAGCCCGCTCCCGTTTATTCCGTTGCCAGCGGTCTTGACTATCCTTCCTCGGGTCCCGAACATGCATTTTTGCACACACTCGGCAGAGTGAAATATGACGTTATCGGTGATGACGATACCATCGATGCGTTCTTTACACTTTCCCGTCTTGAGGGTATCATTCCTGCTATTGAGAGCGCGCACGCTGTTGCATACGGCATGAAGCTCGCAAAAGAGATGGGCAAGGGCTCTATCCTCATCAATCTCTCCGGCAGAGGTGATAAGGATATGGATTATATCATTGAGAGATATGGTATCAGATAAGCAAAAACGGTGATTGACGATGGATATCTTACTTGAAGCATTGTACGGCATTTTTCTTGAAGGATATATTGCCTTATTCAGCTTACTGATTCCCAAGGATAAAATGACGGAGAAAAAACGCCAAGTTATTGAATGGATCATTGCCGTTTTGATGTTTATTGTCTTGTGTACCTTTGTTGTCGGTATTGGCTTATTGGTTGAAAACGGGAAAAGTACGCTTGGATATATACTTTTGATCGGTTCGATTGTAATTTTCTTGGTACAACTTATTTTCGGTATTCTGAATCAAGTATTGGACTAAGTATTGTTGATAAATGATGAAATGAAAGTTTCGTATTATCGCCTTTCCTTACCGAGGAAGTCTAAAAATCACATTTTGTTACGCAAAAAGCACCTCATGCGAGGTGCTTTTTGTTTGGATATGTATTTTGATATGTTTGACGATATGTGGGAAGTACATGAGAAGCAAGACGGCAGGAATGATGACGAGGAAGCCCCAAAGATGATTGCCCCACATCTTTTCAAAGATATAGAGCGGATTGGTTTTGCCCGCTCTCATAAGGAACATAAAGTTCGTATCGAAAAGCAGGTTGACGATGTAGATGGGAAGTGCCAGATCGAGCAGAAGCAAAAGGCTTTTCGGAAGATCCTTTGCACTGGGACGGATATCCTTACCAAACGTAAGCATGATAGGGTAAGTGGCAAGGAGGATATGCACTGTAAAGCTATGGATATGCATGAAATTCAGCAAGGGGAGCTTTGTCCATGTCAGAAAGAGAAGCGCCACGATTGCCGCGGGGATACAGATGGAATAAAGAAAATTATCCAGCGCTTTTGTGGGCTTGAAAACGTGAATGGCGATAAGAATGATGTTGATGCTACAAAGATGAAGCGGTAAATAGCTTACGCTGTAATTGCCAAAGGCGGAAAGTCCTGCGATCTTGATGATCTCATCCAAAACGAGAAGCCCTGCGTATACAAAGCGGATTTTTCTTCGTTTTTCGGGTGTAGCATTTTTATAAAAATAACAGCTGAACCCTGCAAAAAGAACGAACGCCAAAAGCCACATGAGATGCAAGGGGTCAAAATGTGAAAATCCTACACCTTTTACGATGGTGTCGGAACATTCAAAAAAATATTGAAACATGATTTCTTCCTCGTTGTTGCATATATAAATTATTGTCGCATCATATTGTATCACATCTTTTTTGAAAATGCAATGTGGAAAAGAAAACTTTATAAAATCTTAAAGACGGCGAAAACGCCGTCTTTTGTGGAATGTAGGTATGCCGTGCGAGATACGTTCGACTGCGCCGACCATTGTCATTCTGAGCGGAGGGCATCGCCCGTAGTCGAAATTTTGCGAAGCAAAATCGCCGTAGGCGGAATCTTGGTCGGCTTCGCTCAGTATGACGCGCGGCGTTTGATATATCAAATATGTTGATGTTAGTCAGAGGTGATGACAAACTTGCCGTTGCCCATGATGGTCTTACAGAATCCGTTTTCAAATTTTACGGTGCAGATCTCCACGTCCTTGGGCAGAGAAAGATACATGGTATAATCATGTTTCGTGCGTTCCACGCGAGCGGTGATTGTGCCGTTCGGTGTGGGAACGGTCGCTTCGGCATAATCGAGCAGGTCGAGATTCGGCATGATCTCAACGGCTTTGAAGCCTGCGGCGCTCGGTTTGATACCGACGACCCACGCGGGAAGCTGCCATGCAGGACCTGCGCTCCAACCGTGGCAGAAGCTGCCGAGCGCATCATAATAATGTGTCGCGTTCATTTCGGGTGCGTCAAGGCGTTCCCAGCAGGTTCGGCTGTCGGCATCGACCATCTTACCCCAAGCGGAAGCGATATCGCGAAGCGCTTCGTGCGAGTAACCCTCGCGGAACATGGCTTCAACGCGCCAAGACATCGAAAAACCGAGATTCGGCATGACGGAACGCATCATACGCTCCATACCGATGGGGTCTTTTTTACCTGCAAGAATGACATGGGGGGCAACATATTGCGAAATTCCTGCGAATTTCTGCTTCTTTTGATCAAGATACTGACCGCGAACGGGGTCTTTGTAATGTTCCTCGATATGTGCTTCCAAACGCGCTCTTGTTTCCTGCGCCCATTTGATAAGCTCGATATTCGAGGTTCTTTCGCCAAGCTTTTCGAGTGCATTCAGGGAGGATATGTATTGGAAAAGGAATGCGCCCTTGGATTCAAACGAGCTTAAAGGATTGATACTGCAATCCATGAGGATCGTATAATTGAAGCCGTTTGCGTCGCGCTTTGCCTTGTAATCATCGATATACCAAGTGCCGGGCGTTTCAAGGTCGATGAGGGTGAGGAGATATTTTGCCGCACTTTCCGCACTTTCCATGACCTCGGGGAGAATGGACTCGTCACCCGTCATGCGGACGTATTCCTCGATACCGCGGATATAGTCGCACATATAATTTAAGATGATCCATTTGTTTTGTCCGTCGCCCGGGATACGGGGCATATAGGAGATACCGTCATCACGGTGATGCTGTTCACCGCCGCCGCGCGCCGCGCAAGCAGGGATCGCGCCACATTCATATTGGCTGTCACGAATCATGAGCAGGCTCTTTCTTGCCAGAGAAACGTCGCCTGTGAGATAATATGCGGAAAGGAATGTCACGCGGTAATCTCCGAGCCAGAGAAGTCCGTCGCGCTTTACGCCGTCCTCATAAAAATCCTGCATACAGGATTTGACGGTGGAGGCGGAAATATCCCAAATGCGGTTAAGGCGGTCGTCGCTGCAACGGAACGAGCCTTTTTCTGTGAATTTCCAAGTGCCTGCATGGGCGATGACCTCGAAAAGCGTGATATCTTCCTCGCTGACAGCGGAGATATTGGCGTAACGGAAGCCGCGTCTGCCCTTGCTTATCAAGGTATGTTCGCCTGCTTCAAGGTCGTATTCGTCTGTCACCATCTGATACCAGTTGCAGGCGAGAGGCTCACGGCGCTTGGCAAGCTCTTCTTCCTCCTCGTAATCGATGCGGATATGCGCTTTTGCTTTGCAGGTGAGCTTTACCTCCAGACCGCCGACGATCTCTCGGTCAAAATCGAGGAGCACGCTTGCTTCGCCAAAACCGCCGAGAAGCGTAGCTTCGCCCTTGCCACAAATGAGCATATGAGGTGTGCTTGCCATACGGCTGTCAGAAATGCGATAGGGGGAAAAGGCTTGATATTGCAAATTGGGATTTTTTCTGAACATGATGAGGTCTCCTTTTTAATAAAATTGTACGACGGTTTTTGTTTCGCCCGTTTCTACGTCTACAAAATGAAATTCATAGGTTTCGCAGTTGATTGCTTTTTGTGAAACGAACTTCATCGGTCTGCCGTTACAAAACGGCCATTCGGGGTCTTGACACCAACGAGGATATTTTTTGCTTTCCAAATGAAAAAGCTCCTTGATTCGTTCACGAAACAGCTTGACACGTTTGGTTTTTGAATATTCTTGGGGGATTTCATCCATAACCTTTGTCAATAGCTCGTTTGCTTTTTCTCCTCCGATATAACTCATCGTCGCAGAAAGCAAAAAATTGAATTTTTTATCGATTGTCGGATCAATAGTAAACGCTTCATCGGGAAAGGCTTCTCTGATAAATTTTGCCATAGCATGTTGAATATTCAACTGTATGCCGAGGTCGCTTGCTTTTCTTTCGTATTCGGAAGCGGTGAGAATGTGATTGATAGGATAGTGCATACAAAAAGTTTTGATAACGACACGGATATTATACGGAACTTCAGCCGTGAGCACGGTGCCTTGCTCTTCGTCAATATATGAAACAGGAAAGGTCTTGCCCTCTACCGCAAAGCTTTGGATATAATCTCCGATCTGCGGATTATCCCGAAACTGCAAAATAAATTCTTTGGCATTTACTTTGCCTTCAATAAAATCAATGATATATCGTTTGATATCGGTTATCATGAAAGCCTCCCTGTTTTTATCTTTACATACAGTATACTACATTTTTCCGCGTTTCGCAAGGTGTTTTTGCATAAGAAACCAAACGGCAAAGCCTGTGATATCCGCGAGCATCCAACCGATCGGCACGGACCACCAGATGCCGACAACGCCGATCTCGGGAATTGCAGACAGAAGATACGCAAGCGCGACACGTGTACCGAGAGAGATGACGGTGAGAATAAGCGACATGACGGGCTTGCCGAGTGCGCGGTAAAGTCCATAGAGCAGAAAAAGAAATCCGATGCCGAAATAGAATGCGCCCTCGATGCGGAGATATCGCACGCCCTCGGCGATGATCGATGTTTCCTCTTTCTCGATGAAGATCATCATGAGGTTTTCTGCAAAGATGAATACCACCGCGGAAACGAAAAGGCAAAACGCAAGGGAGGCAAGAACCGCGCCCTTGAAGCCCTTTTGGATGCGCTCGTCCTGTTTTGCACCAAAGTTTTGCGCGATGAACGTGGAAAAGGCGTTGCCGAAATCCTGAACGGGCATATAGGCAAAGGCGTCTATCTTGACCGCCGCCGTAAACGCCGTCATGACCGAAGGACCAAATGAATTGACGCGCCCCTGCACCATGAGGATGCCGAGATTCATCACCGATTGTTGCAGACAGGTAAGCCCTGAGAAATTCATAATGGTGCGGATATGGTGAAATTTCACACGCAGATGCTCGCGCCCGATACGCAGAGCGGGGAAGCGCCACCACGTGAAGATGGCAAGTCCGATTCCCGAAATGTATTGAGAAACGACCGTAGCTTCTGCCGCGCCCGCGACACCTCTTTCCAGAACGAGGATAAAAACGAGATCAAGCGCGATATTGAGCACCGCGGAGAACGCCAAAAATATCAGCGGAACCACGGAATTGCCGACGGCGCGCAGGAGAGAAGCAAAGAAGTTATAGAAAAACGTGGCGGCAATGCCGAGGAAAATGACCGAAAGGTATGCTTTCATATCGCCCCAGACCTCGGGCGGAACGTTCAAAAATACGCCGATCTCTTCGATAAAGACATAAACGAGAATATTCAAAACCACGGTCAAAAGCGCAATCATGACAAAGGACGCGCACATCCCCTCTTTCATGCTTTTTTGGTCTTTTTGTCCGAAGCAGATTGAAAAATATGCACCGCTTCCCATGCAAAGTCCGAGAATGATGGACGTGAGAAACGTCATGAGCGTAAACGCCGATCCGACCGCCGCCAAGGGGTTCGGTCCTAAATATTTGCCGACGATCCATGTGTCAGCGATGTTATAGCATTGTTGCAGGAGATTACCGAGAATCAAGGGAACGGCAAAAAGAAGCATGGACTTCATGACCGAGCCTTTTGTGAGATCGCCATTCATTGGGAAAAGCCTTTCTAAACGTAGCACCCAAAATGTGGTGTTTTTCTTATATTGTAGCAGAAAAAGACGGTTCTGTAAAGGGCGATTTGAGATTGAAGCACGGAAATCAAATTTTCATTCAAATTTTGTCAAATTTGTAGTGCTCTGTGACACTTAAAACTTTATAAAAGAAAATGATTTTCAAAGCCTCCACCTTTGGGTAGCGAAGCGGCGGTGAGGTAGTGAATGACAGCCTGAATGGCTGTCAGAGCCGAGCCGTGACCGAACCGCAGTAAGACGGTGGCACGCCGAAGGCGTGACGGAGAGGGCTTTTTCACTATGAGTTTTTGCCCTCTCAGCCAGCTTGCGCTGACAGCTCCCCCGGAGTGGGAGCCGCTAAAAAGTAAACTTTAAGATACTATAACAAAAAATAAAGTTCGATAGAAGCAAAAAGCGGGAGCAGCAAGCCGCTCCCCTACGAATTTCCAAATTTTCTTTTTTGATTTTACAAAATTGATTTTCGTGGAGAATGAATATTTTATATTTTTCGGAACATGTCTTGCGGTTTGATATGAAAATGTTTTTGAATATGAAATAAAATACGCACCGTCAATTTGGGAGGTAAGATTCCTTTTTCGATACTTTGCAAGCGTTCAACGCCGATTCCGAGAATTTTTGCCATCTCTTTTTCACTTAAATGATGCGCTTCGCGTAAGTTTTTGATGTTTTCACAGAAAATTTGGGTTTCTTGTTGAATGGTAATTGAATTTTTGTTCATAAAAATACCTCGTTTTTTTGAACTTATTTTACCATTCTTGTTTGCGATTGTCTACCAACAAAGTGTTATCACATCACGATTTTTTTGATAAAATAAGGATCCCTTGTGTAAACAGTGTCATTAAGTTAAGCCTCCCCAAAGTGGGAGCCTTAACAAGATAGTAGGTGAGGGGCTTGCTCCTCCCGAAAAAATACAATTCGATAGAACCAAAAAGCGGGAGCAGCAAGCCGCTCCCCTACGAATCTCCAAATTTTCTTCTTTGATTTTACAAAATTGATTTTCGTGCGCTTTTTTGCGTAAAAGGTTGACAGAAAGCCATTTTTTGGGTATAATATTCATAATATCGTAACGATTACATCGAAAGGAAACTCACTATGAAGCTTCGGACCATTCAAAAAACCTACGAGGAAGTGCTCGATATCCCAAAAAAGAAACATCAAAAGCCCTTAAAGCCCAATCTGTTTTTCCGTACTCTTATGAAAACGGTATCTTATCCCGATCTATGGTTGACACGTTTTTCTTGTCGGAAGATTGGTATGGAAAAGCTCGGAAAAAAAGAGCCTGCGCTTTTCCTTATGAATCATTCGAGTTTTATCGACCTTGAGATCGCGGCGAGTGTTTTATATCCGCGACCCTTTAATATCGTTTGTACGTCCGACGGCTTTGTTGGTAAGCATTGGCTGATGCGTCAGATCGGTTGTATTCCGACGCATAAATTCGCCGCCGACCTGCAACTTGTGCGCGATATGTCTTATGCGGTACGAACGCTTCATTCTTCCGTTTTGATGTTCCCCGAAGCGGGATATAGCCTTGACGGCACGACGACCGCGCTCCCCGAAACGCTGGGCGGTTTTGTCAAGCTTCTCGGCGTTCCCGTCGTCATGATCCGCACATACGGCGCGTTTTCGAGAAATCCGCTTTATAATAATCTCAAACGCAGAAAGGTGAGCGTTTCTGCGGATATGGAATATATGCTTTCCGAAGAAGACGTGAAAACAAAATCCGCAAAGGAACTCAATGAGATTCTCAAAAATGCGTTTGCGCTGGATTATTGGCGTTGGCAACAGGAAAACCACGTGGAGATCAACGAGCCGTTTCGCGCAGAAGGCATGAACCGTATGCTTTATAAATGCGCGCACTGCGGAAAAGAAGGCAGTATGACGGCAAAGGATACGGCGATCCGTTGCGATGCCTGCGGCGTTATTCACACCTTGACGGAAGAGGGCTTTTTGCGTTGCGAAAATAAAAAGCCGCGGTTTACGCATATTCCCGATTGGTTTGCTTGGGAAAGGGAAGAGGTCAAAAAGGAAATTTTGGACGGTTCTTATCATTTGGAAGTCCCGGTTGATATCTGCATGATGGTGGACGATTATCATGTGTATAGCGTTGGCGAGGGCGTTTTGACGCATAATACCGACGGCTTTCATCTTGTCGGATGCGATGGAAAATTGGATTATAAGCAATCCCCCGTTGCATCGTATAGTGTCAATTCTGATTTTTATTGGTATGAGATCGGAGATATTATCTGCATTGGTGATTCCAAGACCTTGTATTATTGCTTCCCGAAAACCGAACAGGACGTCGTTGCGAAAACGCGCCTTGCTGCCGAGGAGCTTTACAAAATCAAAAAGAATAAATAAAACGAAAACCCAAGAAGCGCGCTTCTTGGGTTTCATATTTTTAGTCTACATATCCGTATTCGTACTTATAATAATATTCATCATAGTAATCGTCATCGTAGATTTCTACGTTGCCGTATTGCGAAAGGATATTTGCAAGCTCGACCTTCGTGAGGTTCAGCCAGAAGTGATAGCCGTTGATGACGACGAGTGTCGTCTGCTTACCATCTTCAAACAGATGCTCGTCAAGGGTGACGTACTCAAAGAAATACTTGGTATCGACGTAGAATCTTTGATGCTCTTTTCCCTCCATCGTGTAAACCGAAACGCTTCCGCCAAGCTCTTCTGACTTCATCTGCTTCAAAGCATCGAGAATCTTTTCGTCTGTGCCGTAAAGTGACATGATGAACTCAACGGTCTTTGGTGTATAGTCGGGGAGAAGCTGATAATAGAAATGTCTGGTGTAATCGCGGAGTCGGTTTTCGTCGTATTCGTTGACGCGAACCTCGATATAATACGAATCCGCACGCTTCACGTAGTTGGAATAATGCAAAAGCTCTATCTTTTCCTCTTTGGAGAGCGCGGCATATTCTTCCTTGAAAAGCTTCCAGATTCGTTTCTGCATGGCGACGGCATCGTCTGCCTTGAGTTCAAATCCATAATTGTCATAGAAAGAGTCCTTGGTATAGATATCCGTGATTTCCGCATCCTCTGTCCATGCGTCGTAATTGTCACGAATATAACTGCCGGGCATCGGATAGATGGTCATACCTGTGATATCCTCATCCTCGGGAAGCATGAGATACATGTCATCCGTCATGCAGAGCTGTTGCCATTCCGTATCGGTCAGCCAAACGTAACGGGAGATCTTTCTGCCGCTTTTCAGCGTATACGTTGCCGTAAAGTCCCGAGTCCAACCGCCATCATGGGGGCGCTCTCTTTCATCGAGCTTATTGTAAAGACCTTGGAGCGCCATGCGGATCACATCTTTATCCGTGATCTCTTTGTCTTCCATCAGGTATTCGCCATAGGTGACAAAGTTATAATTTGAGAACGAAACGCTCTTTACGTCATCCGCTTCGGGACGAACGCTATATACGTACGCCTTTGCGCCAAGTACGCTGAGTCCGAAAGCTGCTGCCAAAACGAGCGGAATGAAAATCAAAGGTAAGGATTTTACCATCTTTTTGATCTTCTTGGTTGTCAGAAGCTCATACAAAACGTGAACGACAAGAACCAACATGAGAAGCAAAATCACGATTTCATTGATACCGTCCAAAATGATGGCAAACGGGATCATAATTGCCATTGCCGTTGTGAATGCCGTGCGGTAGATATGCTGGAAAAGCTCGTTCGGAGCGCTTTTTGTCGCGCTTTCGCTTCTGCGGATGTGATACAGGAAGCCCGCAAGCGCAAACATCAAAATACCGATAATGGCGGAGTAGATCAGCATACCGCTGTCATAGCAAAGCCCGTTGCCGTTGCGGAAGATCGCGCCGTCTGCCCAAGAAAGCGGGAGGAAGCGTTCAAAGGAAAGAATAGTCGCAAATTCTTCGACATTTGGCAAGATATCAATCGCAGATGACAAAGAACCCAAGAAAAGGGTATAAAGATAACGCGGGAAGAGCATGAGAAACGCATAAATAAGGAGATTGGAAACGGTCGTGCCGGTGATCATCATCGCAACCGCGAGCGAGCCCGACATGAAAAGTCCGAGAACGAAATAAAATACGATATTGGAAAGCACCGTTCCAAAGGTAAAGGTATAATATTTCGCAAAGCCCCAAAGCAGGGCGTTGACACCGACGCTGACAACGATAACGCCGATGAGCCAAGTGAAGATGGCGGCTACCATGCTGAGGTACATACAAACGCGCGTCTGCGGCAAGGAATGATAAAAGTCGGATTGCTTGCGTTCATTGAGGAACGAGAACATGGCGATCACGAGAAGCGGCGCAAAGCCCATCATTGCCCAAAGGAACGGCGCAAATTCATAATCTTCAACGGGCTGAGGCTCTCTCGGTTGATCTTTGATATCCTCGAGATATTCGATGTAGTCGTTCAGATTAGAAAAACCATGCAAATATGCGTCGGGGTGGTCTTTGTAATATTGAATTTGTTCTTGTATTTCGACGATCTGTGCTTCATGCCGTCTGTCCGTTTGGATACCGTCGATGATACCCATGATGGGCAAGAACATATTGAGAAGCACGACGGCGATCATGACAGCAATACCAAGTGTGCGTACCTTTTTCAAGCTTTGCACGTAGAGTTTACCTGAAAAAATCGGTTTCTTCATAAAGCGAACGCTCCTTTCACATAATATCCTTGAAAGCGTAGCCGAGCGCTTCCATTTCGTAGATAAAGACTTCTTCGAGATTCAGCGGCAAAACGTCGAGCAGAATGGGATTCATTGCGCGAATCTTTTCCGTTGTAACGTCCTTTTCGCCGCGGGTGATGAACGTCGCCACAGAGCCCGATTTGGTGAAACTCAAAATATCAAAATCGGCAAAGCGATCTCTGTCAAACGCTTCGCGGAAAGCGACCTGTACCTTGAAGAGCGAGGTCTTGAGATTTTGAATATCGCTTTCAAAGACGATACCGCCCTTATGCAGAAGCGCGAGCTGGTCGCAGGTGTCCTCAAGCTCGCGGAGCGAATGGGACGTGATGATGGTCGTCGTTTTGCGTTCGCAAACGTCATTATAAATGACCGTCTTGACAAGATTTCGCATCACAGGGTCAAGTCCGTCAAAGGTCTCGTCGAAGAAAAGGTATCTCGGCATCGTGGAAAGCGCAAGAATCGTCGCCGCTTGGCGCTTCATACCTTTGGAAAAGGTATTGATGTTCGCTTCGGGATTCAGACCGAAGGTCTTGGTAAGCTCATGGAAACGGTCATAAGAAAAGCTTTTGTATGCCGCCGCATAAAGCTTTGCCATCGTTTTCATGTTGGATTGGGGGAGGAAATAAAGCTCGTCGGGGACGTACATGATTTGACTCTTGATTTCGGGATTTTCCCAAATCGGCGCGTCGTCCACGGTGATCGTACCCTCGTAGGGCTTATAAACACCGCTGATGAGGCGCAAAAACGTAGATTTGCCTGCGCCGTTGCTGCCGACGAGTCCATATATACAAGAATCGGGAATTTCACAGTTTAAGTGGTTCAGCGCTGTGAAATCATCAAATTTCATCGTTATATTTTTTGCACTGATCATAGGTTCTCATCCTTTCTGAAATTTTCTTCATACGCCACATGAACTGCGGCTTGCACGGTCTTTTCGTCAATGCCCGCGCTTGCAAGCTCTGCCGCCAAGGTTCTGATCTCTGCGATCTTCGGAATGAAGCGCTCTTGTATCCGTTCGATGGCGTCCGCCGCCACAAAGCAGCCTCTGCCTTGGCTCGAAATGATAACGCCTGCGCGGTCAAGCTCTAAAAATGCTTTTGCAATCGTATTGGGATTGATGCCAAGCTTTACGGAAAGCTCTCTGATCGAGGGAAGCTGTTCTCTCTCGGCTAAAATCCCTGTCAGAATTTCGCGTTCGATTCCCTCTATGATCTGTTCGTAAATGGGCTTGCGCGAAAATTTATCAATGACAAGCATCGTTCATACTCCTTTCTGTATCATAACTGTTCTATCTATGTTAGTACAGTTAAATTATAACAAGAACCCCCCTTTTTGTCAAGGGGGTTAAGAATTATTTAAGAATCATATCGTTTGAAAGACCGTCCACGATCTCGACAAGCGCCGTTTCGTAATGGGCAAACCAAGCGACGGCTTCTTTCGTGATGACCTCACCGCTCATGACGATCGGTACGGCGGGCGGACAGGAAACGAGCGGGGAAGCGCAGACCTTGCCGACGGCATCTTCCACGGGAACAGTCTTTTTTGGAGAAAAAACGGCATCCCGAACGGAAAGTGCGGTCTGTACGTTGGGTATGGGAAGTGGCTTTTCTTCTCTGAAAGGCTCGCGCTTTGGAAGCGATGCGAGTGCATTTTCAAGTCTTGTAAAATCTTTTTCGTCATTTTCGGGCGTAAACATGAGAACGGCGAAATCCGGATCGGAAAATTCAATTTCCATCTTTCTTTCGCGCAAATATCTTGCAAGTTCTTCCCCCGTATATCCGCATCGTTTCGCGTTCAGAACGAGCTTCAGGGGTTCGCTTTTTTCATAGAAAATGCCTTTTTCGTCTAGCATCTTCTTGATGCTTTCGACTTTTTCTATGCAATCGGCAAGCTTTTTCCCGTAACCGTTTGCAAGGTAAGCGTTGCAAAGGTCAAGCGATTGCAAAATGAGATACGAGGGGCTTGTGGAGGCGAAAAGGGAAAGCATCGTGCGCGCCTGCGAAAGAAATGTCTTTGGCGCGTCCTTTGCGATATGCAGATATGCACCGCCCGTCAAGACGGGGAGCGTTTTGTGCGCGGAGTCCGAGCACATCGAAGCGCCCAAGGCAAGCGGATGGCGGTTTTCTTCCAAAAACGCAAGGTATGCGCCGTGTGCGTTATCCACGAGCAAGGGGATATCGTACGTTCTGCAAACCTCGGAAATGCCGCGAATATCCTGTACCTGCCCAAGATAGTCGGGCGAGGTAAGATAGACCGCGTCGGGCTTTCGGGACATACGGCAGATAGCATTTTTTACATCTTCTTTCGTCAGATTGCAGGTGCAAAGGTGCGTGAAATGTTTGGGAAAAAGCCATTCCACGTCGAGGTCAAGGAGGGCGCAGGCATAGATAAACGCCTTATGAACGTTCCTTGCCGCCAAAATAATCGGTCTTTCGCCGTCCTTTTTCGTGCTTTTGATGATACCGAGCATCGCCTTGATGACGAGGGAAGAGCCCTCCGCAGAGTAAAAAGTATGCGCGCTATGAAAAAGCGAAGAAGTATATTCTTCGCTTTTTTCTATGATACCGCACGCGGAATATAAAACGTCTGCGCCGTCAATTTCGGTGATATCGAGCGCTTCGCATCCGAGATGGGCTTTGCCCTTATGCCCCGGCATATGAAAGCGCGAAATATCCGATTCGGCGTATCGTTTTACAAAATCGACGATGGGCGTTTTCATGCTTCTTCGCTATCTTCCGCTTCGGCAACTTGGATCATGATAGCACATTCCATGCGCTTTTTGAAAAGCTCACAGCCGTATTCATATACGCCGTTTACATGACCTGTTGCATGATATGCGTTTGCGGCACAACCGCCCGAGCAATACATTTTTGCCCAGCAATCCTTACATTCGGGCTTTGCATAGGCGTTGCAAGCGCGAAATTCGTCCTGTGCGGCGGTGTTTTTGATGCCGTCCCAGATGTTGCCGAGGCTATATTTGGGGTCGCCAACGAACTGATGGCAGGGGAAAAGCTCACCCCAAGGGGTAACTGCCATATATTCCGTACCCGAACCGCAGCCTGTGATGCGTTTATAGATACAAGGACCGTTTTTGAGGTCGAGCATATAGTGATAGAACGTAAAGGGTCTGCCTTCCTTTTTGCGCTTGATCATCTCGTTTGCGAGGATCTCATACTGTTCAAAGAGCTTGGGCAGGTCTTCCTTGGTGAGTGCGTAGGGGTCGTCGGGGGGGCAAACGACGGGCTCCATGCTAAGCTCGGTGAAGCCGAGGTCAGCCATATGGAAGATATCGTTTGTGAAATCGACGTTGTTATGGGTGAACGTACCGCGCATATAATAATCCTTGCCGCCGCGTTTTTCCACAAGGCGTTTGAATTTCGGTACGATATCCTCATAACTGCCTTTTCCTGCATAATTCTTGCGGAAATGGTCGTGAACCTCTTGTCTGCCGTCAAGGCTGAGGACGACGTTGCTCATTTCCTTATTGAGGAAATCGATGATCTCATCGTCGATGAGCAATCCGTTTGTGGTGAGGGTGAAGCGGAAATTTTTGTTATGTTCCTTTTCAATGCTTCTTGCATATGCCACAAGCTGCTTGACAACGTCCCAGTTCATGAGAGGCTCGCCGCCGAAGAAGTCTACCTCGAGATTTTTTCTTGTTCCCGAATTGGCAATGAGAAAATCAAACGCCTGCTTGCCGACTTCAAAGCTCATGAGTGCGCGTTCGCCTTGATATTTGCCTTGGCTTGCAAAGCAATACGAGCAGTTGAGGTTGCAGGTATGCGCGACGTGAAGACAGAGCGCCTTGATGACCTTGCTGTTGTTTTTGTAATCGTATGCGAGATTTTCGTATACGTCCTCGGAGAAAAGCTTTCCGCTTTCTTCGAGCGCCTTGATATCTTCGATGCAAAGAAGGATCTCTTCCTTGGTCACGTCGGGCATATGACCGTATTTTTCGAGCATAGCATTGACGATCTCATCGCTTGTATGGGTCTTATACATCGAGATGATATCGTATGCGACCTCGTCAACGGTATGGACAGAGCCGCTGCAAGTATCGAGGACGATATTGTAGCCGTTTTGTTTGTATTGATGTACCATTTTTTTATGTATCCGTTTCTTTTTGATTTTTTTGATGGTGATTTTGATGGATTTTCCACCTCATCCACCGTTTTGTGAAACAAAACAGTCCCCCTTCCCCTCAAGGGGAAGGCTGATAGAAATCCAATATAAAACGCTGCCTTTTTAAGACAGCGTTTCATAGCTTAACAAAACTTATTTGTTTTTATTTTCGCATTTCTGGTTTGCAACGCCGCAGGATGTCTTGCAAGCAGACTGGCAAGAGGTCTGGCATTCGCCGCAACCGCCGTTTTTAACGGATTTGTTGATGTCTCTGGTTTCGATGGTTTTGATTCTGTTCATAAGGGTTCCTCCTATAAAAATTGCTTTTATGATTACTTATTTTATCATAATCTTACGATATTGTCAATAAGAAATTACGCTTTTTTATTCAATATAGGAAATTCTTCGGTATGACTCGCTGTGTTGCCGTATTTGGAGATGTCAGCTCGCAGATCCGAGCGATAAATCGCTCGCCCTACGGGTTTCGACTACGCCATGCCGTCGTCATTCTGAGCGAAGTGCAAAGCACGAAGTCGAAATTTTGCGTAAGCAAAATCGCGCAGCGGAATCTCGGCATGGCTTCGCTCAAGATGACAGCGAATTGCCTCCTTTGATGAGATTACACGCTTTCCTTTTGAAAACGCGAAAAATGCTTGACTTTGGTGGTTTTTGTATGGTAAAATCAATTTGTAACTCAATATTTTTAGGAGGTTTTCCAAGTATGCCAAAAGTATTCAAAAAGCTTGATGAAGCAATGTTCAAAACAGAGCCTTGTATTACGCGCTATCCTGACCCTGTACTGACCTATAAGGACGTTCCTTATAAGGCGGCGCTTACCTTTAATGCCGGTGTTCTCAAAAAAGAAAACGGCAAATACATCATGATCTTCCGTAACGACTACGGCGATTATGAAAATCAGAAGCTCGAAGGCACCAATATGGGTCTTGCTTTCTCTGATGACGGTATTCATTTCGAGGTCGACCCCGAGCCTTGCTTTGCCATGAAAGACGATGAGATCATGCGTGTATACGACCCTCGTATCACCGAAATTGACGGCGAATATTGTATTTGTTTCGCTGTTGATACCAAGCACGGCGTTTGCGGCGGTATGGCAACCTCCAAGGACCTCAAAAAATTTGACGTCAAATCCATTTCCGTTCCCGAAAACCGTAACATGGTTTTGTTCCCTGAAAAAATCAATGGCAATTACGTTCGTTTGGAACGTCCGATGCCCGTTTATTCCCGCGGTGGCGACGTTTTTGATATCTGGCTTTCCGAATCTCCCGACCTTGTTTACTGGGGCAAATCCCGTCTTGTGATGGGTGTTGAAGACGTTCCGTTTGCGAACGATAAGATCGGTCCCGGCGCGGCACCGCTCAAAACGGACAAGGGTTGGCTCATGATCTTTCACGCGGTTGACCGTGACCTTGATCGTGGCAAGAACGGCTGGGAAGCAAAATGGACCAAGCGTTACACCATCGGTATCGCGCTTCTTGACTTGAACGATCCGTCGAAGATCATCGGTATGTCCAAAAAACCGCTCATCGTTCCCGAAGGTCATTGGGAAACCGTTGAGGGCTTCCGCACGAACGTACTGTTCCCCTGCGGTGCGATTTTAGAGGACGATGATACCGTTCGCATTTATTATGGTGCGAGCGACACCGTCGTTTGCATGGCGACCGCGAAGCTCGATGACCTAATCGCACTTTGCACGGAGCCGAGAAAATGAGTAGCAAAATAAAAAACGTATCCATTTGGATTTTGATTATTTTGCAGATACTTTCAGTTTTGCAAATCATAATACTTGGTGTATTTGGGTTTGTTTTGGATATTGTTGGGCATGGACCTGTTGAGCGTTTTCTGCTTAAATTCAATATGCCAATCCATTACACTGCTTCTTATATTATTTTTATTGTTAGCTTTATTGTATTGATTCTTTCGATTTTAATGAGAAAGAAACTCGAAAAAAGATAATGCGAACCGCATAATATAATTGCCTCCCCCTACACAGGGGAGCCTTATAAAATACTGAAAAATCGGACGCGATGCGTCCGATTTTTTTATTCCATAGGAAATTGCGCAAAGTATTGCAAACGGAGCAAAGGTATGATATAATGAGAGCGAGCAAAAAATAGCGTGACAAAAAGAGGTGCGGATAACACCTCAAAAAACGATATTTTTGCGATCACCTTTAAAACATAGAGAGGAAAGGAAGTATGCTGAAAAGGAGGTAGAGACCTTTTTACGCAGAAGAATCAAACTTTCTGATAGGATGAATTAAAGGTG
>JAGBCV010000042.1 GCA_017937845.1 Clostridia bacterium | reverse complement strand
GTAAGGCGTTTGGTAATTTCCAGACGATGCTTGCCGATTTCGACGCGACGGAGCTTTACGACACTATCCCGAACTTCCATAATACCCGAAGCCGTATCGCCGTCTTGATGCGTCACGCAAACGAAGACCCCTGCGGCAGAGCAGACGAGGTTCAGGAGGAGCTCGACAAGATTCGCAAGCTCAAGCCCCTTGCGGTCCGCTTCAACGAACTCATCGACTCGCAGGAAATGCCGCTCCGCGTAACGCATAACGATACGAAGATCAATAATATTCTCTTTGACTCGGAAACAGGCGAAGCAAAGACCGTTATCGACCTCGATACGGTCATGCCCGGACTTGTGGCGCATGACTTTGGCGATGCGATCCGCTTTGCGGCGAACAGAGCAGCGGAGGATGAGCCCGACCTTTCCAAGGTGGGACTTGAGATCGACCGCTTCCGTGCATTTGCAGAGGGTTTCATCCCCGAGGTTGCGCCTTCTCTGCTCCCCATTGAGATCAAAACGTTGGCGCTCGGTGCTTTCGTTATGACGGTCGAGGTTGCCGTTCGCTTCCTTGACGACTACATCACGGGTGACCAGTATTTCAAAACGCGCTATCGCGGACATAATCTTGTCCGTGCACGCTGCCAGCTCAAATTGGCAGAGGAAATGTACGACCGTATGGGTGAAATGAACAAGATCGTTGCTGAAATTGCAGGTATGACATTCTGAGTCTATTCCCATGATTATAATTTGATAAGGAGAACACACTTATGGAAGAAATTTCGATTCAAGACATTTTGCAAATGTTAAAGAAAAACATCATTCTTTTGCTTGTTGTTGCGATCTGCGGCGGTATGCTCGGTTATTTCTGGACAAGCTTTGCAGTTGACCCCATATACAGCGCATCCGCAACCATCTATGTCAAGAGTGAGGACGCAGGTAGCCAGACCGCGACCGAAATAGTAATGGCTCAGTATTTGACCAATAGTTATTGCTATATTGTAAACGAAAGCCATGAAGTTCATGAAAAAGTTTTGCAAGGCTTGATTACCAAGTATCCGCAGTTGACTCTCAAGCAGATCGGCGCTATGGTTTCCAGCACCGTTGTTGACGAAACTGAAATTTTCAAAATTACAGTTACCTCCACAGACCGTTTGATGGCAGTGGACGTTTGTAACGAATTTTTGAAGGTTATGCCGGATGAATTGATTCGTATTGTAAAAGCAGGTGCTGTTGAAATTGTATTTTCTGCAAAGGATGAGCTTGTTACCGTCAACCACCCCGTTATGAGAAACGCAGTTCTCTGTGCGATGATCGGCTTTGTCATTACGTTCGTCATTATCTTCATCGGTAAGATGATGGATAACAAGATCTATACAAGAGATGAGCTTTCCTCCAACTTCCAGATTCCCACCCTCGGTGTTATCCCCGATAACGCCGTTGCAGGCGATAAGAAGCGTGGAGCGAGAAATGCGCACTCCGACATTGAGGACGACAGAAAGCGTCTTCTTGGCGACAGTACTCCCTTTAACGTTGCGGAAGCATACCGCATGACCAGAACCAACATTACATATCTCCCCCTCGGCGACGGTTGTAAGAAGCTTGCCGTTACCAGTGCGTTCACCGCAGAAGGTAAGACTACGGCTTGCTGTAACCTTGCGATCGCGCTTTCGCAGAACGGCTCCAAGGTATTGCTGATCGACGCGGATATGAGAAAGCCTCGTGTTGGCAGACTTCTTCAGGTCAAGGCGCAGTACGGTCTTTCCGAATGTATTGCAGGCATCTGCCGTGAAATTCCCGTTTATAAGTCCTCTTATCAGAATCTTTTCGTTATGACCTCGGGTAAATCCAGCGAAAACGCGGCAGAACTTCTCTCCTCTCCTCGTTTGGAATCCCTTGTTAAGGCTTGCGAAGATAAATTCGACTATATCATTTTCGATATGCCTCCGCTTAACCTCGTTACCGACGCGGCGATCATCACAAAGCTTGTCGACGGTTATATCGTTGCGGCATTCTCCGGTTATTCCACCGTTTACGGCTTGAAGGAAGCGGTTGCTTCTCTTGAGCAGGTTGATGGTAAGATCCTCGGCTTTATCCTTGCCGGTGTTGACCCCAAGGCGGCATCCTATGCAGGCGGCGCTTACCACTACAAATACGGTAAGTACGGCAAGTATGGCAGATATGGTAGATATGCAAAATACGGCAACTACGGCTATTACAGCTCCTCCTCGAACAATGAAGCAAAGGATATGGAAAACGTAAAGCCTGCGGAATCGGCTAACGTTGAAACAAAATGATGGATACGATCACGTTTGATTTTCATTCTCATATTCTCCCCGGCGCCGACCACGGCGCAAGCGATACCGCGGAAGCCATGACCATTCTGCATACGGCGTTCGAGGCGGGCATAGAAACCATGGCGGCGACCCCGCATTTCTATCCGCACAGACACCGCGTAGATGATTTTCTGAAGCGCAGAAATGCCGCTTACGATAGGCTCCGTGAGCATTTGGACGAGAAAACGCCGAAGATCCTTCTCGGTGTTGAGGTCCTCATCTGCCCGGGTATCGACAATATGGAGGGTATTGAAAAACTCACCTTAGAGGGGACGAACATTCTCCTTTTGGAGCTTCCGTTCGTCGTTTCCGAGCATACCGATGAGCTGTTTGAAACGGTTGAGCGCTTGATCTATGATAACGGGTATACCGTTTTTATGGCGCACGCGAACCGTTACCCGACCGCATCTGTGGAACGCATGGCTTCTCTCGGCGCAAAGCTCCAACTGAATTTGGAGGATATTTGCAGCTTTGGAGAACGCTCTCGCGTGAAGCATTGGTTGGAAAACGGCTGGGTATCTGCGGTGGGCAGTGATGTTCATCACGATGAGAAAATTTTCAAAAAACTCAAAAAGAGCGCTCGCATCGTGAGCAGCTCTTTGGAGAAGATCAATCGACCCTCAGAATCTTAAAATTACGTTTGACCCCTGCGATGCAGGGGTCAAAAATTTTTTCAAAAATTTTCAAAAAGGTGTTGACAAATCGATTTTGATGTGCTATACTGTCAAAGTCAAGTGAAAAGACAACACCTCATGCGGATTTAGCTCATTTGGTAGAGCGCGACCTTGCCAAGGTCGAGGTGGCGGGTTCGAGCCCCGTAATCCGCTCCAATAAAAAAAGACCGTTGCAAAACGGTCTTTTTTTATGCTCTAAGAAATTGCTCAACTCGACCTCGCCGTTTTGCTGTTTCCGTCAAAGAGAGAAGCTTGGATAGGCGAGCAATTTCCGGCGGGCGTTGCCCGCTTTTTTAT
>JAGBCV010000041.1 GCA_017937845.1 Clostridia bacterium | reverse complement strand
TCGGTGATCGCCTTTGCGTATTCCATCCTTTTTTCCTCGGGCAGATCGGGAGTCTGCAAAAGGGTCCCGTAGTTCTGCATGACGGCGAGGGGGGTTTTCATTTCGTGAGAGACGTTGGCGATGAAGTCGGTACGCAGGGTCTCCACTCCCGAAAGCTCGGAGGCCATGGCGTTGATGGACTCCCCCACCTGATTGAAGCCCTCCATGCCCGAGCCGTGAAAGGGCTCTACGCGGGCAGAAAAATCCCCGCTTGTGATCTTTTCGGTGGCGTCGGTAATGATGCGAACAGGTCTGTCCACCATGATCTTGCGGCGGATGTAGTCGACTGTTTTGAAAATGACCGCAATGATGAGGACGTTCAGAAAGGTGATCTTGGCGGCGACCTCGATGTTGTCGGGGGTATATTCCAACCCCATGGTGTCCGCCAGCACGTTCAGAAACAGCATCATACAGCAGGTAACGACGAATCCCACAAGCAGAAAGAACAGAAGGAAGCTACTGAACTCCCGCAGGACACTCCGCAGAGTCAACTTCTTCATTTGATCACCGCCTTGTAACCAAGACCGTGCACGGTCTGAATCTCAAAGGAATCGCAGTCCGCGAGCTTGGCGCGGAGCTTGGTCATATACACGTCAACCGTTCTCGTGCTCGCCTGGGTATCCACGTCCCAAAATTCATCCATCAGCTGTGTGCGGGTGAAGGTCTTTTTGGGGTAGGACAGGAGCTTATACAGAAGGTCAAACTCCCGTGCCGTGAGGGGTATTTCCTCGCCGTTCAAGGCCGCGCTCCTCTCATCTGCATCCATCACGAAATCCCCCACCTCAAGACGGCGGCTGGATGCGATCTTGGAACGGCGCAAAAGCGCGCCGATGCGCAAAAACAGCTCGTCAAGGTCGATGGGCTTGGTCATATAATCGTCGATACCGATACGGAAGCCTCTCTGCTTGGATGCGAAATCGTCACGGGCGGTCATAAACAGGATCGGAATATCGTTGTTGAGGGAGCGCACGGTCTTGGCGAACTCAAAGCCATCCACGTTCGGCATCATAATATCGGATACGATACAGTCGAAGGTGGTCTTGTACATCTCGTCGTAAGCGCTCTCCGCGTCAAGACAACCAACCGCTTCATATCCGCTGTTATTGAGGAAGGCGCAAACGCTGCGGTTCAGATCTCTGTCATCCTCCACAATGAGAATTTTGAACATATGCTTATCCTCCAAGGGCTGTATTTTCACTCATACGTTTTATTATAACACAGAAATGTTAAAGTTTTGTTTGCGTTTTCGCCCTTTTCCAAAAAATGTGGGTGTATTTTCGCATTTTTCCGTACGGATCCGAGCAACGCAAACCGCAAAAACGTTACCATTCGAAAAGGCAACATTTTTGCGGTTTTCTCCGTTGCCCTATGCTTTATACCAAGCTCGTCTTTTGAAGAACCATCCTGCTGAGCGCGCCAAGACCGCATGCAAACAATGCACCGCCTGCCACACAGAGTATGACGTTAAGGAATGTAGAACCAAGAGGCGTGATCATTGAAACCATCATAAAGAGAAGCATACCGCCGCCGAGCGAGCCGCAGATTGATAGCCAAGCCTTCTGCTTTGCCGCCACGCTTACGAGCGTGAAAATGGAAACGAACACAAGCATTAGGAATATTTTTGCGAGCATACACATCACGATATTGCCTGCGTTAAGTCCGTGAAGGTCAAAGGAAAGCCCCGAGAGCGCACCGCCGAGGACAGAGCCGATGAGATACGCGATCAGCATCATAGCACCGCAAATAAAGCCCGCCAGCGTTTTGGAAAAAACGTATTCGCCTCTTTTGGCGCGAACGGTAAAGAGATTTTTGGCGTATCCGCTTCTGAAATCGTCGGATATAAAGAGGCATACGAAAACGGCAACGCCCATAAACGCCATATTGATATTGCACATCATAAAGATCTCATCGCCGCCGAGAGGCTCACCGGGAAGCGTTCCGATATTCTGCCAAGCGTTTTCGGGGCCTTGCATAACCGTTTCCTCTCCCGTTTGCGGATTGACCGAAACAGAGCCATCCATCATCGACATCATTACGGTCATTAAAATCGGAATTACGAGTGCGCAGGCTATCAAGATGTAAAAGAGCTTGGATTTGAACATTCTGCGCAAATCAACTTTGAGCATACTTTTCATGCGCCCTGCGAAGCTGACTTTTTCAAATTTCATTGTGTTTTCCATTCTCATTTGCCCCCTTTCATCAGGTCGATGTAGTATTCCTCAAGTCCGATCTTGTCGGTCCCCACCTCGGTTACACAAATTCCGTTTTCGTAGAGATACGATACAATTTCTTCGGGTGTGGTCAGATCGTACACACGGAGATAACCCGCCTCGTCCTCTTCCACACGGGAATATTTACAACCAAGGAGCATCTTGGTTCTGTTCATTTCAGCTGATTGCAATGCCACGTAGGTGCGACAGCTTGCATCAAGCTCGTCAGCTGTCATCTCCATAATCATTTTTCCGTGACGG
>JAGBCV010000040.1 GCA_017937845.1 Clostridia bacterium | reverse complement strand
GAACGCATTTACGAAGATAACGTACTTGGTAAGATCCCCGATGCACGTTTCTCCAAAATGATGGCGAGCTATGAAGCAGAACAAAATCAGTTGGTTACAGAAACAGCAAAAGCTGAAGAGTCCTTAAAGACGATGGAACAAGACAAGGTGGATCTCCGTGCGTTTCTTGAAACGGTTCGCCAATGTACTGACATTAAAGAACTAACACCCGCCATTGTCAATAGGCTCATTCGGCGTATCGAAGTGCATAATAGCGAAAAGATCGACGGAAGAAAGCAAGTAAAGCTTGATATTTACTTTACCGCTGTCGGTCTGATCGACATTCCCGATGAAAAGGAACTCCTTGAAATGATGGAAGAAATCCGTAAATCCGCGTAAGACCTAAAAAAACAAGAATACGGTATATCTCTTGCGAAATATACCGTATTCTTGCAAAACTGTCCTTTAGCACGTCTGGCTAAAGCGAATGGCTTTTTTCAGTGAAATTCGCCTTCGGCGAGTGAAATATGGCTTCGCCATGTGAAATAGCTACGCTGTGAAATATTTGCTTCGCAAATGTGAGGAGGCGAATTTCATTTCACATTGCGACGAAGGAGCAATATTTCACAATTTACGAAGTGAATTATTTCACATTCGGCGCAAGCCGAATATTTCACTTGAAAAACTTACAGCATTATGATATAATAACGGCAGAAAGGCGGTGTTACTATGGCAGAATCAAAACTTCGCGACTTATCCACAGATTTTGCGGTTAAAGTTATCAAAATGTGTGACGGCATAAAAGGTCACTATTCTCTTGTCAATCAGTTGGAGCGTTCCTCTACCTCAATTGGTGCAAATATTCACGAAGCGAATTATGCTCATAGCAAAGCCGACTTTGTTGCCAAGTTTCAAATCGCGCTAAAGGAGTGCTACGAAACGGAATATTGGCTTGAATTACTTGTGAAATCCGAATTGCTTGATCGTGAGATTGCAAAAGAGCTTTATAATCATTGCGGTACGATCCGCAGAATGTTGATCGCCTCGATCAATACGGCGAAGGAGAATACAAAATGACAAAACAAGAATTTCTGTCGATAGTAAAAACATATTTGACCTTAGATTTAAGTGATTCTCCGTATCACTCCATCGATTACTGGTATCCGCTTCAAAGTATTAAAACTGCTATCCCCGTCGTTGTTTTTGATCTTTGGAAGATGTACGATGACGATAATGGAATAAAACAAATTGAAACTGTGTTATCTTCGCTATCTATAGATACGGCAACCGTAATTCAAGATCAAGATTTTAACACTGAACCAAAAGCAGTTAACTTGAAAGCCTTGTTATATGAGGCAGATGCGGACGGATATAATTTTCCGTGGTACGTTGAAAGCTATTACTACGACAGTTCAAAGCAATGGATGATCTATACCTCACATGAATTTACGATTACTTTTGCAGGCGAAAAATTAGTGTGTGCGGCAAAGAAGATAATTGATCACAAATATTTGATTGAATAACACATATTTCTGTCATAAGAAAATCATCTTGACGAAGAAAGCATTTTTTGGTATAATATTAAAAAGACATTTTCAAAAATCTAAAAGGATGGTTAAGTTATGAGTATCTCAGAAAAAAATCTAAAAAATCCTATTAATGATGGTTGGTATGCTGATCCGGAGGCTCGCATTTATGAAGGAATGTATGTTATTTATGCCACTCGTTCCTTGCCTTTTGATGAGCAAAAAAATCAAGTTTGCTTTACTTCCACTGACTTGGTTCATTGGGAAAAGCATGAAGATATTATTGATATGAGTGGGTTTCCTTGGGCTACCCGAGCGATTTGGGCTCCTACTGTCATCGATAAGAACAGAAAATATTACTATGTTTTTGCTTCAGGTGATATTCACAGTGAGGAAACAAAGGGCGGTTTGGAGATCGCCGTCTCAGACTCTCCCGTCGGTCCTTTTCGTGCTTTGATGGATGCCCCGCTTGTTAACGGTTTTCATCATGGCGCACAGCCCATTGACGCGCACCTTTTCAAGGATGATGACGGCACGATCTATCTTTTGTATGGTGGTTGGGGACACTGCAATATCGCAATCATGAATGAGGAAATGAATGGTTTTGTTCCTTTTTCGGATGGAGAGATATTTAAGGAGATCACACCGCCCGATTATGTGGAAGGTCCATGTGTCTTCAAGCGTGGCGAGGAGTATTATTTTATGTGGTCTGCGGGTAATTGGAGTTTCGGAACGTATCATGTTAACGTCGCTCGCGCAAAATCGCTTTTCGGTGATTTTAGCAATTACAGAACCATTCTTCAAACAGGGGACTGTGAGTTTGCTAACGGCCCCGGTCACAATGGTTATTTCTATCTTGCTGAGCAGGACAGATATCTGATGGTTTATCACCGTCATCACAACAATATCCGCGCCGGTAATGCTCGGTTTATATGCATAGACGATATGCCTTTAGATGAGAATGGCGATATTTTGCCGATCAAGATGACCCAGGATTGGAAGATGAAACTTTAACATGGTTCTCTCTTTGGCAGAGAGTGGAGGCAACTCCCATACACGACTGTGGATATGTCTATCCGCAGAATGTTGATCGCTTCTATCAATACGGCAAAAGGAGAAACATGATGTTCCTTTATTGTTTATTTATTCCTGATTCAATGAAAAACGACAGCGATCACGTTGCAACCGATGATTGTGCTTTGTGCAGAGCTTGGTCAAAAAAGCAAGCAATGAAAAAGTTTCAAAAGTTATATTGTAATTTTGATGAATCGAATGTTTCTCGTGTAAAATATAACAAATATGGGATTGCGATATTAACAGATTACTAAAGCATATTACAAAGCTTCATTTGCAAGTATGGAAAAAATCAAAAATTTTTGATATCATTCAAAGAAAAGCTTTATAAAAAGGCAGGTCAAACCATGTCAAAAAAGAAAAAACAGAATAAAAAGAAACCGAAAGCACCACCACTTTCCAAACTCGATAAATGGATCTACAATATAGGGTATATTATCATTTGTTCAGTTTCGATCTTGCTTTTTGTGCCATTCTATATGATTTTGGAAAAGATCCGGTTTTCCGATCCAATGGTGATCGCTTCTGCTGAACGAGCTACGCTTTTGTGGTTGCTTCCTTTGTGGCTATATCTTTTTCTTTCGGTATTCATTGTTTGGACGAATCTTCATCAAACGGCACAACCGATTTTCGGAAATCCGAATGTAGTCTATGGTCAATCGCCTTGGCAACATCTGTATCCGATTTTCGGCAAGGTACATAAAAAACGTGAGCTTCGTCCAAGCCATCAAAAATACAGAAGACAATGTATATTGTATTGGTTGATCGGATTGTTGGTTTGCCTGTTCTTGGCGTTTTTTGGCTTATTTGGCAGAACGTCTTTGATGCAAAACGGCGATATCACAGTTTATAGTGTATTCAACCAAGAAAAACGCAACTATTCTATTCATGACGTTTCAGAATTGGAAATCGAGGCAGGAAAAAAATCGTCGGGAAAAGCCGGAACGACATGGAGCGTATGGCTCACATTTGAAATGACGGACGGAAAAAGATATTCGTTTACGTCTTCTTTGGAAAATATGCTGCAAATAAAGTCGCTGATCGATGAACATAAAATCATCATCCAAGGCGTAGAAAATCTCGATAAAGTCATCGATGACCAGAATTATACCCCCGAGGAACTTGAGCTCTTATATGAGCTTTTTGAAGTGAGTGCGTAAATACAAAATCCTCCCCAAGTCGGGGAGGATTTTTGCTATCTATGATATTGAAAATCAAACCTTTTCAACGCCGATGGTCATCTTTTCGTCGCCAATGCTCCACTCCTTAGAGGTGTCGCAGGTTTCGCCAAAGATAAATTCGGTGCAAAGTGTTTTGGTCATGATATCGGAAGCGTTCTTTTCCATAACGGCGCGCATCGCATCGTTTGCGAGAACGTAAACGCGAATCTTATCAAGTACTTCAAAGTCTGCATCCTTACGCATGGTCTGGATCTTGGAAATGATCTCACGAACGTGACCTTCTTCGATAAGCTCAGGTGTAAGATTGGTGTCGAGAACGACGGTCACACCGTGATCGGAGAGGGATTCAAAGCCGGGCATCTGTGCCGCGCTGATGATGAGATCTTCCTTTGTAAGCTCAGCCACAACTTCACCAAGGTCGACCTTGAGAAGTCCCGTTGCATTGAGCTCTGCCATAGCGGCGTTGCCGTCGATGGTAGGAAGAAGTGTACGGAGCTTGCCGAGATTCTTGCCGAGCTTCTTACCGAGGGTACGGAGCTGAGGCTTGAAGGAATAAGAGGTAAACGCGCTGACATCATCGGTGTAGATAACTTCTTTGACGTTAAGCTCGTCTTCGATGATCTCGGAATATTCGTCTGCGAGCGCGAGGTCTGCCTTGACGTACATCTTTGCGATAGGCTGACGGTTCTTGATGTTTGCGCTGTTGCGGCAAGCACGACCGAGAACGACGACGTCAAGAACTTCACCCATAGATGCTTCAAGCGCTTTGTCGATCATCGCTTCGTTGACCTCGGGGAAGTCGCAGAGGTGAATGGATTCGGGCGCATTCTTGTCGATGCTGCAAACGAGGTTGCGGTAGATATCTTCTGTCATGAACGGGATCATGGGAGCGGCGATCTTGCAAAGGGTAACGAGGGCAGTGTAAAGCGTCATATACGCATTGATTTTGTCCTGTTCCATGCCCTGCGCCCAGAAGCGTTCACGGCTACGACGAACGTACCAGTTGGAAAGATCGTCGATGAAGTCCTGCAAGACCTTGGTGGTCTGGAGGATCTCATAATTTTCGAGGTTCTTGTCTACGATGCCGACAACGGTATTGAGGCGGGAAAGGATCCACTTATCCATAACGGAAAGCTTATCGTAATCAAGTGTGTACTTGGTTGCATCGAACTTGTCGATGTTTGCGTAAAGTACGAAGAACGCATAGGTATTCCAAAGCGTACCCATGAATTTGCGCTGACCCTCGACAACGGCACCGCCATGGAAGCGGTTCGGGAGCCACGGTGCGCTGTTGGAATAGAAATACCAACGGATCGCATCTGCGCCGTATTTTTCAAGCGCATCAAACGGGTCAACGGCGTTGCCCTTGGATTTGGACATCTTCTGACCGTTTTCGTCCTGAACAAGACCGAGAACGATAACGTTCTTATAGGGCGCTTTATCAAAAATGAGAGTAGAGATCGCAAGGAGAGAATAGAACCAACCGCGAGTCTGGTCAACGGCTTCGGAAATGAAGTCTGCGGGGAAGTGATCTTCAAATACTTCCTTGTTTTCAAAAGGATAGTGCCACTGAGCAAAAGGCATTGAGCCGGAGTCAAACCAGCAGTCGATAACTTCCTTTACGCGGTGCATTTCCTTACCGCAATGAGGACATTTGATGGTGACGGCATCGATGAAGGGGCGGTGAAGCTCGATATCCTCGGGGCAGTTATCGGACATTTCCTTGAGCTCTGCGATAGAACCGATGGAGTGGGTATGACCGCATTCACATTCCCAAATGTTGAGAGGTGTACCCCAGTAACGGTTACGGGAGATACCCCAGTCCTGAACGTTTTCGAGCCAGTCGCCGAAACGACCCTTACCGATGGATTCGGGGATCCAGTTGATGGTGTTGTTATTCTTGATGAGGTTATCACGAACCTTGGTCATTTCGATGAACCAGGAGTCACGCGCATAGTAGATAAGGGGGGTGTCGCAACGCCAGCAGAACGGATATTCATGCTCAAAATTGGGAGCGGCAAAGAGAAGTCCTTCTACTTCCAAGTCTTTGAGGATGATGGGGTCTGCGTCTTTGACGAATTTGCCTGCATAGGGAGTATTTTCGGTCATTTCGCCCTTTGCGTCGACGAACTGAACGAAAGGAAGGTCATAACGGCGACCTGTCTTCAAGTCGTCTGCACCGAATGCGGGAGCGGTATGAACGATACCGGTACCGTCGGTCATGGTAACGTAATCCGCGCAGGTGAGGAAGTGCGCCTTCTTGCCGAGCTTTTCAACGTATTCGCCTGTGCAAGCAAAGAGGGGCTGATATTCGCGGTATTCGAGAGCCTTACCTGTCATTTCTTCGAGGATCTCATAAGCGGGAGCATTTTCCTTTGCGAGCTTACCGAGAACGGTGTCAAGAAGTGCTTTTGCCATATAGTAGGTGAAGCCGTCAGCGGCTTTGACCTTGCAGTAGGTCTCGTCGGGGTTGACGGTGAGCGCGACGTTGGAGGGAAGTGTCCAAGGCGTGGTCGTCCAAGCGAGGAAGTAAGCGTCTTCGCCGACAGCTTTGAAGCGAACGATGGCGGAGCGTTCCTTTACGGTCTTATAGCCCTGTGCGACCTCGTGTGTTGCAAGAGGAGTACCGCAACGGGGGCAGTAAGGAACGATCTGGAAGCCTTTGTAGAGAAGACCCTTTTCGTAGATCTGCTTGAGCGCCCACCATTCGGATTCGATGTAATCGTTTTCGTAGGTGACGTAGGGATTGTCCATATCTGCCCAGAAACCAACGGTGCCGGAGAAATCCTCCCACATACCCTTGTATTTCCAAACGCTTTCTTTACATTCGCCGATGAAGGGTGCGATGCCGTACTGTTCGATCTGTTCCTTGCCGTCAAGACCGAGCTTCTTTTCGACTTCAAGCTCAACGGGAAGACCGTGTGTATCCCAGCCTGCCTTGCGGTCGACCTTGTAGCCCTTCATGGTGCGGTAACGCGGGATCATATCCTTGATAACACGAGTGAGAACGTGTCCGATATGGGGCTTACCGTTTGCTGTGGGAGGACCGTCAAAGAAGGTGTAGCTTTCGCCGCCCTTGCGGTCTTCGATGCTTTTTTCAAAGATTTTGTTTTCACGCCAGAATTTCTCGATCTTCTTTTCTCTTTCGACGAAATTCAGACTTGTTGATACTTTTTCGTACATGAAAAAGCCTCCTTAAAAAATATTTTTTGAATATGCTCCAAATGCGCTGACAAATGGAGGCGGGGGCGACCCGCAAAATAAAAAATCCCCGTCCGTATTATAGGACGAAGATTTCAGTACTTCGTTTTAACCACCTATCAAACATACAGACATATGCCGCTCCATGACGGGGAGCTTCCGTCGTCCGCTAATAGAGAACCGTTCACGGGCGCGGCTCGGAAGTGATCTTCATGCCATGCTACTGGGTATCGGACTTGCACCGTCTCCGACTCGCTGAAACGCTTCGCCATGGATTACTCTCTTCGTTATCGCCTTTGGGATTTATATTTCATTCCTTATTATTTTATTATAGAATGAACGCAATGTCAAGGGCTTTGGGGGAAATTTTTCAGCAAAAACAAGAAACAACGGCAAATTTTGCCGTTGTTTCGGAATATTACATATCGATCTCACGGCTATTGCCCGAGCCGTAACGGGTAATAAAAATTTTTCCTCTTGCAGGGCTTACCGTGAAGATATCCACTGCTGTTTCGTTTTTGGAGAACGGCTCGCGTTCAAAAATCGTGCCGTCGATGTTCGGAATCAGTCCCGAGCTCTTGCGGCCGCCGAGCATCGAGGTGATATCGAGAAAGCCGTTCGTGTCGATGCACTCGGAATCGATGTGGATATGACCGCCGATACGCGCGATGACGTTGTGCTTTTCTGTGAAGTCTGCGGAGATATCGTAACCGAAGTCGGGATGGTCGGACGTGATGTGGATGCTTTCGCCGTCGCGGAACGCCTTCGTGATGGCGTCGAGCGCCTCGTAATTGTAGCGAGGAGCTTCCTTTTCGCTGAAATCGCGTTCCTCGTTGTTAAAGGGAACGTGCGCGATGAAAACGACGTTTTTCGGTGCATTTTGAAGTGCTGTATTGGCAAGCCAAGTAAGCTGACGGTCCGTAAAGCCGAAATTCCACTGCTGATTATAGCGGAGGATATCGCCATCAAGAATGAACGGTACGTCCGCGCTGTCAAGGAAGATCACACGGGCATCGGCGCTCGGAATATCGAGATAGCCGTAAAGCGCTTTTTCGTGCGCGACGTGGAAATTTTCGATCTTCTCATGATGAGCAAAGAGCTTATCGTACTGAACGTCGTTCGGAACGATGGTTTCGGTGCGGCAGATCTCGCTGTCGGGCGCGATTCTGCTGTGGATGCTATTGTCGTCGTGATTGCCCTGTACGGTGATGACAGGAACGTTCGAGTAAGGAAAATACATGGCGAGGTCAGACATCATATCGATGTGTTCCTCTTTTGAAGGAGGATAATTTCCGACGTTATCGCCGCCGAGACAGAAAAATTCGATCTTTTCGTTTTCGTTCAGCGCGTTCAGCATATGAATGATGTTAGAAAACGAGGTGCGCATTTCACGGATGTATTTGTAATGATAATCGGGCATGAACGCAAAACGGAAATCGCCCGTTTCGAGTGTCGGAAGCTCACGGAGGACACGCTCCGTTTCTTCTTTTGCGTAATCGGTCATAGGAAAAAACTCAAAAGCCATATCGTTCACCTCTTAGAAAAATTGACAAAAAAGAATCGGGAAAAAGATAGCGGGTAAGTAATTCATTACCTTGATCTTGGTAATGCCGAGCATATTGAGCCCGAGCGCGATGATGAGGAGCGAGCCTACGCAGGTCATCTCCGCGATGATAAATTCATTGGTCAGAACGGACTGCAAAACGCCCGCAAGAAGCACGAGTGCGCCTTGATATACAAAGACGGTCGCGGCGGAAAGAAGCACGCCGAAGCCGAGTGAGGATGCAAAAAAGATGGATGAAATGCCGTCCAGCACCGCTTTTGCGTAAAGTGTGCTGTTATCTCCGCGAAGTCCCGCGTCGAGCGAGCCGACGATGGTCATCGCGCCCACGCAAAAGAGCAGCGAGCTGGAAACGAACGCTTCCGCAAGCGTGGAGCTTGCTCCCTCTTTCTTTTTGCGCGCAAGCTTAGTCTGCAAAAAATCAGCAAAGCGGTTGAACCATTTGTCGATGTCGATGAGCGTGCCGACGATCGCGCCGCAAGCCATCGAAAGAATGGCAATGATCGCGTTCGTGCCCTCAAGCATCCCGCTGATGCCGATATACAGTACGCAAAGAGCGACACCCTTCATTACGGCATCGCCGAGCCTTTGCGGTAAAAATTTACGAAAGAGAATACCGATGACAGTGCCAAGGATGACGGTCAGCGTATTCACAAAAACGCCGAGCATACGAATCCTCCCGAAAATTTAGCGGAGAATCTCGATGGTGTAGGGGAACACAAATTTTTCTCCTGCGCCAAGACGGAGGATGTGGGGCTTTTCTTCGAGCTTGCCGGAAACGGTCATGTTGTCGCAAATACCGTGCCAAGGCTCGATGCAAACGTAGGGTGCGCCGGGCTTTGCCCAAAGACCGACGAAGGGCGCTTTGCCGTAGGTCATTTTAAGGAGCGCGCCATCCTTTTCGGAAACGACGGTCGCGGAGGTGCTTTTGAGATTTTCAAAGAAGAGCGCGTCGCCGTCAAAGATGTGATCGGTGATGGTGATGCTGTTCGTGTTTTCCGCGAAGATCTTTTCGCCGTCTGCAAGACCGAGCTCGTTGAAAAGATAGGTCTTAAAGGTCTCCGTTTCGGAAAATTCCACGCGGTCACCGATCTCAATGTTGAACGCGGGATGTGCGCCGAAGGAGAAATACATATCCTCTTTGCCGATGTTGCGAACGGTATTTTTGACGGTGAGGGTCTTGCCGCTCAGACTGTAATCTGCGGTCAAAAGGAAATCAAAGGGATATACGCGCTTGGTGTCCTCCGTTGCGGCGAGGGTGAAGGTCGCGTGGGAGTCGTCCTCGGAAACGAGCGCGAACGCGCTCTTGCGTGCGAAGCCGTGCTTCTGGAGATAATATTTCGTGTCGTTATAAACGTAGCTGTCGGAAAGGAGTCTGCCAACGATGGGGAAGAGAATGGGAGAACGTCCGCTCCAATAGGCGGGGTCGCCCTGCCAAACGTATTCACGTCCCGCAGCGTCCGTAATGGAAGAAAGCTCTGCGCCGAAAGGGTTGATGCCGACGGTCAAATGTTCGTTTTTTAAGGTAATCATACTATCATTCCTTTATTTTATAAAATGAAAAAATGGATAAAAAATCCAAATTGATGTGGATTTCGTATATTTATCATACTCTATTTTTTTCGTTTTGTCAATCCCAAGGCGAAAATAATGCCAAAAACTTCCGTAAGATTCCCGAAAAAGGGTCTTGACAAACGCATTTCTTGGGTGTAAAATATGAGTATTATAAAGCATATCACGGATATGTCTTTGCGGAAATGCTCTGAACAGAGAGGTGCGTCTTGGGCTGAAAGCGCACTCGGAAGCGTCCATGAGGGTACCACCGTGTAGCTGCGCGCAGGAAATGGCGCGTCGGTCTCGCCCGTTACCGCGAATATGAGTGAAACTTTGAGTGGAACCGTGCTTTGCACCTCAAACCGAATCTTTCGTTCGGCTTGGGGTTTTTTGTTGCCCCAAGGAAAATCTTTCAACTATTTTATATAACACACGCGGAAAACGTCCGCAGAAAGGAAACTCACATGAAAATCATTGACAAAAACGGCGCGATCGTGGAAGCTACGTTTGAAGATGAGCTTGGCAGAAACGCCCTCCGCCATACAGCGTCCCACATTCTCGCACAGGCAGTCAAACGCCTCTATCCCGATACCAAGCTTGCTATCGGTCCTTCCATCGAAAACGGCTTTTACTATGACTTCGACCGCGAAACGCCCTTTGCGGAAAGCGACCTTGAAGCCATCGAAGCCGAAATGAAAAAGATCGTAAAAGAAAATCTCAAGCTCACACGCTTCACCCTTTCTCGCGCAGAAGCGCTCAAAATGATGGAGGAAGCAGGTGAGATCTATAAGGTCGAGCTTATCAACGACCTCCCCGAAGATGCAGAGCTCAGCTTCTTCAAGCAGGGCGATTTCACAGACCTCTGCGCAGGCCCTCACGTATCCTATACCTCTGCCGTTAAGGCTGTCAAGCTTACCTCCGTAACAGGCGCATACTGGAGAGGCAACGAAAAGAACAAGATGCTCCAGCGTATCTACGGTACAGCCTTCGCAAAGAAGGATGATCTTGAAAAATATCTTGCTGCTGTGGAAGAAGCAAGAAAGCGCGACCATAACAAGATCGGCCGTGAACTTGAATATTTCACCACGGTTGATACCATTGGTCAAGGACTTCCCATTCTCATGCCCAAGGGCGCGCGCGTTATCCAGCTTCTCCAGAGATGGGTCGAGGACGAAGAACAGAAGAGAGGCTACCTCCTTACAAAGACCCCTCTCATGGCAAAACGCGACCTTTATAAGATCTCCGGACACTGGGATCATTACCGCGACGGTATGTTCATTCTCGGCGACCCCGACGATGAAGATGCAGAATGCTTTGCACTCCGTCCGATGACCTGTCCTTTCCAGTATCAGGTATTCCTCCACAAGAAACGCTCTTACAGAGAGCTTCCGATGCGTCTTGGCGAAACCTCCACGCTTTTCCGTAACGAGGATAGCGGCGAAATGCACGGTCTTATCCGCGTTCGTCAGTTCACCATCTCCGAAGGACATCTGATTCTCCGTCCCGACCAGCTCGCAGAAGAATTTAAGGGCTGTCTTGAGCTTGCGAAATACTGCCTCGATACCCTCGGTCTTCTCGAAGATTGCACGTTCCGTTTCTCTCAGTGGGATCCTGCTCGTACCGATAAGTACGAAGGCACGCCTGAGCAGTGGAACGAAGCACAGGAGATCACGGGCAAACTTCTCGACGAAAACGGTATCAAGTATGAGATCGGTATCGACGAAGCGGCATTCTACGGTCCGAAGCTCGATATCCAGTGCAAGAACGTATTTGGCAAGGAAGATACCATCGTAACCATTCAGATCGATATGCTTCTCGCAAAGAAATTCGGCATGGAATATGTTGACTCCAATAACCAGCTCGTCAATCCCTATATCATTCACCGTACTGCTATGGGTTGCTATGAACGCACCTTGGCGCTCCTCATTGAAAAATATGCAGGCGCACTTCCGATGTGGATGTCGCCCACACAGGCAAAGGTCATCACCATCGTTGACCGCGTAAACGACTACGCAAACGAAGTTACCAATGCTCTCAAAGCAAAGGGCATCCGCGCAGAGCTTGACGATAGAAGCGAAAGCGCAAACTATAAGATTCGCGGCGCACAGCTCGAAAAGATTCCGTATATGCTCGTCATCGGCGATAAGGAAGTTGAAACGGGTACTGTTTCCGTTCGTACACGCGACGGTAAGAACCTCGGCGCTATCCCCGTAGATGAGTTCATCGCAAGAGCTGTAAACGAAATCGAGACCAAGGCAAGATGAGCTTGCCAAAAATCAAGCTTTACAATATGACGATGGTCTGCGATGACGCGGGGCACGTTCTCGTTCTCGACAGGGTCAAGACCGATTGGCCCGGGCTGACGTTTCCGGGCGGTAAGGTCGAGCCGGGAGAGAGTTTCGTCGCATCTGCCATTCGTGAGATCTATGAGGAAACGGGACTTGAGATTGCAAATCCCTTTCCTTGCGGTGTCGTCCATTGGGCGCACAAAGAGAGCGGAAACCGTTATATAGAATATCTGTATCGCGCAGATTCTTTTCGTGGTACGCTCAAAGAGGGGACGGACGAGGGTCGTGTCTTTTGGATGGATAGGGAAGAACTCCGCGCATCCGACAGACTTTCTCCGAATTTCGATCTCTATCTTCCGCTTTTTCTTGACGGCGGCTATTCCGAACTTTTCTTTGATTGGGACGGCGAGTCATGGAATGCGGAGCCGAAGTATTATCCTATATAACACGATACCCTTTGGTTTTTGCCAAAGGGTATCCTTTTTGAAAAAATTTAGAATTTATGATACATTTTCAGTTTTTTGTTGTCTTATAGAATGAAGGACGAAAGGAGATGAACGAAATGGATGATAAAGAGATCATTACGCTATTTGAATCGCGGAATGAAAACGCCATTGGGGAAACGGCGAAAAAATACGGCGCGTATTGCCATACGATCGCAAACGGCATTTTGGCAAACGAGCAGGATGCCGAGGAATGTGTGAGCGATACGTGGCTCCGCGCGTGGAACAGTATTCCTCCGCAAAAGCCCAATTCCTTAAAGCTGTTTTTAGCCAAAATCACGCGTAACGTTTCTTTTAATCGTTATCGTGAGCAAACGAGAGAAAAACGGGGCGGCGGTGAGATCGCGCTCGTTTTAGACGAGCTTGACGAGGTCATCGGTGACAGCTACGATATGGAAACGGTATTTTTGCAAAAAGAGATACGAAGTGCGCTGAACCGTTTTTTGCATGAGATACCCGAGCGGGATGCAGACGTTTTCATCAGACGGTATTTCTATGTCGAATCCACGGAACGTATTGCAAAGCGATATTGGATGCGCGAAAGCAATGTGCGTCTGATCTTATCCCGAACAAGACAAAGGCTGAAAGAATTTTTGAAAAAGGAGAGTATTTGGATATGAAAAGGGAAGAACTTTTTGAGATCATCGGCGAAGTCGATGAAACGCTTCTCAAAAGAAGTGAATCTGTCAAAAGAAAGAACGTATGGGTGAAGCTTGGCACATCGGCGGCTTGTATCTTGCTTGCGGTGGCGATTGCCGTCCCGTTTTTCGGAGGAAAGGGAGAGCGTATCCCGCTTCCGAATACAACGGACGCGATCAAGGTCTACGAAATGAAAAAATTGCCCTCCCAAATGACTACCGTTGCGTGTTCCTATGCGTATAACTATACGCCCGAGGAAATATTCGCACAAAAAACGGATATTTATAAGGGAGAGATCATCGATTGCGATACCTTGCGAATCGATTTTGGCGGCGTTACGGAATATCGCTCCGTCGTTACGATCAAGGTCGAGCGCGCCTATCGCGGAGAGATTTCCGAAGGAGAAACGATACGTCTTTTGTTACCTGTTGGTTTTTATTTTTCGGAAACTCCCGTTTATTCCTCGATAACGAAGGTCGTCGAAAAAATGAAAGTGGGTATGAAAGGGATCTTTATGACCGTTCCTTATGATGAATCCTCTTATGCGACCTTTAACGGTAAAACCCTTATGCTTTCGGATATCGCGGACTGCGGTATGGGTGATGGTGAACGTTGGTGCTTTCTTGATACGGGAAACGGTATTGCGATGGGCGATATGTGGCGCGAGGAGGACGGTCCCTTTGGCGCTTTGCCGTATGAACAGGACGCCGTGTATGAAAACACAACGCTTGATGCTGTGGAAACCTATGTTTTGCAAATGCTGAAATAACGCGATTTGGAAGTGTCTTTTGGCACTTCCAAATTTTATAAACTTTTTTTCAAAAAACAGTTGACAACGGCATAAAAATGGTGTATAATAATCAAGCTGTCAAGGAAAAGACGGCAAACTTCATATTTTTCGGGGTGTGGCTCAGTTTGGTAGAGTGCTTGGTTCGGGACCAAGAGGCCGGAGGTTCAAATCCTCTCACTCCGACCAAAAAATCTCAAATCGCGTAGCGGTTTGAGATTTTTTAATTTTTATGAAGATGTGAGAGGAAAAGAAATCGTTATATATTGGTTGATTTGAGAGTCTATTGAAAAATAGCAGGAGGTAGCCATGTTTGGTGCGATATACGGTGATGTGATTGGCTCATATTATGAGGTGCGTTCTACAAAAGATTACTATTTTCCATTTGAATATCACAGTAGCTTTACTGATGACAGCGTGATGATCGCGGCAGTCGCCCAAGCTATCTTGCATCATCCTTCTGATATTGGGAGACTTTCTTTACACGCTCGCGCACGCGAATATGCGGTACAATATCGACAATATTATTCTTATTTTCCATATGCGGGATTTGGGAATATGTTCTCTGCATGGGCAAGAAATTCAAACGCAAAAAACGGACATAGTTACGCCAACGGCGCTGCCATGCGCGTCATTCCCATTGGGTATGCTTACGAAACCATGAGACAGACTTTGCTTCAAGTGCGGGCAAGCTGTATTCCAACCCATAAAAATCGTGAAGCCATGACAGGGGCTTCTGCGGTTGCAGCAGCTGTTTTTCTTGCAAGACATGGAAAAAGCAAAAATGCCATCAAAGCATACATTGAGAAAAAATTTCACTATGATCTATCGATCCCTCTCGCTTCTATCCGAGAAGAACACGTTTTTCATCCTCGCGCCTCTTATAGTGTTCCGCCTGCCATCATTGCCTTTTTGGAATCGACGGATTACGAAAGCGCGATACGCGGTGCGATTTCTCTTGGCGGAGATGCGGATACACAGGCTTGTATTGCAGGGGGAATTGCCGAGGCTTTTTATCATGAGATTCCCGAGCATATCAAACGCTTTTGCGACGGCAGAATTGATGGCACGATCAAGGATATTATAAAAGAGTTTAATCGGATTTACATTCAAACATAATAAACACAAAACGGCAGGTCTCCCTGCCGTTTTTTCATATATACATACTTATTTTCCGCTCTGTTCCTTTTCGTTTTTGAGCGTTTCCAGCTCGCGCATAAAGGTTTCAAGGTCCTTAAATTCGCGGTAAATGGATGCAAAACGAACGTAAGCCACGTCATTGAGCGCTTTGAGCTTTTCCATGACCAAAACGCCGATATGCTTGGAGGAAACCTCGCGGCGCAAGGAATTTTGCAATTCCGCTTCGATTTCGGACGTCAAATTTTCGATTTGTTCGGTCGTTACGGGGCATTTATAGCAAGATTTCATAATACCTGCGAGCAATTTGGAACGGTCAAAGACCTCGCGGGTATTGTCTTTTTTGATGACGACGAGCGGAACGCTTTCCACAACCTCATACGTTGTGAAGCGGTTCTGACAGGATAAGCATTCACGTCTGCGGCGGATGCTGGTATTTTCTTCTGTCGGTCGGGAGTCGATAACTTTACTTTCGGTATATCCGCAAATTGGACACTTCACAGGAAACCTCCAAAATATGATAAAGATTCTATACATTCAGTATAGCACAAGGATTTCAAAAAGTAAATCCCATTTCCCAATATTTTCAAGGAAAAATCAAATAATCTCTCCATATCCAAAAGTCCACTAATGCAAAATGCGAATATTTTTTGTATAATGGATACAGAAAACTACGAAAGGCAAGGTGCGGATATGGAAAAGAAAAAAACAGATTATCGTCTTGGCGGTTATGCCAAACGGCTCCTTATGCTGGTGCTTCCTCTCATAATCATTCAACTCGTCGTATTGCTTGCGCTCATCATACCGCTTGAGGGAGGAGAGCTTATCAAAAATCAAGAGTTGATCTTTACGTTTTTTGAGGGCATCGGCAGGGGGCTTACGTTTATGACGATTGGCGCTTTGGTTCTGGACTATTGGGAAAAGAAGCATGAAAAAAGGGAAGAATGATACTTATCTGTGGTTATCGCCCTGCATAAAGGTCGTAAGGATATGACGGACCTCGTCGGCTGTTTCGGCGGTATTCATAAGTCCTCGAATCTTAGCCGAGCCGTCAAGCCCTTTGGTGTAATACGCGATGGCGGCGCGGCTTTCGGAAACGGCAACACGCTCACCCTTCTCTTCGATCATAAATTCAAAATGACGGAGCGCCTCTGTGAGGCGTTCTTTTTTTGTCGGTGGAACAAATTCCTTGCCCATATGGATCTCCTCAAAGAGCCAAGGATTTCCGAGCGCACCGCGTGCAACGGCGACACCGTCACACCCCGTTTCATTTACCATCTTTTCCGCATCCTTTGCCGAGAAGATATCGCCGTTTCCGATGACGGGGACGCTGACCGCTTCCTTAACGGCTTTGATGTATTCGGGATGGATACCGGGGGAATAAAGCTCCTCGCGGGTACGCGCATGAACGCAAAACGCCGCGGCACCTGCACCCTCAAGGCGCTTCGCCATTTCTACGACATTGCGGGAATGATCGTCCCAGCCGATGCGGATCTTGACGGTGACGGGCATATCGCCACACACCTTGACCATGGCTTTGACGATCTCAGCGGCTTTTTCGGGGGATTTCATCAGCGCACTGCCTTCTCCGTTTTTGACGATCTTCGTCATGGGGCAACCCATATTGACATCGATGGCGGCGGGATATACACCGCTTTTTTCGGAAAAGCCGAGTAAGATCTCGGAGGCTTTCGCCATATTTTCGGGCTCACTTCCGAAAAGCTGAATGGCAACGGGGCGTTCATAGTCCTTGATCGCGGCGAGGGCAGGAGTCTTTTTGTCCCCATAGCAAAGCGCTTTCGCGGAAACCATCTCCGTCGTCATGTAATCCGCGCCGTGTTCCTTGCAGATTCTGCGGAATGCCGCATCTCCCATGCCTGCCATCGGTGCAAGCCAGACCGTTCCGTATTCTTTTCCTGCGATCGTGAGTGTTTTTTTCATAATTTGCGTTCCTTTTCGTTTTTGATATGTTTATGATATCGCAAAAATAAAAATTTGTAAAGAGAAAATGCGATTTTCCTTGGCAAAAAATGTGTACGAGGTGTGAATTTCTGCGTTTTCCCTTGCAATATGCTTTCAAATGTGATATTATATAATAATAAAGATGAATTATCATGGAAAATTAGGGCATAAAGGAGGCGCGATATCCCCTTGACAGGCAATATTTACCGTATCCTTGAAAAGAATATCACTCGTGTGCACGCGCAGGCATCCTCCGCCACGGAAAAGGGCTTTTCCCATCTGCATGAGATGGCAGAAATGCTGGCATCCTCCATTCAAAAAGAAACGGGCGAAGAGGATATTTTGCGCGCGGTGCTTCATTTTGATGAAGCCTCTCATATCTATCGTGATCGTTTTGCCGACCGCGTGTATACCGCAGATTTCGCCAAGATAAACGGCGGAGAGCAATCGTATTTTAACCGCCATACGGAACGTGCGATGCGGCTCTATCTTTGTAAATGCTTGGCGCAGTGCGGAAAGCCCCATGAATTTTCCGAGCTTCCCTCGCTTTTTTTCGATTCATCTTCTGAAAACGGAACGGGCGCGGATAAAAAGATCGCGTTTCTCCGAAACCGTCAAGCCTTTCGCGCGTTTGAATGCTTTGCGAAAACGCTCGGCGGCGTTTCCGTGCTTTATGAAAATAACTTTCAAACCGCTTGCGAAGACGTTGCTCACGGACAGGCGGCTTACGCCATCATTCCGATATACAGCACCTCCGACGGCAGACTCGGCAGCTTTTACCGTATGATCGAAAAATACGAGCTTGCCATCATCCTTACCTGTGATGTAGATTCCGACGACGGCGAAAATATGACGACGTTCGCGCTCGTTTACAGAGAGCATATCTGCTTGCATACGGGTGCGCCGAAATTGGAATGCTCGATCACGTTTGACGACCTTTCCCGTCTTTCCGATATCACGGACGCGGCATATTATTACGGCGCAGGGGTCGATAGCATCGAAGCGCTTCCCATCATGTTTTCGGGGCGCGCGGGGACGTTTGCCGTGGTCTTGGATCTGGAAAACGCCGATATCGATGGACTACTCTGTTATCTTGCGCTGGAATATCCGCAAATGTCCGTCATCGGTATTTACGGAAAGACCGATCCGGCAGAAAGGAACGGTAATAGCCATATATGATCATTCTCGGAATCGACCCGGGGCTTGCCATCGTCGGTTACGGTGTTTTGGAATACAGACAGGACCGCTTTCATACCATGGCGATGGGCTCGATTGAAACCCCTGCCGGCATCGACGTGGAAGAAAGACTCAAAATGATATACGACGATATGTGCGAGCTGATCCGCACGTACAGACCCGATGAAATGGCGATCGAGGAGCTTTTCTTCAATACCAACCAAACAACCGCCATCGCCGTCGCAGAGGCAAGAGGCGTCATCCTGCTTGCCGCCATCAATCACGGCGTGAAGATCAGCGAATATACCCCTCTCCAGGTCAAGCAATCCGTCGTCGGCTACGGCAGAGCGGAAAAATGTCAGGTGATAGCGCTTGTCAAAAACATTTTGAAGCTTGGGAGCGAGCTGAGGCTTGACGATACGGCGGATGCGCTTGCCATTGCGATATGCCACGCCCACACGAGAGGCTCACTCATGCAGGATTACTTCAACGAAAAAAAGAAAAAATTGCGATAAAAGGATTTACGATAGATGTTTTATTATATCAAAGGCGAGCTTGTGATGACCGATATGCAAACGGCGGTCGTCGATTGCGGCGGTGTCGGCTATAAGCTGACCGTCAGCACGAATACGCTCTCGCATCTGACGCGCATCGGTGAAAAGGTCTGCCTTTATACTCATTTTTATATCCGCGAGGATGCGCTTGATCTGCTCGGCTTTTATTCCGAAGCGGAGCTTTCCGCGTTCAAGCTGCTCATTTCCGTTTCGGGCATTGGTCCCAAGGCGGCAATGGCGATACTCTCTATTATGACTCCCGAAAAGTTCGCGCTTGCCGTTTCCTCGGGAGATGCGAAATCGATTGCCAAGGCGCAGGGCGTCGGCGGTAAGACCGCGGCGCGCGTCGTTTTGGAGCTGAAGGACAAGATCGCCAAGACCTTTGGTGCAGAGCTTTCGGGCGCTTCCGAGGACGGTGCAGATACGGAGATCGAATTTTCTCCGATGGGCAGTGTGGAGGAAGCTGTCAGTGCGCTGATGGTGCTCGGTTATACAAGACAGGAAGCAAAGGCGGCGCTCAAAGGCGTTGACCCTCTGCTTTCTCTGGAAGAGATGATCACCGCGGCGCTTCGCAAAATGAGTACGAAATTTTAGTTCTTGCTTGAAAGGATACCGTCATGATTAAGAAGATCGAAACCGACTTTTCCTCTGAGGAGCGCTATGACCGCGTTGTGGATGCGGGCGCACATTCCGAGGATTCCGATATCGATATCGGACTTCGTCCGCAAACGCTTGACGAATACGTTGGGCAGGAAAAGGCGAAGGAAAGTCTGAAAATATACATTGAAGCGGCGAAAATGCGCGGAGAAGCGCTCGACCACGTTCTTCTCTACGGTCCTCCCGGACTCGGTAAAACGACGCTTTCCGCCATCATCGCAAACGAGCTTGGCGTGAATATCCGCATCACATCGGGACCTGCGATTGAAAAACAAGGCGACCTTGGCGCGATCCTCACGAATCTCAATCGAAACGACGTTTTGTTTATCGATGAGATCCACCGTCTTGCGCGAAACGTCGAGGAGGTCTTGTATCCCGCAATGGAGGACTTCTCATTTGACTTTATCGCAGGAAAAGGACCTGCGGCGAGAAGCATTCGTATCCCGCTTCAAAAATTCACCCTCATCGGCGCAACGACCAGAGCAGGACAGCTTTCGACTCCGCTGCGCGACCGTTTTGGCGTGCTTTTGCGCCTTGAGCTTTATACCCCTGCGGAGCTCGTCCGCATCATCAAGAGAAGCGCGGGGCTTCTCGGTATCGAGATCGGAGAGGACGGCGCAAGCGAGATCGCGCTCCGCTCCCGCGGTACGCCGAGAATCGCCAACCGTCTTCTCAAGCGTGTACGCGACTATGCACAGGTCAAGGGCAACGGCGTTATCACGTCCGAGATTGCAGACCGCGCACTGACGATGCTGGAGATCGACAAGCTCGGTCTTGATAATACTGACCGCAGAATGCTCGAAGCCATCATTCGTTTTTACGATGGCGGACCCGTTGGACTGGATACGCTCGCCGCGACCGTCGGCGAGGAAGCCATCACCATCGAGGACGTTTATGAGCCGTATCTCATTCAGCTCGGCTTCCTTACGCGCACGCCGCGAGGCAGATGTGTGACCCGCCTTGCCTACGAACATCTCGGGATTCCGTTTCGCGCAGGCTGTCAGGGCGATTGTGCGCAGACCTCTTTTGATTTCAATTAAAAAGCGGCGAGAGATTTGAGCAATTTTTAGGAAATAAAAAAACATCACCGAAAGGATCATATAGACTATGTGGAAAGCAGATAAATGGAAAGATTATGAGCTTTGCGATGCTTCCGACGGCGAACGCCTTGAAAAATGGGCGGGCTACGTTTTACGCCGTCCCGACCCGCAGATCATTTGGAAAAACGAAAAAAGAACGCCTCTTTGGAAAAAAGCCGATGCCGTTTATACCCGAGAAGGCGGCGGCGGAAGCTGGACGAGGCTTGACGTTCCTGCAAGCTGGACGGTTTCGTACGGCGATCTGAAATTCAAAATCAAGCCGATGGGCTTCAAGCATACGGGACTTTTCCCCGAGCAGGCGGTCAACTGGGATTGGTTTTCCGACCTTATCAAAAAAGCGAACCGCCCCGTTCGTGTGCTCAACCTCTTCGCTTATACGGGCGGCGCGACGATGGCGGCTGCCGCGGCAGGGGCAGAGGTCTTTCACGTTGACGCGGCGAAAAACATGGTAGCGCAGGCAAAGGAGAACGCCGCGCTTTCGGGGCTTTCCGACGCGCCCATTCGCTATTTCGTCGATGACTGCACGAGATTTTTGCAGTACGCGCAGAAAAAGGGCATCAAATACGACGCCATCATCATGGACCCGCCCTCTTACGGCAGAGGTCCTTCGGGCGAGGTCTGGAAGCTTGAGGATTCCATCGCGGATTTTGTCGAGCTTGCCGCAAGCGTGCTTTCGGATGACCCGCTTTTCTTCCTTTTGAACTCCTATACGTCGGGACTTTCTCCGTCCACGATGGGATATATCTTAAAGCTCAAGCTTGAAAAGAAGCTTGGCGGCACGGTTCTCGCCGATGAAATTGGACTTCCCGTCACGCAGACGGGCGGCGTTCTTCCTTGCGGTGCGTCCGCAAGATGGACGAAGTGATATCCTAATTTTTATATTAAAAAGTCATTGGAGGCTTATTCATGGCTGAAATCATCATCAAAGCAGAAGACCTCTGCTTTCAATATGAGGATGAGCGAGCAGAAGCGCCCGTCCTTGAACATTTGAATCTTGAAATCGAAAAGGGAAGCTTCGTTGCGGTCCTCGGGCATAACGGCTCGGGTAAAAGCACACTTGCCAAGCTCGTCAATATGATCCTCACGCCGACCTCGGGCAAGCTCTTTCTGTTCGGCAAAGAGATCGACGAGGAAAACATGACGGAGGAAGAATATTTCGCGCTCCGTCAGCGTATCGGCATGGTCTTTCAGAATCCCGACAACCAGCTCGTTGCGACCATCGTTGAGGAAGACGTGGCGTTCGGACCCGAAAATATCGGCGTTCCGTCCAAGGAGATCCGCGCTCGCGTAGACGATGCGCTGGAGATCGTCGGCATGAGTGCCTTCGCCAAGCATTCTCCCCATCAGCTTTCGGGCGGACAGAAGCAGCGTGTCGCCATCGCAGGCATCATCGCGCTTCGCCCCGAGATCATCATCTTCGATGAATCCACGGCGATGCTCGACCCGAGAGGGCGAAACGACGTGCTTGCCACCATTGAAAAGCTCAACCGCGATTTCGGTACGACCATTCTGCATATCACGCACTATATGGAGGAAGCCATTCGTGCCGACCGCGTCATCGTCATCGACGAGGGCAGGGTGCATTTGGACGGCACACCGCGAGAGGTCTTTTCCTCCGTGGATACGCTCAAAAAGATTGGTCTTGACGTTCCGCAGGTGACGGAGCTGATGCTTGCGCTCGACCGCGACGGCATCAAGATCGCAAAGGATACGCTCACCGTTTCGGAGAGTGCAGACGCCATCGAAGCCTATATGAAAAAACAAAGTTTGGAGAAGAAATAATATGAACGCAGCAGAATTACGCGGCGTATCGTATGTTTACAGCAAAAATACGCCATTTTGCAAGGTTGCCGTCAATAACATTGACATCGCCTTTGAAGAAAAGATCGTCACGGGCATCATCGGACATACAGGTTCGGGCAAATCCACCGTTTCGCAGATGCTAAACGGTCTTTTGAAGCCGTCCGAGGGCGTGGTGCTTGTGGAGGATAAGGATATTTGGAGTGAACCGAAAAAGATTCGCAACGTGCGCTTTGCGGTCGGTCTTGTTTTCCAGTATCCCGAATATCAGCTTTTTGAAGAAACCGTTTATAAGGATATCGCCTACGGACCCAAAAATATGGGACTTTCCGAAAGTGAGATCGACGAGCGCGTCCGCATGGCGGCGTCTCTCGTGGGCATCACGGAGGATATGTTTGATAAATCTCCCTTTGACCTTTCGGGCGGTTGGAAACGCCGCGTTGCGATCGCGGGCGTGATGGCGATGCGTCCGAAGATACTCATTCTTGACGAGCCCGCGGCGGGACTTGACCCGAGGGGCAGAGATGAGATCCTTTCCCGCATCGTGGAATACCGAAGATCAACGGATTCCACGGTCATCATGATCAGCCACAGCATGGAAGATATGGCGGTCTACTGCGAAAAGATTCTCGTCATGAGCGATTCCAAGCCCTTTATGTACGGAACGCCTGCGGAGGTCTTCAGCAAATCCGCAGAGCTGGAATCGGTCGGTCTTGCCGTTCCGCAGGTGACGAAGCTCATGACCGAGCTGAAAGCCCGCGGCTATCACGTCAGAACCGATATCTATACCGTGGCGCAGGCGAAAGCGGAGATCGCTCGCCTTGTAAAGGAGGGAGCCGTATGTTAAAAGATATCACCCTTGGTCAATATTTCCCCGGCAACTCCTTTTTGCATCGCATGGACCCGCGCATGAAGCTCATTTTGTGCGTCGTCTATATCGTGCTTTTGTTCGTGGCAAAGGGCATTACCTCGTTTGCGCTTATCGTGCTTTTCACGGCGGGCATCATTCTCGCCTCGGGGATTCAGTTCCGCACGATTTTCAAGAGCCTGAAGCCTCTGATCTTCATTTTGATATTTACCACGATTTTGAACCTGTTCTGGAACGCGGGCGAGGACGGAACGGTTCTTTTGAAGCTCGGCAGACTCACCATTTATCTCGAGGGGGTGATCCGTGCGCTTCTGATGTCGCTTCGCATCATTCTTCTGATGGCGGGAACGACCGTCATTTTGATGTATACCACGTCGCCCATTTCGCTGACGGACGCCATCGAACAGCTTTTCGCTCCGCTGAATAAAATCAAGATCCCCGTGCATACCTTTGCCATGATGATGACGATGGCGCTTCGCTTCATTCCGACGCTTCTTGAAGAAACGCAGAAGATCATCAACGCGCAGAAGGCGCGCGGCGCGGATTTTGAATCGGGCAATCTGATCGCGCGCGCAAAGGCGCTCGTGCCGATCCTCATTCCGCTCTTTATTTCGCAGTTCCGCCGTGCGGAGGAGCTGGCGACGGCGATGGAATGTCGCTCGTACCGTGGCGGCGAGGGCAGGACCCGCATGACCGTCTTGCATTTTTCGAGCCGCGATTATATCGCCGTTCTGGCAGTTGCCCTGCTTTTTGCAGGTATCCTGCTTCTCAATCGTTATTTACCGTTTTATTCGATCTGATATAAACTCATGAAAGGAGGAGGCTGAAATGAAGCATCTGCTTGTATTATCGTATCTCGGAACGCATTATTGCGGATTTCAAGTGCAGCCAAACGGCGAGACCATACAGGGTGCGCTCGGACGTGCGGCGGAACGGATTTTCGCCTCTCCGTGTCTTGTGACGGGATGCAGCCGAACGGACAGCGGTGTTCATGCCAATGAATATCTCGCCGTCATCGAAGAACACGGCGCGTCCCGTATCCCCGATTCCGCCGTTCCGCGCGCGATGAATACCTATCTCGCAAGCGATATCTCCGTTCAGAAAAGCATTCGCGTTCCCGATGATTTTTCGATTCGTCGAAAGGTCGTCGGCAAGGAATACGTCTATCTCATCTGGAACGGGGAAACGCGAAATCCGTTTCTTTCCGACCGCGCCTTGTATTATTTCCGAAAACCGAATTTGGAAAGGATGCAAGCCGCCGCGAAAATGTTCATCGGCAAGCATGATTTCCGCGCCTTTATGGCGAGTGGAAGCGATATTGCCGATACGGTGAGGACCATCACCGACCTGCGCGTGGAATCTGAAGCTTCTCTCATCAAAATCTACGTATCTGCCGACGGCTTCTTATATAATATGGTAAGAATCATCGTCGGTACGCTCCTTGAGGTGTCCGAGGGACGCATTCCGCTTCATAAGCTTCCTTATATTATAGAGGGAGGCGACCGCGAGGATGCAGGCAGAACGGCACCGCCCGAGGGGCTCTATCTCAACCGTGTCTTTTTGGAAAAAGACATTCTTTCGGAGGAGGCAAGTACGTCATGAATTTGACTCATGAAATATCCTCCGAAAAATCTTCCGAAAACGGTATGTATTACGAAAAATTGGCAGATAAATATCGTATTGCAAAATTTTTAACACTCGCATTGTCGGTTTTGTGTATACTGCTTACGGTGATATTTTCTGCGGATACATTCCGCGCCGTGAATTTTCGCTATCTGACGAAATATTTTCGCATCAATCCCACAACGCTTGACGAAACGTATCACGATATCGCGTACGCGGTGGGCGGCGGCTCAGCGTTTGCGCTGTATCATGACGACCTTGCCGTTCTCGGTGAGGGAAAAATGGCGCTTTACGACCTTTCGGGCGATCTTGTGTATCGCGCCGATATCGAAAAGGGTACGGCTTCCGCCGATCCGAACGGAAGATATCTCGCCGCTTATACGGCGGGAGGAAAGCGCGTCACGTTTTTCCATTCGTTTGATACGGTGCAGGAGGTGTCGTTTTCTGCTCCCGTTTCCAAGGTCTGCGTTTCCGATACGGGAATTGCCGCGGTATGCTTGCAGGAAACGGAAAAAACGTCCGTTATCCTGCTTGACGAGCATTTGAAAACGGAAAAAACGCTGATGCTTTCAGAGGGCGTCGTGATGGATATGGCGATTTCCGATGACGGCAAAACGCTTTCCGTTCTGACGCTCGTGGGGGAGGGCGCTTCCTTTTATACGAGGCTCGACCTTTGGAATCTGAAAAGCGGAGAGATCGTCATGACGGAATCCTTTTCGGGCAAAAAACCGATCGCAACGGGCGCGTTTGCGGACGGAGGCTTTTTTGCGATATTCAGCCGTCTTGCCGTCTTTTTGGAATCTGACGGTACGGTGAAGGCGCGTGTTCCGCTCGCGGTCGATTCCGTCCGATGCGACGTTTTCGGAGATACGCTTTTGCTTTTGACCCCGTCGGGTACGCTCTCCCTTTTGGAAAGCGATGGAAACGCTTGCTTTTCCAAGAATATCCCGCAGACGGTATTGTCGGCGAAATGTGAAAAGAGCGCGGCGTATCTTTTGACGGAGCGTGCCGTTTTGCATTACGATAAAAAGGGAGAACTGCTCAGCCAAACGGAAATTCCGAGCGGCGCTCTGGACTTTTTCGTCTTGAATGACGGCAGTCTGCTCCTTTGCTATGCTTCCGAGACCAAACGTATCATGCCGAGTGATTCCTAAACGGAGGTTTTTATGTCTGTTCTTTTTGATGTCATTCTTGCGCTGATTTTGGCGGTCTGTGTTTTTATTGGATATAAGCGCGGACTCGTCCATACGCTCAGCAAATTTTTGTCTTATATTATATCGTTTACGCTGGCGAATAAATTTTACGTCCTTTTGGCAAGGGTCTTTATCCGACTTCCGTTTTTGGAAGCCATGCTTTCGGAAGAGCCCTTTACCGAATCCATGACGTTTCTTGACCGCTTCAGCCTTTGCTTTGACGAGATCAAAGAAAATATCGTGATTTTCGGAAACGATACCGTCATGGCAAACGCCAAGCTGATCGTTGACAACGCCGTTTCCGTGATGATCGCTTCCACCATGGCGGCGATCTTGACCTTTGTCATTGCCGTGCTTCTTTTGAAGCTCGTTTTGTGGCTCTTGGACGGTCTGATCACCAAGATCCCCGTTTTGAAGCAGGTAAACGGTGCCTTGGGCGGTCTTTTCGGACTTCTCAACGGCTTTTTCTGGACTTGGCTCGTGACCAATGCGTTCGTTCAGTTCCTGCTCCCGACCTTGATGGAAAAATTCCCGAACGTCTTTGTCACGGAGATCGCCGATTCGTTTATCGTCCAGCTTTGCACCAAAATCAACCCCATCACCTATCTGATTGCGCTGATCAACTTTATATTTCACTAATTCCCCTTAAAGAAAGGTAACCAATATGCAAAATATGCCCATGTGTTCCAGATGCCACAAGCGTGTGGCAGTGCTGTTTATCACAAAAATCGAAAACAACGAAACCAAAAATGAAGGACTTTGTCTGAAATGCGCGAGAGAGCTTGGCATCCCGCAGGTGGATTCCATTCTTTCTGGAATGGGCATTTCCGACGAGGACCTTGAAAATATGGAAGCCGAAATGGAAGGACTTCTGAATCCGCAGGTCGAAGATTTTGACGAGGACGATGACGGCGACGGCGACGAAGAGAAAAACGAGAGCCGTACGCCCTCCTTGGACTTCTCGAAGCTCTTTGGTAATCTGCCGTTTATGAACCCCCAAGGCAAGGCGGAGAAGCCCGAGGACGCAAAAAACAACAAGGACGACAAGAAAAAATCCGACAAAAACGCAAAAAAAGCGGAGAAAAATCGAAAATTTCTCTCCACGTATTGCCGTGACCTGACCCGTGCGGCGCGCGAGGGCAAGCTTGATGCCGTCATCGGACGCGAACGCGAAACGGCTCGCATGATGCAGATCCTTTCCCGCAGACAGAAGAACAATCCTTGTCTGATCGGTGAACCCGGTGTCGGTAAGACCGCCATTGCAGAGGCTTTGGCGCAGAAGATCGCGGAGGGCAACGTGCCGTATAAGCTCCGCGACAAAGAGGTGCATCTCGTTGACCTGACCGCTCTTGTGGCAGGCACACAGTTCCGCGGTCAGTTTGAAAGCAGAATGAAGAGCCTCATCGACGAGGTCAAGGCGCTCGGCAATATCATTCTCGTCATCGACGAGGTCCATAGCATCGTCGGCGTCGGCGACTCCGAGGGCAGTATGAACGCGGCAAATATCTTGAAGCCCGCGCTTTCCCGCGGTGAGATTCAGCTTATCGGCGCGACCACACTCACCGAATATCGCAAATATATCGAAAAAGACTCCGCTTTGGAACGCCGTTTCCAGCCCATCATGGTGGAGGAGCCCTCTATCGCGGAAACCAAGAAGATTCTTTCGGGTATCAAAAAGTATTACGAAACCTTCCATAAGATCCACATTTCCGAAGATATCATCAGCCATGCGGTCGAGCTTTCCGAGCGCTATATCACAGACCGCTTCCTGCCCGATAAGGCGATCGACCTTCTTGACGAGGCGGCGGCTTACGTGGCAATGAACTCTCCCGTTCTTGACCGCGTTGCCATCGTGGAAAATGAACTCAAAAAGCTTGCGGAATCCGCAACGGAGATCGAAGCAGAAGCACTCCCCGATGCCAACGACACCGAAGCCATGAGCAAGCATTACGAAAAGATCGCTTCCATCAAGGCAAGCCAGCTCAAAAATGAAGAAGAATATTCCAAGCTCAAGGAGCAGATGGCAACGATCCATCTGAAGCTCGAAGACCTTGCGCGTGTCATTGAGATTTGGACGGGTGTACCGTCCGGCTCTATCACAGCCAATGAATTTGAACGTCTTGTCGGTCTTGAGGGTAGATTGAAAAAGCGCATCGTCGGTCAGGATGCCGCCGTTTCTGCGGTCTGCCGCGCCATCAAGCGCAATCGCGCAGGCGTTTCCTATAAGAAAAAGCCAGCATCCTTTATCTTTGCAGGTCCGACGGGTGTCGGTAAGACTGAGCTTGTCAAGGTGCTCGCAGAGGATCTCTTTGATACGCCCGATGCGCTCATTCGCCTCGATATGTCGGAATTTATGGAGAAGCATTCCGTTTCCCGTATGGTCGGCTCTCCTCCCGGATATGTTGGTTATGACGATGCGGGTCAGCTTACCGAAAAGATCCGCCGCCGTCCGTATTCCGTTATCCTCTTTGATGAGATCGAAAAGGCACACCCCGACGTGATGAATATTTTGCTTCAGATCCTTGACGACGGCAGAATCACCGATTCTCACGGCAAGGAAGTGAAGTTTGATAACTGCGTCATCGTCATGACGACAAACGCCGGCTCGCAGGGCGTTTCCTCCTCCATCGGATTTGGAGAAACGATGGCATTGAGAGCGGAAAATAAGACCGAAAAAGCACTTTCTGAATTTTTGCGCCCCGAATTTATCAACCGTGTCGATGAAATCGTAACGTTCCGCGCACTTGATAAAGAAAATTTCGCGGAAATTGCCAAAATCATGCTCGGCGATCTTGCCCGCACGCTTTGGGATAAGGGTATCATTCTTCGTTACAGCGATGCCGTTCCCATGCATATCGCGGAAAAATCCTTCTCCGCAAAATACGGCGCGCGTAATATGCGCCGCTTCATCAGCCGTGAAATTGAAGATATGGCAGCGGAAAAGATTATTTCGGGCTATGAGCGCGTGATTTCCGAAATCAGCATCGACGTCAAAGACGATGCATTTGTGATTGATGTCAAATGATGGAACCGAAGATTTTATATCAAGATGCATTTCTCGTGATTGCCGTGAAGCCCGCAGGGACGCTTTCCCAACCCGATAAAACGGGCGATGCGGCGATGACGGATATCCTTTCCGAGCGCATCGGAAAGACGGTTTTGCCCGTTCACCGACTCGACAGAGCGGTGGGCGGTGTGATGGTCTTTGCACTGACGAAGGAAGCGGCAGGGAAGCTTGGCGGTATTCTTGGGACAAATGCCTTCCAAAAGGAATATCTGACCGTTGTGGACGGGATTCCTGCGGAAAAGGAGGGTACGCTTGAGGATTATCTTTTGCATGATGCAAGGCGCAATATGACCTCCGTGGTTTCGGTAAAGACGAAGGATGCCAAAGCGGCAAGTCTTTCGTATACGCTTTTAGAAACGCATGAAAAGGCTTCGCTTCTTCGTGTGCTTTTGCATACGGGGCGTACCCATCAGATTCGCGTGCAGTTTTCTTCTCGCGCTATGCCGATTCTCGGAGATGGACGCTACGGAAGCCGTGAACGTCATCCCGTTGCGCTTTGGTCGTATCGACTTTCCTTTTCGCATCCCATGACCAAAAAACGCTTGACGTTTCAAGCGATCCCCGATATGACGACTCCGTGGGATATGTTTTCTGCTTATGATAATTTGAAATGAAGACCGTGAAAAACGGCAGAAAGGTACTTATATCATTTATGAAAAAGTTGTTTTGTTTGCTTTTGGCGCTGACGCTTTCGGTATCTCTTTTTGTTTCCTGCGGAAGCGGTACTTCGATTGCCATTGGTGCGCTTCGCTTGGACAATCAAGTCGAAAATCTTTTCAAATTTACCGATGCCGTCGCATACAATGAAACACTCGTGTATACGGATAAGGACGGCGCTCCGATGTTTACGGCGGAATATTATTATGAGGTCGCGGAGGATATCTACTCCACGTACAATCTCATCGAAACGATCGGAGATTATACGCTTTATGCCTACGAGGGCTCCGTTTATACGGAAACGCCCGAGGGTATGACGGCTGTGCTTTTGCTCAGCGGCAGTTATCTTGATTTTGTAAATACCTATTTCGTTGCGGATTTTCTGCTCGATGGGGAAACGCACATTCAAAGAAGCTCTGAAACGAAGGAAGACGTGATCATCGCGCAGTATGAAACGGTCTTGACTCCTCAGCAGCAGGCTCGCGTTTCGGAACTTGGCGTCATGGAAAACGATAAGATCGTATCAGAATACGCGGTTCGCGGCTCGATCATCGAATCCATTGATTATTTTGTTGAGCGTGACGGCGCGCTTACGCCCTTGGCAAAGCGTGCGTTCCGCGTTTCCAACGAAAAAGAGGATCGCTTCGGTGCGGTAAAAGCGCTTTCCTCCGAAAAGGTCAGTGTGGATTTTATTTTCGTGGATGGCGAAAATCAAGGCCGTCATTTTGAGGTTCCCAAGGGTGTTTACGTCGGTATGGAGATCGGTACGAGAGATTATGCATTCTTTTATGACACAGAATGCACCAAACCGTACGCTTTTGACGATGCTCCCATTGTGGAAAATCTGACACTTTACGTTACCGAAAAATAATTCAAAATTATTTGAAAAACTTTCAAAAAGGTATTGACAAATCGATTCTTTTGTGGTATTATAATATCCGTCGCAAGGGCAACGACCTGAGCGACGGATGAAAATTGCTGGTGTGGCTCAATGGCAGAGCAGCTGATTTGTAATCAGCAGGTTGTTGGTTCGACTCCGATCACCAGCTCCATATATGGGAGCGTTCCCGAGTGGCCAAAGGGGGCAGACTGTAAATCTGTTGTCTGTGACTTCGGTGGTCCGAATCCACCCGCTCCCACCAGAAAAACGACAAGTTTCTATTGAAACTTGTCGTTTTTCAATGATATCCGTTCCTTTCGGAACGGGTGATATATCTCCGATATGATATCTCACTTCGTGCGATGATATATGCCTTCGGCATATGAAGGAACGGATATTATATCATGCTTGCGAAGCAAGT
>JAGBCV010000039.1 GCA_017937845.1 Clostridia bacterium | reverse complement strand
GAAGAGTGAAGAGTGAAGAGTGAAGAAGTGGGGAGCAAGAGAGGGAAAGGTGGGGTAAGAGTCTTTTGAAAACATTGACAAACAAATGTTCGTGTGGTATAATGCAGGCACAGGGAACAAAAACGGGCAACGCCCGTCGGAGGTTGCTCGCCTATTGCACTTTGACGTGTGTCAGCATACAGATAAACGGCGAGGTCGATTTCGAGCAATTTCCTATTAGATTTGTGCGATAACCTTAGAGTCCGAATATCTCCGCGTGGTCATCCTGAGCGAAACACCGCCCAGATTCCGCCTACGGCGATTTTGCTGACGCAAAATTTCGACTTAGGGCTTCGCCCTGCGCTCAGAATGACGTGACGGTGTGTAGTCGAATGGATCTCGCGGAGGTAGCAATCCACTTTTTTGTGATTGTCGAACAAGTCTATTGTAAAAAACTTGAAAGGAGGGCGGTCAAATATGATGAATGAAGATTTTGAACGCGACGAGGAAGCAATTTCCTCGGAAAAAGCAGATGTTTTGGCATATTGCGATCATTGCGGTTTTGCGATTTACAGCGCGCGTGATGCACTTGTGATTACGGCGAACGGCGATAGAATCCACCGTGATTGTTGGTCGGAATATGCGGAAGAACATATGTTTGAATTTGCAAAATCCGCAGAGGATTCCGAACGCTTTGACTGCGGTTACTGATGGCGAGAGTACAGAAAGATAAAATCGAACCCGGTATTTTTGCCAAGCGCGCGGCGGCATATTTTCGAGATTGCGATAACGGCATGGCTTCCGCTTCTTGCGATACTTGCTCGGTCGATTTCGGCGATGAAAAATGCGCCGTTTGCCGAAAGAAAAAGAAGCGCCCGTATACCATTTCGGGGCTTTGCCTTGCCGTTGGTATTACGAAACGCGATTTTGAAAACTTTAAGAAGAACAAATGTTTTTCTGATGCCGTGGAAATGGCACTGCTGAAGATCGAGGCGTATATCGAGGAAAACAGCATCTCGGGCGCTATCAACGGTACGCTCGCGCTTGCGATCCTCAAGGAGCATTTCGGTTGGGGCGAAAAAAGCGATTTGCCCGATACCGTAACGGTCGTCATGTCGGAGGAGGCGGAAAGCCTTGCAAAATGAGATCTTTCCGCTGAATTTTTCACCAACGACAAAACAAAGAGAATTTTTCCTCTCTGATGCGAAATATACCGCTTACGGCGGGGCAAGAGGCGGCGGCAAAAGCTTTGCGCTTCGGTATAAGCTCGTTTTGCTTTGCCTCAGATATCCCGGAATCCGTGTGCTTTTGGTCAGAAGAAGCTTTCCCGAGCTTCGGGAAAATCATATCCGTCCGCTTCTTTCGCTTCTTTGCGGTCGAAATCCGATGGCGGAATATCATGAACGCGATAAATGCTTTGAGTTTTTCTGCGGTTCGACCTTGCTTCTCGGATATCTTGCCGACCACGGCGATCTGCTTCGTTATCAAGGCTTGCAGTTTGACGTGATCGCCATTGACGAGGCAACACAGATCGATGAAGAAATGTTTCTCGTGCTTTCCGCTTCGGTGCGTGGGGTCAATGATTTTCCGAAACGAATGTATTTGACCTGCAACCCCGGTGGGGTCGGTCACGGCTGGGTCAAACGCCTTTTTATCGATAAACAATACCGAAAAGGGGAAAATCCCGAGGATTATCGCTTTATCCCCGCTTCCGTTTATGATAACGACGCTTTGATGCGCGATGACCCCGATTACGTGAAACGATTGGAGGCGCTCCCCGAGGCACTTCGCGCGGCGTGGCTTCTTGGTCGATGGGACGTCTTTTCGGGACAGTTTTTCTCGGAATTTGATGAAAGACTGCACGTTTTGGCACCGTTTACCATTCCCGAAGATGCAAGATTTTATTGTGCGGTGGACTATGGGCTCGATATGCTGGCGGCACTTTTTATCGCGGTCTTGCCCGATGGGCGCGCCGTCGTTTACGATGAAATTTATGAAAATAACCTCATCGTCAGCGTTGCCGCTCGAAAAATCAAGGAAAAATTGACCGATGGCATGACCGTGATCGCGCCTGCCGACCTTTGGAGCAGAAGCCGCGACAGCGGTCGCTCAACGGCAGAGATCTTCGCGCAGGGCGGGGTCTTTTTTACCAAATTGTCCCCCTCCCGTGTGGACGGTTGGCTTTCGCTCAAGGAATGGCTTGCGCTCCGTGATGGTGTGCCGTCGCTTGTGATTTTCGGAAATTGTCACAATATTATCCGTTGTTTGCCGCTTTTGCAGTATGATTCCGCAAAAACAGGGGACGTTTCCACAGAACCGCATGAGATCACCCACGCGCCCGATGCGCTTCGCTATTTTGCTTCTTTTTGCCCTTTTGAAGCGAAAAAAGAGGAAAAATATACGCTTTTTCGAGGAAAACGGCAAAAAAGAGAAAGATGAAGGAAACACCTCATCCACCATTTTGCAGGGCAAAATGGTCCCCCTTCCCCTATCGCTGACGCAGGGGAAGGCAAGAGAGAAGCGGAAGAGAATAGGGGTCCGCGGAGCGGACGAATGATAAAGCCCTCTCAGTCAGCCGCGCTGACAGCTCTCGTAAGGGGTCCTCAAAACGCTGTTGCGTTTTGGGGTTCACGCACGGCGTGGGAGCCTTTGGAAGGAGTCCGCGGGGCGGACGAATGATGAAGGTTCAGGCGATTGGTGAATCTCTTCTGCGCTTTGATTCGCCAATCCCTCAGTCGCTTCGCGCCAGCTCCCTTTACACAAGGGAGCCTATAAAATGTCAGTTATGGAGGGTATGGCGAGCAGGGAAAATTCAGCACGATTGCGGTCAAGCGCGCGGCGCTTGCGGTTCTTTTGGTACTTTTCTTGACGGCAAGAAAAGTGCGCGTATGCTTTCTTTTTGGCACCTTTTTCTTTCTCCGAAAAGAAAAAGTGCATAGGAAAGGAGTGAGAATATGAGTCAAAAGGCTACGCTTATGGATAAAAGTGAGCGAGAACGGCGTTTTGCAACGCTTTTGGAGGAAGCCAAGACTGCTAAAAGCGGAATTTCGGAATATTGGCAAAAAATGCGCGATTATTACGACGGAACACATGAAACCGCTAAGCAAACAGGAGAATTTCTTTCTTCTATGCATTTGCCGTGGATCCCCGCTTCCGTTCCCGATGGCTATTTGCACGTCGAAAGTCAAATCGAAGCGGAAGCCCCCGATTTTGAATTTTCTGCAAGAGGCGATAAGGATGCGGAAAAAGCCGCGCTCCGTGAACGTGTGGTGCGTTACGTCGTGCATGAAAACGATTTGACGGCGAAAAACGCGGTGAACGAAAGACGGCTTCATCTTTGCGGCTCGGCGGTATGGAAGGTCGCAGTCGGTATGGGCGATTTCGGAGATGCGGAAATCTTGATTGAAAATCCTGCGCCCGAAACCATTTTTCCCGACCCTGCGGCGGCAACGCTCGATGAATGTGAATATATCGCGGTCTGTTACCGCATGAGCGCCACGAGAGCGGTGAGAGTGTTTGCCGATGACCTCGCAAGAGAGGATATGAGCATCGCTGCTGTTTTGCACGCGAAAAAGGGCAAAAAACATATCTTCGATGAGGTAAATGAGGTCTGCGACACCGTTGAGATCACGGAATTTTGGTTCCGTCAGCCGACAGACGGGGAAGAACGTATCGGCGGTGTTCCTTATTCTTATCAGGCGGGGGATATCGCGCTTTCCATTTGCATGGAGGGCTTGGAAATTCGATACGTGCCGAAATTCTGGACGAAAACCTCTTATCGGAAATATCCCTTTGCGATTTATCAGAAAATCCCTATGGAGGGCTCGATTTGGGGGAAAAGTGAACTGGAGCCTATCATTCCGCTGATCGATGCGGCAGACAGACAGCTTGCGTTCGCTCAGCTCAATACGGCGTTCTTTGCCAACGATATCCTTCTTTATGAAGAAAATGCGTTTGCGCCTGACAGTTATCCCGAAAATCGCCCCGGCGCGATCTGGAAGCTCCGCCCCGGTATGAGTGATAAGGTCAAACGCCTTGGCGGTTTGGGAACGGAAAATGCGGCGCATTATGAAATCGCCGATCGATATCGCGCTATGATGAAAGAAACACTCGGTAATTTCGACTTTTTGCAAGGCGATAGTGCGACACAGGTCAGCACCGCGACGGGCTTGGCGCTTCTCGGTGATTACGCGGGAAAACGCACAGAGGCGAAGAATATCTGCAAAAAAGCGGGATTTGAACGTCTTTATCGCTTGATCGATGCGATGGCAATGGAGGTCTATTCCGAAGAAAAGCTCAAGGCGATCACCGATATGGACACGCTTCCCGATATGGTGGGCTACGTGCCGACGCTGGATGTTTCCGTTCGCGTTGGTGACGGCATCCGAAATTCCCGTTCGTTTACGCTCAGCGCGTTGGAGGCGCTTTGCACGATGGATATCGATGCAGAGCATTATCCGATGGTGAGGGCGTATATCGGGGCGCTGGGAATCCCCGAGAGGGCAGAGCTTATCGCTCGGCTTGACGAAAGGTTTTTGGGAGAAGTGAAGAGAGAAGAGTGAAAAGTGAAGATGGAAAAGAAAAGGTGTCCGCAGAGCGGACGAATGAAGAAGCCCTCTCAGTCAGCTACGCTGACAGCTCCCCCGGAGTGGGAGCCTTAAAAAGGTGTCCGCGGGGCGGACGAATCATAAAAAGGAGGAAAAACGATGAATGAACAGGAAAACAAAAATGAAGCGTTGACGGAGGTCTCCGAGGTCCATACCGAAGAGGAAGAACTCACGTTGGCGATCCATGAGGAAGCGGAGGATTCCGAAGAATCCAAAGAAGCGGAAACATCCCAAGAGGGTGAAAACGCAGATATGAGCGACGACGAGGCGGAAGCGCTTGCATCGCATCCGATGTTTCCGCGCTTTGCGCGTGGGAGGCAAGGATCCTTTCACGAGATTCTTGTGGCTTTTCGTGAGATGCTTCATGTGTCTTGTCGAATGGATCCGACAGAAACGCTCACAGCAAAAATGACCCCTGCCGCCACACAAGCGGTTTCTGACGTGGCGCTTACCGAGCGTCAGCGTGCCATCGCACGTGCCGCCGGTATGAGTTACCGCGAATATTACCATATTTTGAACGGCTGATCGCCGAAAACTATATTTTTTAATTACGGAGGAAAAATAATATGACAAATGAAATCTATACCTGGGCAAACGATATGTATCCCCTTGTGAAAAAACGCTTCGATGACAGATACGCTTCCCGTATGAATCTGATCGCCAACGTGGCGGGCATCGTGAAGCAGGACGAGCTCACCTATGAGCTTGCAGGTCTTGGCGGTTACGGTGAGCTTCCCGTTTATGACGGCAAAAATCTTACCGCCGCAGACGGTGCAAAGGCGTTTATTACCACAGTCACTCCTGTGGAACGCGCGCTTTCTCTCCCTGTTTCCTATAAGAGAGCGAAGATCGATATCGTCGGTGAAGCGGAAAAGACCGGTACTCGTCTTGCCGATTCCGCTTATATGACGGTGCTTTCCGAATTTTACCGCGTCTTTGGCAATGCGTTTACGACCGTGGGCGCGGATGGTGTGTCTTGGGCTTCTGCGGCGCATCCCGTCAACACCGATAAGGGCGCGACCTTCTCGAACCTTGTCAAGACCGAGCTTTCCGTGGAAGCGATTACCGCGGCACAGGCACAGGCGGCAAACTTCGTAACAGCGGACGGTCTGCCCTTTGTGGCAAACTTTGACCTTCTTCTCGTTTCTCCCGAACTGGAAGCGACTGCAAGAACCATTTGCGGTGAGGACGCACTTCTTACCCCCGCTTGCGGTATCGGTGGTCACGGTCAGATGAAGTACATGGTCTGCGGCGGCGGTTCTCTCGGTCTTTCCGGTAAGCAGTGGGCGATCGCGGACAGTATGCTTCTCCCCGAGGTCTTGAAGCTCGTTTACATCACCGAGCCCAACGTGGTCGTTTCTCCCAGAGATAACCCTCTCGTGACCGACTACATCGCTTACGTAGACTTCGCGTTCGGCTTTGGCGACGCAAGACCTATCGTTTTCTCGAATCCCGCTTGATGACGTTTTGCGGAGGGGCTTTGCTCCTCCGCTTTTCCCAAAAAAGAAAGGAGTTACGATGACTTACGGCATTTTGAAACAAAAAATTTACGCGCTTCTCGATATCAACGGCAACGATATCATGACGGAGGGCTCGGCGCTTGCACTCGTTTCCTCTGCCTTGCCGTATACGGTAGATGCCGTTTCACGCAAGGTCGCTCTGCATTTGAAAAATATCGTGCGAGAGGAAACGCTTCATTTTGAAAAAGGCGCGGTCGGCGTTCAGGCGACGCTTCCCGATTCGGCGTTCGGCGTGCAATATATCGTCAAAAACGGGCGCTCTTACGGCGCGGAATCGTTTACGCTGATCGGCAAAAATATCATCTTTTTTGAGCATGGCGAGGGCGATTTTACCGTTTGCTATGATACCTTTCCCGCGGTCTACACCGAGCAGACCGCGGACGATACCGAATTGCCCTTTGATGACTTTACGGCGGATACAGTGGCGTATGGTGCGGCAGGGGAGCTTTCGCATACGGTCTATCCCTCGGATATGACGCGATACATCAGACTCATGACGGAATTTGACGAGCGTATTTCTTCTGCGGTGCAGCGCGTCGGAGAGCATACGCTGAAAAATTCCTTTTTCGGTAAGCGGAGAGGGGTGAAATGATGGCTTTTACAAGAGGAAATCACGGCACAAGCGCGGCTTATGACCGTTTTTATGCGTATGACGAACAGCCGAAAGCCTTCGTCTTGCGCGATTTTGCAGGCGGTGTTTCCACAAAAGCGGCGGAAGATCATGCGCTTTCGCTCGCTATGAATATGCTCCCGAGCGGAAACGGGCTTTCATCGATGGCAAAGCCGATTCCCGAAACGGTGGAAGACGGTTTTGCGGAGGGGACGGTGCGCGACCATTGCTATGCGGACGGTATTTGGCTTTTCCGAAAGGGCAGGACGCTGTATGCGTATCAAAAGGAAACGGTTTCTCTCGTAGGCACGCGGTCTATGCTGACTGCGGAATACGGCGCGATCTATGATATCGGTGGCTATTTTTACGTCATCGACGGCGAGGACGTTTGGGCGGTCGGCAGAGATTTGCAGGCGGTACGCATCGAGCAACACGTTCCTGTTCGCTTCGTTGACCTCATGAACGACGGCATTACGAAAACAGAAAACGAAAAGCCCAATCCGTTTTGCCGATATATCGATATGATCATTTCCGAGGACGCGGGCAACCATCAGAGCTTGCCGACGGATATCGTATACGACCGCGAGGATATCAAGGTCTATAAGCCCGATTCGGAAGAAGAGATTTCCCTCGGGTATTGGTTTATCGTGGACGATTCTTATATCGATTTCACAGGAATCAGCGCCAAGGGCTGCCGTATCCGTTTGAAGCTCTTGGATTCCGATGACGAAACCAAGCTCTCTTTTTCCTCAACGGCGCATCTTCGCGCTTTGCTCGCGGAAAGCCGTCCGCTTTTGCCTTATACGAATGAAAAGGGAACGGCGTATTTTTTGACTTGGGAGGGGAGAGATATCCTGCTTTTGGAGCGGGCGGACGATATGCTTTATCGCTTTTCGGAGAAGATGCTCACGAAAATACCCACGGCGGAGAGCATTACGGCGATCGTGGCGTATGCCGACGGCTATTTGCTTTTTACGGAGCACGCGGTCAAAAAATTGTATTTCGGCAAGAATGAATGGGAGGAAATGATCGCGCAGACGGTCGTATTCAAGCAGGATTTCGGGTCGGATATGCCGGGAAGCGTTTGCGGGTTTGACGATAAGATTATTTTTGCAAGCTCGCGGGGCGGTGTCTTTTATATCAACAAATTCGGCATCACGGAACGCGACGAGAGCCGAAAGGTTTCCGAAAATGTTGAGAGCGGCACGTTTGGCTTCTTTTCGCATACGGATGAGGAATATCGGACGGCGAGGGGCTTTTGCGCGTTCGGCAGGTATTATCTGACGGTCGGGGCTATCACCTACGTCTGGGATCACGGCGCAAAGCTCCCCACGGGCGCGCAGAGCAGAGATGCGGAGGAAACGATGGTCTGGACGCTTTCGGATGCGTTCTCGGGAATGCGTTTTTTAAGAGAGATCGGCGGAAGGCTATATCTTTTTGACGAGCCGACGGAAACGCTTTGTTATTTGACGGATACGAGCGAGGCTGCGGCGGGCATGGGCGCTTCTCTTATCACCTCGGGGCAGGATCTCGGCGTTTTGGAAAAGAAAATTTTGACCGAGGTCGCTGTCCGATATCGCGCAGATGCGCCGATCTCCGTGAAGCTGATCTTTGACGGAAAGGAATCCTCTGCGGAATACCGCTTGCCAAGGCAGGAGAACGTGGCGGCGGCGACGCTCCGCGTATATGCGAAAAAATTTGAAAAGGTGGCGGCGAAGCTTTTCTGCGAGGAAGGATTTGCCGTGGAAGCCGTTATTTTTCGGTATTTATGATAATTATGATAAAAACAATCGGAAATCTTTGATTTTCGGTTGTTTTTTTATATAGGAATGTGTTATAATAATAAAGATAGCGTCCGGAAAAATATTTTTTTATAAAAATAAAAAATTTTTAGAATTTTATGTGACCTTTTGCGGTCTTCATTCGTTTTACATACAGGAGGGACAAAACGTGATCTTATCCCGAGATAACAAGACGGGTCTTGCTGAGGTGTACGACAGATACGCCGATATGCTTTACCGTCTGGCGCTTTCTCACACACAGAACCGTGAGGACGCAGAGGATGCGGTTCAGGATGTTTTTACAAAGTATATCGCCACATCTCCGAGGTTTACCGATATCGAGCATGAGCGCGCGTGGCTCGTTCGCGTAACCGTCAACAGATGTCACGATCTCGTGCGGCGCGGAAAGATCCGCATGCATGAATCCTTGGACGATATTACCGATCTCCCGTCGGAGGAGTCCGCAGAGGGCGGCGTTATGAAGACCCTTTCGGAGCTCCCTGAAAAATACCGAACGGCTATCGCTCTGCATTATCTTGAAGGATTTTCGGTCGAGGAAATATCCCGTATGCTGGGGATTTCGCTTTCGGCCTCCAAGATGCGTCTTTCCCGAGGCAGGGAACTGCTGAAAAATTTATTGACTGACGAGGAAACAAACGATGTTTGATCAAAAAGAGATCGCGGCTTACCGTAGCATTTCGGCGCCCGATTCTCTGCGCGACAAGGTTTTGTCCTCTTGCACGAATATGGCGCCCAAAAAGAGAAATCCCCGCGACTATATGCGAATGGTATCCTCGATTGCGGCTTGCTTCGTTCTTGTTTCGGTGCTTGCCGTTTTCGGCGCGCAAAGCTACGGACACGTTTCCGTTTCGCTTTCCGGAGAAAAGCTCCGCGAAGATCAGTCTATGAGCTATCATACCCCCATCAGCGCGCAAGCTGTCAGCATGTACCGCGAACGAGAAGGGACAACCGTCCTTTTCGAGTTTGACGGACACGCGGCGCTCTCCGTGTCTGACGGTGATATGGCTATCGTAGACGCGGATACACAGGATATCCTGTATACGGGAACCGAATACGCCATAGACGGAAAAACACTTGTCAACTGGACCGTTCACGCGGACGATACCGCGAAAACCTTTGAAATGACCGTTCACGGTGCTTTCAAGACCGAAAAGATCATCTTGACCTATGATGCCGACGAAAACGAATGGTCGGTCATCCGCAAAGAGGTCAAATGATCCCCTTACATGAAGAAAACAAAAAATAATTTTAAGAAATTTTAGGAGATTACAAACATGAAAAAAGTTCTTGCTATGCTTCTCGCTTCTTCTCTCATTCTTTCCTTCGCTGCTTGCGGCGACAAGCCCGAAGAAACCACCACAGGCGAAACCACAACCGTAGAAACCACGACCGTAGAAACCACGACCGAAGCTCCCGCCGTTGTTGCTCCTGTTGCAGAAGATTCTCTCGACTTCCTCAGAAAAGTTTGGAACGCTTACGTTGCAGACGAATCCATCGCTGAAGAAGAAAAGCTCCTCTTCGTTGGCGGCGGCGACTACACATGGCTCGAACAGGCTGGCGCTGAGTTTGAAGCAAACAACCCCATGCCCTCTGAAGATGCTTCCGAAGAAGAACAGGCTGCTTACTGGGAAGCTTATGCAGCAGCTACCCAGGGTCCCGGCAGAGTTGCTCCCGAATATGACGAAGAAAACAACACTTACCTCGCAAGCGTAAACTTCCCCGTTGAACACGTTGCTCTTATCGACAGCGCTTCTTCCGTATTCCACGGCATGATGCTCAACAACTTCACCTGCGCTACCTACCACGTTACCGATTCCGCAAACGTTGATACTCTCGTAAACGCTCTCAAGACCTCCATCGGCTCTGCTCAGTGGGTATGCGGTCAGCCCGAAGTTTACACCATCATCACCGTTGGCAACTACGTTACTGCAATCTACGGTCTTGAAATGATCACAGACGACATCACCGGTGTTATCGAAGGTCTTTTTGAAAACGCTACCGTCGTTTGCAAGGAAGCTGTTATGTAATATAAGCCGAAGGCTTACTTCACTCTCTGATTTTTTGGCGAAAGATAATATGGATTTTTGAAGTATTATCTTTCGCTATATTATTTCTTTCTCGATTTTGTATAAAAATAAAACAAAAGCAAAAAGGTAATGTCGTATGTTATTTTCCAGTATCCCCTTTTTATATTATTTTTTGCCAATCGTTCTCATCGTTTATTTTCTGCTTCCCAAGATCTTTTTGAAGAATACGTGGCTTCTTCTTGCCAGCCTTTTCTTCTACGCTTGGGGTGAGCCGAAATATGCGATCCTGATGGTAACAGCCATTACGATTGGATATGTATTCGGTCTTTTGATCGAGAAATTCCGCGGCAAGCCGCTTTCCAAGGTCTTTATGATATCTGCTGTCGCCTTGGAGCTTGCGCTTCTCATTTACTTCAAATATGCAAACTTCTTCGTTGCAAACTTCGCCGCTTTGACAGGCATGAACGTTCCGACGCTCAATATCATTCTTCCCATCGGTATCAGCTTCTATCTTTTCCAGATCCTCAGCTATGACGTTGACGTGTATCGCGGCGACGTTCCCGCGCAGAAGAATTATATCTATCTTGCATCCTACGTTGCGCTCTTCCCGCAGCTCATTGCAGGTCCTATCGTTCGTTATAAGGATATCGAAGAGCAGCTTATCAGCAGAAATCACAGTTTTGAAAAGATCGCACTCGGCATCCGCCGTTTCGCCATCGGTCTTGGCAAAAAGATCCTCATTGCCGACCAGATGAGCAAATTCTGCTTCACCTTCTATCAGGATTGCGACGATAAATCCGTCCTCTTCTTCTGGGTATACGCCATCGCCAATATGCTCTGCATCTACTTCGACTTCTCGGGTTACAGCGATATGGCGATCGGTCTCGGTAAGATCCTCGGCTTTGAATTTCTCGAAAACTTCAACTATCCCTATATCTCCAAGAGCGTTACCGAATTTTGGAGAAGATGGCATATGTCCCTCGGCTCTTGGTTCCGCGACTACGTTTATATTCCGCTCGGCGGTAACCGCGTTTCCAAGGCGCGTAATATCTTCAATATCTTCGTCGTTTGGTTCCTCACGGGCTTTTGGCATGGTGCGGCATGGAACTATATCATTTGGGGCGTCATGTTCGCGCTTCTTCTCCTTGTGGAAAAGCTTTGGACGCTCAATTTCCTCAAAAAATCCAAGGTCATCGGACACGTTTACGTGCTTTTCGTCGTTCTTATCAGCTTTATCTTCTTTGACGCGACGGGTATTTTTGAAAACGATATGAAGGAATCCGTGGTTGCCATCGGTTCTCTCTTCGGTCTTGGCGGTCTTCCGCTCGTTTCCGCGGAAACGTTCCATTATATCGCGTCCTATGCCGTGCTCTTTATCTTCGCCATCGTTGGCGCAACGCCTGTTGTCAAGAACACCGTTCTCAAGATCAAGTCGACAAATGCAGGCGAAAAGGTCATCAATGTTCTCGAACCGCTCTTTATTCTCGGCGTTTTCGTGATCATTACCGCAAGCCTTGTTGACGGTGCGTTCAGCCCGTTCTTGTATTTCCAGTTCTAAGGAGGAAAATGCGATGAGTACAAAAGTAAAAAATATCGTATTGACCTGTGTGATGGGTGTTTTCTTCTTCGGTCTTGCGTTTTTCGCTTGGTTCAAGCCCGCGGATGATTATTCTTATACCGAAAGAAAGACCCTCAAATCCTTCCCCAAGATCACTTGGGAAACCATTGTCAATAAAAAATTCATGACCGATTTTGAATCCTATACGCTTGACCAGTTCCCGATGAGAGATCGCTTTTTCAAAATCAAGGGCGGTGTCAACCTGTATCTTTTCGGCATGAAAAATAACGTTCGCGGTGATTATAACTATTACACCGAGGACGGCTACGTTTCTGAGGTAGAATATCCGATGAACGAAGGCTCGCTCGATTATGCGGCAGGCAGATTCAAGAATATCTACAATATGTACCTCAAAAACAAAAACACGAATCTCTATTTCTCCATCGTTCCCGATAAAAACTACTTCATTGCAGAGGATGCAGGTCAGCTTTCCATGGATTACGATGCATTTATTAATACCATGAAGGAAAAGACCGATTATATGCAGTATATCGATATTATGGATCTTCTTTCCATCGAAGATTATTATAAGACCGATACACACTGGCGTCAGGAAAAGATCGTGGACGTGGCGCAGAGAATCGGAGAAGCGATGGGTGTGACCCTTGCAGGCAACTACAAGGAAAACGTCCTTGATCATCCCTTTGGCGGCGTATATTACGGTCAGTCGGGACTTCCTTTCCTCAAAGAAGAGGAGCTTGTCTATCTCACAAGTGACGTTCTTGACAACTGCACCGTCAAGACCTACGACAAAAACGGTAAGCCCATCTCCATGGGTATCTACGATATGGAAAAAGCATACGATAAGGACCCCTATGAGATCTATCTTTCCGGTTCGCTTTCCTTGATCGAGATCACCAATCCCAATGCGACCACAGATAAAGAGCTCGTGATCTTCCGCGATTCCTTTGGCAGCTCGCTTTCTCCGCTCCTTGTGGAGGGCTACGCCAAGGTAACGGTCGTGGATATCCGCTATATGAACAGCTCGATGCTGAACCGCTACGTTCGTTTCAATAATCAAGACGTTCTCTTTATTTACAGCACCCTCGTTCTCAACAATAGCAGCAGCTTGACTTAATTTTTATGATATCAACAAAACGAGAGGGATTTCCTCTCGTTTTGTGCTGAAATATAAACATTTTGTTAAATTTGATTAGGACGATTGACAAGATTTTGCTCTTATGATATAATGTGGTACATCAATTTGAAATGGAGCGACTTATGACAGAACAAACACAATCTATGGATATATTTTTGAAGGAATATGAAGAAAAAGAACAGGTGAGATCGACCTTTAACCGCTTTGGCTGGGCGCTTGTGGCGCTTTTGGCTGTCTGGTATGGATTTCTTTTTTTGACTTCTTTCATCGTTGGCGTCATGGAGGTAACGGGGATCCCCGCGATGGATTTCTATGACCGCTACGTACTCATTTTCAATGAGCTGGGACTCGTATTGGGAATCGTTTCGGCGATGCTTGTCATGCGCTCGGTGCCCAAGCATGAGATCGTACAAGAACCGCTCGGATTCAAACGCTTTTTGAAGTATATCGTGGTTGTGATGGCGATCGGTATGGCGGGAAATCTCATCGGTCAGGTGATCTTGGCTGTCTGGAATGGTGCAACGGGAAACGAAGCGGGCGGCGAGGTAGACGAAATTCTTCTCGGCTCCGATTACTTGATCTCATTTTTGATGATTGGTATCGTCGCGCCGTTTTTGGAGGAGTTTCTGTTCCGCAAGCTTCTGATCGACCATACACGCAGATATGGCGAGCTTGTCTGCATTGTGACCTCAGGCGTGCTTTTCGGTCTTTTCCATGGCAATTTTACGCAGTTTTTCTATGCGTTCGGGCTTGGTTCGCTTTTTGCTTATATATACCTCAAAAGCGGTAACTTTTTCGTCGTCTTTGCATCTCATGCGATCTTCAACGTGCTCTCGGGTATCTTGCCTGCCATAATGATGGAAAAGGGCTCAGATCTGACATTTGCCTTGTATATGCTTGCATATCTTGCGGTCGTGATTACGGGTGTCGTTCTTTTGATCATCGGCGCTCAAGGCTTCAAGCCGAAAAAAGGAGAAATTTCGCTTTCCAAAAAGAAGATGGCGGAAGCGGTTCTTGTGAACCCCGGTATGATCACGGCAGTGCTCCTCATGCTTGCGCTGATGATCCTCTCTCTTTTTACGTTTACGGTATAATATATTTTCGGAAAATATTGTATAAGCACCGTCATTTTCGGCGATGATTATCATAACAGAACCCACGATAAGGATGAAAAGGAAAGAAAAATGAACAAAGAAAAATTCAAAAAATGGCTTATGTTTTTTTGCAATCCACGACTTTTGTTTTGCTTTGGTCTGGCGTGGCTTGTTACAAACGGTTGGTCGTATATCATGCTTGGATTTGGCACATATCTTGACATCCCATGGATGATTGCCGTTTCGGGTGCATATCTGACGTTTATTTGGCTTCCGATTTCTCCCGAAAAGATCTTGACCGTTGCCATTACGATGGCGCTTTTGCGTGTGCTTTTTCCGTATGATGAAAAAACGCTTGCCGTTTTGAAGGAGCTTCGTGCAAAGATGAGAATGAAAAAGAAATCTCATATGGGGAAGCGTGAACAAAGACGGCACAGAAGAAAAGCGATGCTTGCGTTCGCAAAAAAATATGAAAAGAAATCAGTTGACCTTCTGAAATAACGCAAAAATGCAGATGCGAGAGCATCTGCATTTTTGCGTTATTGGATACCAAAAAGTTTTTTTGCGTTTTCCACTTCGAGCGCGCAAAGCGCATCGTAATCCATACCGAGAAGGCTTGCCGCTTTTTCGGCGGTGAAGTGAAGATATCCGCTGTGATTGGTCTTGCCGCGCATGGGTACGGGTGCAAGATAGGGGCAGTCTGTTTCAAGCAGGAGTCGTTCGGGCGGTGTTGCCAAAACGGAATCCAGGGTTTTGGAGGCGTTTTTGAACGTGATGACTCCCGAAAAGGAGATATACCAGCCCATTTTAACGTATTCCTTGACCTGCTCCGCGGAGGCACTGCAACTATGCAAAACGCCGATGACACGGCCGCGAAATTCTCGGACCATATCCATCGTGTCGCCGTGTGCCTCGCGGTCATGAATGATGACGGGCTTGCCGGTTTTTTTGGCAAGCTCCATCTGTGCGCGGAAAAAGCGCATCTGCGTTTCGCGGTCGGAAAAGTCATAATAATAATCAAGACCGATCTCGCCGAGTGCAACGACTTTTTCCTGTGTGAGCTGGTTTTCGATGACGGTCATCGCATCGTCAAGGCTGCCCGATTTTCCACATTCGTGCGGATGGATGCCTGCGGAAGCATAGATGCCGTCGTATCGCTTAGCGAGCCTTGCACATTCCGCGCCGTCCTCCATACAGGTCGCAACGGTGAGAATGTGGCTGATGTCGGCGGAAAAGAGCTCGTTTAAGAGGAGATCGTTTCCGAATAGACGCTCGTCCGTATAATGTGCGTGTGTATCAAAAAGCTTCGCCATATCAGTGGATTCTGAAGCCTACGGCTTCGTCGGGGAAGAATGCGATGGATGCTGCGCCGTCTTCGGTATCTGCCGCGAAGATCATACCCTCGCTGACGTATTTACCGCCCATCATCGCGCGGGGAGCAAGATTCATGACGATACCGACGTTTTTACCGATCAGCATATCGGGCTTATACCATTTTGCGATGCCCGACATGATGGTGCGTTCGCGTTCACCGTCAAATACGGTGAGCTTGAGAAGCTTTTTGCTTTCCTTGATATTTTCGCAATTTGTGATCTTGGCAACGCGAAGCTCGACCTTGCAGAAATCGTCAAAGCTGATCTCTTCCTCGTGGTCGGTGATCTCACGGGTGGGAAGCTCGGGCTTCTTTTCTTCTTCTTTGGGCTCGGCGGCAGCCTTGGCAGCTTCTTTTTCGGCTTCGATTTCAGCGAGGATCTTAGCTTCATCAAGACGGGCGAAAAGTACGCTTTGTTCGCCAACGGTAACGCCGGGTTTTACAAGACCAAATGCAGATGCGGATTCAAATTCATGCTCATAGCATCCGATCGTGGTAAGGATCTTATCTGCGGATTCGGGAATGATGGCTCTGAGAAGAAGCGCGGAGATGCGGAGCGTTTCGAGAAGATTATAGAGAACGGTGCCGAGTCTTTCCATCTTGCTTTCGTCTTTTGCGAGCGCCCAAGGTGTGGTTTCATCGATGTATTTGTTTGCGCGGCGAAGCAAGGTGAATACGGCTTCCAGCGCATCCTGTGCGCGATATTCATCGAAGTTTGCAACGAAGCCTGCGTAAGCCTTTGCCGCTTCTGCTTTGAGCTCAGCGTCGGGACCTTCCTCGGCGGCAGGTGCGGGAATCACGCCGTCAAAGTATTTCTTTGTCATGGCAACTGTACGGGAAACAAGATTGCCAAGGGTGTTGGCAAGGTCGGTATTGTAACGATTGATGACATTTTCATAGGTGATGGAGCCATCGTTGTTATAGGGCATTTCGGAAAGCAGATAATAACGAACGGCATCCAGACCGAAACGGCGAATGAGGTCGTCTGCATAAATGACGTTTCCTTTGGATTTGGACATCTTATCCATGCCGAAAAGAAGCCACGGATGTCCGAATACCTGCTTAGGGAGCGGTTCGCCGAGCGCCATGAGGAAGATGGGCCAATAGATGGTATGGAAACGAACGATATCTTTACCGATGACGTGAACGTCGGCAGGCCAATATTTTGCGTATTTTTCGCCGCCCTTTTCGCCGTCGAAGCCGAGCGCTGTGATATAGTTCGTCAAAGCATCGAGCCAAACGTAAACGACGTGCTTGTCGTCAAAATCAACGGGAATACCCCATTTGAAGGACGAACGGGAAACGCAAAGATCCTGAAGACCGGGCTTCAAGAAATTGTTGACCATTTCTTTTCTTCTGGATTCGGGAACGATAAATTCGGGATGCTCTTCAATGTAATTCATGAGCTTATCCTGATATTTGCTCATTTTGAAGAAATAGGATTCTTCATGCTCGCGTACGAGAGGACGGCCGCAATCGGGGCAAACGCCGCCTTCTGCCTGCGTATCGGTGAAGAAGGATTCGCAGGGGACGCAGTACCAGCCCTCATAGCTGCTCTTGTAGATATCGCCTTGCTCATAAAGACGCTTGAAGATCTTTTTGACGGCTTCTTCGTGATAGTCGTCTGTTGTACGAATGAAGTGGTCGTATTTGCAGCCGAGCATATCCCAAATGTTTTTGATCTCTCCCGAAATGCCGTCAACGTATGTTTGCGGTGTGATGCCGGCTTCATTTGCGAGGTTTTCGATCTTCTGACCGTGTTCATCTGTACCTGTGCAGAAGAATACGTCGTAGCCGCGGGAACGCTTGTAGCGTGCGATGGCGTCCGAGAGAACGATCTCATAGGTGTTACCGATGTGGGGCTTTCTCGATGCGTAAGCGATCGCGGTGGTGATATAAAATTTTCCTTTGTTTTCCATATGTGTGAAATATCCTTTCGTTATCGCCTCCTGCGAATGGGCAGGGGGCGTGATTCGTAAAAATTAGATGCGTGTGCCTTCGATGAATACACTGCGGATCTTCATATTTCTGTCGCAGAGGAGCATATCTGCGCGCTTGCCGACGGTAAGCGAACCGCGGCTATCGTAAAGACCGACCATTTCCGCGGGGGCTTTGGTTGCGGCGATGAGTGCTTCTTCAAAGGTGATCTCCGCGAATTTCGCAAGATTTTTGACTGCGGTGAAAAGGTCGAGTGCAGAACCGACGATGGTACCGTCCGCCATGGCGGCCTTGCCGTTTTTGAGCGTAAAGGCGATGCCGTTCATGTCGTAATCACCATCGGGCAGACCTGCGGGCGGAATCGAGTCTGTGATAAGAACAAACTTATCGCCCTGTGCGCGTTTTGCGTGATATGCGATGCGAACGACCTCGGGGCAAACGTGGATACCGTCGCAGATAAGCTCGGCGTAAGCATCGGTTGCAAGCGCCGCACCTGCAACGCCCGGCTCACGGTGTCCGATGGCGCTCATGGCGTTAAAGGTGTGTGTGAACGAGCGCGCGCCGTTTTCGATGGCTTTTGCACATTCCGCATAGGTGGCGTTGGAGTGACCGATACCGACCGTGCCGCCGCATTTGCCGAAGCGCTCGGTGAGCTTATAGATGATATCGCCGTCATCCTCCTCGGGCGCGATGGTGAGATGGGTACGCATGGGAAGGATCATGGAGAAGAATTTTTCAAGCTCATCGTAGTCGGGCTTGCGGATCATCGAGGTATCGTGGCAACCGGGCTTTTTCGCGCTGATATACGGACCCTCGATGTGAATACCTGCGAAATCGGCGGTGGTCTTTGCTTTTTTGATTTCACCGACAGCGCGCAGAAGCATATCCATCGGCGCGGTCATGATGGTGGGGTATACGGTGGTGACACCCGTTTTGGCGTAAGCAAGAGAGAGCTTGCCGAGGTTTGCCGCGTCTGCGGTCATGGTATCGATGCCGCATCTGCCGTGGGTGTGTACGTCGATAAGACCCGGCATGAGATAACCGCCCGCGCCGTCGATGATGGCATCGGGGAAGCGGGTGTTTGCGACGATGCAGGAATTTTCAAAGCAGAGAGAACCTTTTTCAAATTTTCTTTTGTCTGTGTTGTAAACGTGTACATTTTCAATTTTGGTAATCATGATATCTGCTCCTTTTCTGAATATATTTGGGGTGTGTTTGCCTTCCCCTTGAGGGGAAGGGGGACCATTTTGCTTGCAAAATGGTGGATGAGGTGTCTACTTTTATAAAAACACTTCATCACCCGTTTTTGCGGAGCTTCCCCTCAAGGGAAAGTCTAATTTAGTGATGTTTATTGTAGCATAGGAATTTTCGCAAATTGACCTCGCCGTTTCGCCATGCTTGGAGATGCGAGAAGCTAAGATAGGCGAGCGATTTCCTGCGGGCGTTGCCCGCTTATTTCTTCATCACGATATTATAAATTTCGCTTTTTCCGACGCCGCGGTCCTTTGCGGCGGCTTTGATGGCGTCGTTTTTGGAAAGACCCTTTTCGGTGTAATATGCGACGTGTGCAAATTCATCCATTTCCGCCCAGAAAGCGTTCGCCTTTTGCTCTTCCTTGGAAGCGCCCTCCAAAACGAGAACGTATTCACCGCGGGGCTGGTTCTCCTCGTAATACGCGATCGCTTCGGAAAGCGTCATGCGGAGAACCTCTTCGTTGAGCTTGGTCAGCTCTCGGCAAAGGGAGATCTTGCGGTTGCCAAAGGCTTTCATGAGGTCGGCAAGCGTGCCGCGGAGCTTGTGGGGGGCTTCATAGAAAATGATGGTGCGGCGCTCGTTTTGAAGACTTTCGAGGGCTTCGCGGCGTTCGTTTTTTGCCGTGGAAAGAAAGCCTTCAAAGACGAATTTGCCTGTGAAAAGTCCGGACATGGCAAGCGCGGAAACTGCCGCGCAGGGCCCGGGAACGACCGAAACGGGAACACCGCGCTCGGCGCAGATGCGGACGATATCCTCGCCCGGGTCGCTGATGGCGGGCATGCCTGCGTCGGTGATGAGCGCACAGGATTCTCCCGCTTCGATACGGGAAACGATCATTTCACCGCGTTCTCGCTTATTGTGTTCAAAATAACTGACCATCGGCTTTTTGATATCGAAATAGGAAAGCAGCTTGCCCGAATTTCTTGTATCCTCGGCGGCGATGAAATCCACCTCGGAAAGCACCTTGAGCGCGCGCTCGGAAATATCCGAAAGATTGCCGATGGGTGTGCCGACAAGATACAGAACACCGCCTAAAACGGCGTTTTTTTGCTTATCGGGGGTGTACGTTTTGTCAAAGTCTTTGATATAACTCATGGAATGCTCCGTTTTGATAGATATACTTCATATCTTCCGTGTAATTTTCGTTTGTTTGGGGGAGTCCTTCTTTGTATATGATGAGCGGTTTTGTGACCATCATACCCTCTGCGCCGTTCTTTTTCGCTTCCAAAAGCACAAGGCAGGGCGCATGGTTGACGGTTGGATACACAAGCGTCATGCGCTTGGGTTCAAGTCCGCTCGATTTGCAGGCGTATAAAAGCTCGGAAAGACGGTCGGGACGGTAGACTGCATAGAAAAGTCCGCCGTATTTGAGAAGCCTCGAGGCGGAGGCGCAAAAGGCGCGGATGCCGCCGTGTACCTCATGACGGGAAATGCTGTCGGCTTCATTCATATTCAGCCTTCCCGAGGTCGTGCTCATATAGGGGGGATTGGAAAAGACGACGCCGAAGGAGCCGTTCAGGGAGGGGTCAAGCTCGCGCACGTCGCGGCAAAGTACGTCGATTTTCTCCGAAAAACCGTTCAATTCGACATTTTGGACGGCAATTTTTGCAATTTTTTCTTGAATTTCAAGTGCTGTGATATGCGAAAATCTTCCTCGCGCGGCGAGCAAAAGGGAGATGACACCGCTTCCCGCGCCAAATTCACAAGCCTTTTCTTTCGTTTGCTTGCGGATATAGGCGGAGAGTAGATAGGCGTCCGTGCCATACGCGAGAGAGCCTTCATTCTGAAAAAGGGTGATATTATCGTTTATTTTTTCGGGCTTCATACGGTTTCCTCGGTATCGCGGTTCTGGCGGAAGATCTCAAAGGCGAGAATGGATGCCGCCGATGCCGCGGAGAGCGCCGCGCCGAAGCGTCTGCCGTAATCGAGGCATACGACCTTATCGCATTTTTCAAGGACGGCGCGGGTGATGCCTCGCTTTTCACCGCCGACGACGAGCAAAACGGGGCGTGTTATCTTCGTATCGTATACGGGGACGGCATCTTCCGTTTTGTCGGCGGCGATGACGGTATAGCCCTTTTTGCGGAATACGTCGATCAGCTCCGTGGGTTCGCCTGCGGCGATCTCAAAAAGCTCCGACGCGCCCGCCGAGGCGCGGGAAACGACACCTGCGGCAGAGAACCAGTTGCGTTCTCCGACGAGAATGCCGTCCACGCCTGCGGCGTAAAGGGAGCGCAGACAATAGCCGAAATTATAAGGGTCCTCGATGCCTTCGAGCATCACGTAGAAGCCGTTTTCGCGGATATTCATATTCTCGATCTTGCCGATGGTGCGGTCTGTGCAAAGCGCGACGATGCCGCCGTGAGAATTGCCGATGGTGATCTCTTCGAGCTTTTCGGCATCGACAAATTCGATCTCAAAGCCAAGATTTGCGGATTTGGCGCGCAAAAACGCAAGCTCGTGCGCTTTGCTTTTCTTTTTGTTTTTATCAAAGAGTATTTTTTCAATCTTTCTGTCGTTTATGCCGTCCTCGGCGGCGCGGAGAATGGCGCGAATGGAGAACATACCCTCCATAACGGAGGAATCTACGAATTTTTCGGCTTCTTTTTGCATGGTCTATGAGTTCCTTTTTATAAAGTGTTCGTTTTGTAAAAGTCTATGGAGAAGCAGGGCAAGCTCCTTGCGTGTGAGCGCCTCCTTGGGGCGGAACATTCCGTCGGGATAGCCTATCATGATGCCGTAATCCACGGCTTTTTTTGCGTTCGCCCTGAAATGGTCGCTGACGGCTTCAAAATCGGTGAGCGCTTCGCTTTTCCCTGTGGAAACGGCGCCCGAAAGGAGAGAACCGAAGATATCGGCGGTTTCTTCTCGGGAGAGAACGTCGTTTGCGCGGAAGGTGTAATCCCCGAACAGGCGGATATATCCACCTGCAAGCACAGCGCGGATATACGGCAGGTCTGCCTCGGGAATGGTTGCTTCATCGGCAAAGCCGAGCGGGGTTTCGGCGTACTGCTTCACGGGAAGGGAAAGCAGGATGCAAAGCGTTTTGGCAAGCTCGCCTCTTGTAACGGAGCGGTCGGGGTAAAAATAGACCGCGCCTGCGTGTTGTTCTGTGGGAATAAGTCCTCTTTCCGTGACCGTTTGGATCGCTTCTGCCGAGATGCTGTCTGTATCACAGGGCGGTGTGTATTCGGCGTGAACGAACATACCCGAAACCACGGCGTACATGACGGTCAACAGTACGGTCAGCGTACAAACGGCGGCTCCGGCGATCAAAGATACGTTTTTTCTTTTCATTTTTCGTCATCCTTTCGCATATAATGGATAATTCCACTATACCATAAGGCTCATGCGAAATTACGCGAAAAGAGGCGGAGAGAACGTGAAAATTTGCTTTATCGACGTCGGGGCGCGCCTTTTTGTCCTGTGTGTATCTTCGCCGCGGAGGACGGCGCTTGTCTTGTATTTTGCGGACGGCTCGGAGGGAGCGCCCTTGTGGGCGCGGAGCGTACCGATGGAGAGCGCTGTGTTCGCTGTCCCGCGCGTATGGGCGTTGGCTTTTGTGCGGTCGGCAGAGATCTTTGCGCGGAGATCGCCGTCTTTTTTTGCTTGACGGCAGGGGCGGGCGCACGCTTGGGAGCGGGCGCAGGTCGCTTTGCTTGCGGTGACGGCTTTGCCTTGGGAGCATGGCTCTTTTGGGCGGCTCTTGCCGATCTCGCTTTTGCCGCTTCATTGCGCTTTTCGGCGGCGATTCGTTGCTTTTCTGTTTGTTTGCTTGTCAGCGATGCGCGCTTGACCGCCTTGATGACGGCTTTTTTTTGCTCCTTGGTCAAGCGGGCAGTCTGATTCATTTCCGTAAGACGGCGGAGCGCTTCCGGCGGTGACATGATCTCCTCCTGCCTTGGCAGAGAAAAACGCACGCGGCGAGAGGGAAAGATCACGATATGGCGAACGGGGATCCTAAAACGGAGATTGCTCTTTTCCAATATTTTGAGAAGCGCCTGTTTTTTGCGCTCGCCCGCCGTGATGGGATTTTCAAAGATGCGTTCCTTTTCCGCGCCCGTTTTGGTGCGGATTCGCGAATACCACGTTTCGCCAAAGGAGAGATTGTTGATGATGCCGTCCTCACGGCATACGGTCACGATGGCGATCCCGCCGTCGAGAAAGAGGATATGGTCGCATTTTTCATAGTCTGCCACGCCGTTTTGGTTATATGGCAAACAGCGCTCTGAGCAGATGCGTCTTTCGCCAAACTGCGCAAGAAGGAGCGTGTGAACGGTCTTCGCCGTATAGATACCGCTTTGATACACGGAACGGCGCGCGATCAGCTCGTTTACAAACAGAGCGAGCCGCATGAGCCCGTACATGACGGCGAGAAATATGACGCACAGAAGATACGGGACGATTCGTTCCATTTTCCGACTCCTTTCGTTTGGGACGCGATATCCGCATGATAATACTATAATTCTACCATATTATGATAAAGATTGCAAGACAAGATTTGGAAATTTATTCGCTTTTTCTTGCTTTTCGGAAAGAAAGGTGGTATACTATGATAACAGTTCCCGATCACGAGTTTTTGAGTGATCCCAAAAATCTTAGAAGGAGTGATCTTTTGATTTCGTTGCTTTCCAAAATCTTCATCAAAAATTCCGAAACGCTTTCCATCGCGGAGCGGCGCGCAAAATACGGCTCTCTTTGCGGTTTTCTCGGTATCTTTCTGAATCTTTTTTTGTTCGGCGGTAAGCTTTTCGTCGGTCTTGCGTCCGGCGCGATCTCTGCGGTCGCCGATGCGTTCAATAACCTTTCCGATGCCGCTTCCTCCGTCATTACGCTTCTCGGCTTCCGCTTAGCAAGCCAAAAGCCCGACTCCGACCACCCGTTTGGACACGGTCGATTTGAATACATCTCGGGGCTTATCGTTTCCTTGCTCATTTTGCTCGTCGGCTTTGAGCTTGGCAAGACCTCGATCGAAAAGATCATGAACCCCGAAACTCTGATGTTTTCAACGGTTTCCGCCGTTATTTTGGCGATTTCGGTGCTGGTAAAGCTCTATATGGCGTATTATAACCGCGCGATCGGCAAAAAGATCGCTTCCACCGCGATGCTCGCCACGGCGACGGACAGCATGAGCGATGCCGTTGCCACCTCGGTCGTCCTTGCTTGTATGCTCGTTTCTCATTTCACAAGTCTTCAGATCGATGCGTACTGCGGTCTTGCCGTTTCGCTTTTCATCATGTATTCGGGCTTTCGCTCGGCAAAGGAAACGGTCAGCCCTCTGCTCGGTCAGCCTCCCACACAGGAGCTTGTCGATGAGATCGAAAGCATCGTCAAGGGCTATTCCATCGTCAGCGGTATCCACGACCTCGTGGTACATGACTACGGTCCGGGCAGACTCATGGTCTCTCTCCATGCGGAGGTTCCCGCAAACGGCGATCTGCTCGAAATTCATGATGTGATCGATAACGCCGAAAAGGAGCTTGGCGAAAAGCTGAACTGCGAGGCGGTCATTCATATGGACCCGATCCAAAAGGGTGACGTTTACGTGGAGGAAACGCGCGAAAAGATCGAAACGCTCATTCATATTTTGGATGAGAGCATCAGCATCCACGATTTCCGTATGGTCATCGGTACGACGCATACGAACGTGCTTTTTGATGCGGTGATCCCGTATGAGCTGAAGCTTTCCGAGGCAGATGCCAAAAAGAAGATCACGGCGCTCGTTCAAACGATAGACCCCGCGTTTTGTCCCGTCGTACATATCGACAAATCCAGCTTCAAATAACTGAATATCGTTCAATCGGAGGTGCATGATGAAAAAAGTAGGTTTGTTTTTGCTTTCGCTTTTGCTGGCGTTTTGCGCGAATTGCTATGTTCTTTTCAGGTATTTTGACGCTTGGCGTTTTCTGTTTCTCATCATTCCTGCGTTCTTGCTTTTGAATGCTTTGCCTGTTCTTTGTGCGCCCCGTATCTTGACGGGAAGACTGAAAATGTCATTTCACGGCGTTTTGCTTCTCAAGGCGTTTGTGATCTCTCTTGTGCTGACCGTCGTTTTTCAGCTGACGCTTGCGTGCTTCCTGTTCCCCGAAAATTGGAAAATGTGGCTTTGGAGCGTGCTTTGGTGTACGGTTTCGGAGGCGATCGTCTTTTGGAATGGTATGATCTCGGTCTACGTTTTCTCCTATCAGCTCGGTATTCACCGTCGGTTGGTCGGTGCGCTTTGCGGGCTCGTTCCGATTTTGAATATCGTTCAGCTCCGAAAGATCATACATACCGTTTCGGACGAGGTGAATTTTGAAACCGAAAAGATCAAAGTGAATCTCGCACGAAAAAACGATGCGCTCTGCAAAACCAAATATCCGATTTTGCTTGTTCACGGTGTCTTTTTCCGCGATTTCCGATTCTTTAATTATTGGGGAAGGATCCCTGCGGAGCTTGCCCAAAACGGCGCGTCGATTTATTACGGTGAGCATGAATCGGCAGTTTCCGTCGAAGAGGCGGCAAAGGAGCTTTCTGAAAAAATCAAGAAGATCGTAAGCGAAACGGGCTGTGAAAAGGTCAATATCATCGCCCATTCCAAGGGTGGGCTGGATTCTCGTTACGCCATTGCGAATCTCGGTGTCGCGCCCTACGTGGCGTCTCTCACGACCGTCAATACGCCGCACAAGGGCTGTGAATTTGCGGATAAATTGCTTTCTGCGATTCCCGAGGATATCCAAGAAAAGGTGGCGGAGGGGTATAACAAGACCATGCGAAAGCTTGGGGATAAAAACCTCGATTTTATCGCCGCCGTCAGCGATCTGACTGCGTCCGCCTGCGAAAAACGCAACGAGGCGCTTTCCGAGCATCCGAATCTTGACGGCATTTTCGTGCAGAGCATCGGCTCGCGTTTGGATAAAGCGGTGAACGGTAAATTTCCGCTGAATCTGACCTATCATCTGGTGAAGTTTTTCGACGGACCGAACGACGGCTTGGTTTCCGAAAAGTCATTTCCGTTTGGTGAGCATTACCGCCTTTTGACGGCAAACGGCGAAAGGGGAATTTCTCACGGCGATATGATCGACTTGAACAGAGAAAATATCGACGGATTTGACGTAAGAGAATTTTACGTTGAGCTTGTTTCGGATTTGAAAAAACGAGGTTTATAAGACAAAAGAAAAGGAGCGCGCCGCGCTCCTTTTCTTTTGTCTTATATGTGAACTTTTTCAAAATTTGCAATAAATTTTATATAAAACGATTGACAAATTATATAAAGCGTTGTATAATGAGAGCGTAAAGTAAACCGAAAGGTGGAAAATCAAGATGAAAAATGTCTATTCGATTGTCCTTTCGAGCGATGTCGTGGAAAAAATTGACAGACTTGCTTACGAGAATGGGACGAATCGTTCCAATATGATCAATCAAATTTTGGCGGAATACGTTTCGTATACGACCCCCGAAAAGCGCTTTCGCGAGGTCTTCCGTCAGATGCAGGCGATTTTGGAAAACAGCGCGTTCAAGGCGGCGGAGCCATCCGATACGATGCTTTCCTTGCGCTCTGCACTTGCATATAAATACAATCCGACGGTAAAATATAACGTAGAGCTTTACCGCGGAGAGGGCGATGAGATTGGAGAATTGCGCGTTTCGCTTCGCACGCAAAACGCGGGTCTTATCCTCTACATGACGGAGTTTTACCGACTTTGGTACAAGATCGAATCGGCTTACCGTGGCGCGATCCCTTGCGGGGAATCGGGAGGTAAATTTGCAAGAAAACTTGTTTTGAAGAATTTGAACGGTATTCAAGGTTTTGATCTTGGCAAGGTAATTGCTTCCTACGTCGATGCGTTTGACCGTGCACTCAAGGCGTATTTTTATCATTTGGAATCCCCGAATACGGCAAGAACGGCGGTGGAAACGATCTACCGCGAATATCTCGCCTCCAATCGAATTTTGGTATAGCGACAGGAAAATTGCTTTTGAACAAAATTCGGAATTGAACGGCATTCAATGAAAGGAGATCATACTATGAATTTTCAGAAATATACACAAAAAAGCTTGGAAGCGCTGAAAAACGCGCAGACCTTGATGGCATCAAAGGGCAATAGCCAAATGACGGAGGAGCATCTCATGCTCGCGCTTCTTGAACAAAACGAGGGGATCGCAAACGACCTTGTGAAGCGTGCGGGCGCTTCTGCTGAGGTATTCCGCGCGGAGCTTGCCTCTGCCGTGGATGCGCTTCCCGGTATGACGGGCGGTTCTGTCGAAGCAGACAGGCTGTATCTTTCCCGTGAGCTTGAAGGCGCGCTTGCGGAGGCGGAAAAAATAGCCGCCAAGATGCAGGACGAGTACGTTTCCGTGGAGCATTTGATGCTGGCGATGCTTGATAAGCCCTCCGATAAGATGAAAAAGATCATGAAAAATGCGGGACTGGAAAAGCAAGCATTTGAAAAAGCGGTCAAGGAGCTTCGCGGCAATTCCCACGTGACGAGCGACAATCCCGAAGGTACCTATGACGTGTTGAAAAAATACGGACAAGACCTCACCGAGCTTGCGCGAAATCAAAAGCTCGACCCTGTTATCGGCAGAGATGATGAGATCCGCCATGCCATTCGTATTCTTTCCCGAAAGACGAAAAATAACCCCTGTCTGATCGGTGAACCCGGTGTCGGCAAGACTGCCATTGCCGAGGGCTTAGCGCTTCGTATCGTGCGTGGTGATGTACCCGAAAACCTCAAAAACAGAACGCTTTTCTCGCTTGACATGGGTGCACTCATTGCGGGTGCAAAATTCCGCGGTGAATTTGAAGAACGTCTGAAAGCCGTTTTGAATGAAATCAAGGAGAGCGACGGACAGATCATTCTCTTTATCGACGAGCTTCACACCATCGTCGGCGCGGGTAAGACCGATGGCGCGATGGATGCGGGTAACCTCTTAAAGCCGATGCTCGCTCGCGGTGAATTGCATTGTATCGGCGCGACAACGCTCAACGAATACAGAAAATATATCGAAAAAGACCCTGCGCTCGAACGCCGTTTTCAGTCTGTTCTCGTGGCAGAGCCGACCGTTGAGGATACGATTTCCATTTTGCGCGGTCTGAAGGAGCGCTATGAGGTCTATCACGGCGTGAAGATTCACGACGGGGCGCTCATTGGCGCGGCGGTGCTTTCCAACCGCTATATTTCCGACCGATTCCTGCCCGATAAGGCGATCGACCTTGTGGACGAGGCTTGTGCGCTCATCAAAACGGAAATGGATTCCATGCCGACCGAAATGGACGAGATCTCCCGTAAAATCATGCAGCTTGAAATTGAAGAAGCCGCGCTTACCAAGGAAACCGATAAGCTTTCCGCGGAGCATCTCACGGAGATTCGCGCGGAGCTTTCCGAGCTTCGTGAGAAATTCTCGGGTATGAAGGCAAAATGGGAAAACGAAAAAGAAAGCATCGGTAAGGTGCAGAAGATTCGTGAGGATATCGAAAAAACGAACGCGGAGATCGAAAAAGCACAGGCGGCATACGATCTTGCGAAAGCCGCTGAACTCAAATACGGCAAGCTCCCCGCATTGCAAAAGGAGCTCGCCGAGGAAGAAGCAAAAGCCGAAACCGCAAAAAATACGCTTCTCCGCGATTGCGTCACGGAGGAAGAAATCGCAAAGATCATCTCCCGCTGGACGGGTATTCCCGTTGCCAAGCTCATGGAGGGAGAAAGGGAAAAGCTCCTGCATCTTGACGATATTCTGCATCAGCGCGTGATCGGTCAGAATGAGGCTGTGGATAAGGTCTGCGAGGCGATTCTTCGTTCCCGCGCAGGCATCGGCGACCCGAAGCGTCCGATCGGTTCATTCCTGTTCCTTGGTCCTACGGGTGTCGGTAAGACCGAGCTTGCAAAGGCTCTTGCAGAAGCACTTTTTGATGATGAACACAACATGGTTCGCATCGATATGAGCGAATATATGGAGAAATATTCTGTGTCCCGTCTGATCGGTGCGCCTCCCGGCTACGTTGGCTATGACGAGGGCGGTCAGCTCACCGAGGCGGTACGCAGAAAGCCCTACGCTGTTATCCTCTTTGACGAGGTGGAAAAAGCGCATCCCGACGTATTCAACGTGCTTTTGCAGGTGCTTGACGACGGACGCATCACGGACAGCCAAGGCAGAACGGTGGATTTCAAAAATACCATCATCATT
>JAGBCV010000038.1 GCA_017937845.1 Clostridia bacterium | reverse complement strand
CCATTCAGGCTGTCATTCACTACCTCGTCGCCGCTTCGCTACCACCGGAGGGCTTCATGAACTCGGGGTCCTCAAAATATGCGTTAGCATGTTTTGGGGTTCTCGAACTTGTTCATGAAGAATCCGTGCGGGGAGCCGATTGCGCTAAGACTCAACATTCGCGCTTCAGTCAAGCGGAACGCTTGCGATTCTTTTCGTACTTTTCTGTTCGTACAGAAAAGTACATATCCCCTTTTTCATTCAAAAAGAAAAAGAGAAACCAAATGAGCAGAAAGGAAAAAACATGGACTTTCTCGTTGATTTTTCCACCCCCTTGGGGGAAATCAAGCCTGTGAACGGTGTTTGTAACGGTCCTTCCAAATTCACGGCGAAATATTTCAAAAAGGCACATATCCCTTTTGCCCGTCTTCATGATATGCGTACTCATTTTTATCATTGCTGTGATATCCCGAGTATTTTTCGTGATTTTGACGCGGACGAAAACGACCCCGCGAATTATGATTTCACACTTTCCGATTATTATATTGAAAAAATCAGAGAGTGTGGAACGGATATCATTTATCGTCTCGGTTCCAGCATGGAGCAGGGAGATTTCCGTTTCCATAATCAGCCCCCAAAGGATTATGCAAAATGGGCGCGTATCTGCGAACACGTCATTCGCCATTACAACGAGGGCTGGGCAAACGGACATCATTGGAATATCCAATATTTTGAGATCTGGAATGAACCCGACACCTGTAATCCCAACCGCGAAATGGACGGTCAATGGACGGGAACTCCCGAAGAATTTGGAGAATTTCTTTCCGTGGCGGCGACCCATCTGAAAAAATGCTTCCCCGACCGCTATATTGGTTCTTATCCGAGCTGTAATATTTTGACACCCGAAAGAGAAGCGTTTTTCCGTACCGTTTTTTCCATTTTGCAAAAGAATAACGTACATATCGACTTTTGTCCGTGGCATTGCTATGGAGATGACCCGAACCGCACAAAACGATATATTGCAAAATTTCGTTCACTTCTTGATGAATACGGCTATCACGATACCGTTCAGCTTTGCACGGAGTGGAATTACTTTTGGCTTCGTCCCGGTGTTTGGTCGGAATTTGAACTTGACGGTGGGGAATATCTCTTTGAAGAAATGTTCAAAACCGCAAGCTCCGAGGTTGGTGCATCCTTTAGCTTCGCTCAGATGATCACGTTTCAGCAGAGCGAGGTCAAGCTGGCGACGATGCACCGTGCAGACGCACTTTCCGTATATTGCACGATGTTCAATATCTACGGTGTGCCACAGAAGCAGTTTTCCGCGTTCTACGCTTATGATGCTCTTCGCGAGGAAAAGACGGAGGTTGCCGTAACATCGCTTGGCAATACGGACGGTGTTTATACGATGGCAGCGGGAACTGCTGATTCCGCGTGTATCGGTATCGCGCAGTATCGCGGTACATGGAAGAGTTATGACCTTGACGTGCGTGGGCTTGATGAAAATGCGACCTATATCGTAGAGCGCTATCTTACCGATGACAAACGCAATTATGAGCGCATTTCTATCGAGGAAGGCAAGCCTTCTGCGCTTTCTTTCCGTCAGTATCTCAAGGGAAACTCCGTTTTTGTCATGAAAATACGAAAAAAATCTTGAAAACACCGATAGGTTTTCGCAAAAATTAGAAAAACATATTGACAAAATCCGTTTTGGAATGTATAATAGAAGATGCTGTATCTTGGTATTCTATGAAGACATATAGGAGGTCGAAATTATGATTTTGGATATGTTGCCCATTCTTTCGGGTGCGTCCCAAGAATTACATTTTGATTTTTCCTTTGTCCCCGAAAAGGACGGACTCCTGGTTTCCGTTTATGAGGACGTGGACTTCACAGATCCGATAGTTGTAACGGGATACGTGAAAAACATGGCGGGGTATATGATCCTTCACGCAGACGTCAAGGTGAAATATGATACCATGTGCGCGAGATGCGCCGAACCCGTTTCCAGCGTGCTTGAGATTACGTTTGAAAAGGATATCGCTTCGAGCGGAGATGTTTCGTCCGATAACGACGATTATATCATCATTGAGGATAAAAAACTGGATGTTCTCCCTTCCGTTGAAGAACAGATCATGTTGGAAATGCCCTCGAAAACGCTCTGTAAAGAGGATTGCAAGGGACTTTGTTATAAGTGCGGCAAGAATCTGAACGAGGGAGAATGCTCGTGCGAGAAGCATGAGGTCGACCCAAGACTCGCGGTCCTGAAAACATTATTGAAATAGCGGAATAAAATTTTCAGAAAAACGACTCGGTTTTTTCACCGACAAATCTAATGGAGGTAAGGTAAAATGGCAGTACCGAAGAAAAAAGTATCGAAGGCAAGACGCGACAAAAGACGTTCCAACGTTTGGAAGCTTGACCTTCCCGGCATGACAAAATGCCCCAAATGCGGCGAATACAATCTTTCCCACAGAGTTTGCAGAGCTTGCGGAACATACAACGGCAAGGAAATTGTAAAGCAGGACGCATAATTTGCAGCATAGGTTGCAGAGTGATGGCAGGTATGCACGCATACCTGCCTATTTCTTTTGAATTTAAGGGTAAATTATTATGGTTGAAATCACAGGCGTACTGAAGGGTACTCCCGCGGCGCGTCACGGTATCCGCGTTGGCGATCAGCTTGTCGCCATCAACGGAAACCTGATCGTGGATGTTCTTGATTATCGCTATTATCTTTGCGAAAAGAAGCTCGTGCTTTCCCTTTGCCGCGACGGAAAAGAATTTTCCGTGAACATCAAAAAGGGCGAATACGACGATATCGGCTTGGAATTTGAAACGTTTTTGATGGATAAAAAACATTCCTGCCGAAATAAATGTATTTTCTGCTTCATCGATCAGCTTCCGAGGGGCATGAGAGATACACTCTATTTTAAGGACGATGACAGCCGTCTTTCTTTTTTACAGGGCAATTACATCACGATGACGAACCTTTCCGACGAGGATGTGGAGCGCATCATCAAGATGAAGATGTCCCCCATCAATATTTCCGTGCATACGACAAATCCCGAGCTTCGCGTGAAGATGCTGAAAAATCCGAACGCGGCAAGATCGCTTGATTATTTGCGCCGTTTTGCGGAGGCAGGTACGGAGATCGGTTGTCAGATCGTGCTTTGCCGCGGTATCAACGACGGCGAGGAGCTTGCGCGCTCCATGCACGACCTTGCGGCATATTATCCCGCTGTCAAAAGCGTTTCCATCGTGCCTGCGGGCATGACGAGATTCCGCGAAGAAAAAGGACTCTATCCGCTGACTCCGTTTACGAAGGAAGAAGCGGCGGCGGTCGTAAAGCAGGTGGAAACCTTTGCGGAGCATTGCCTCGCGGCTTACGGCACACGTATTTTTTACGTCGGTGACGAGCTTTATCTGGAAGCGGGACTTCCGATTCCCGATGCGGAATATTACGAGGAATTTCATCAGCTGGAGGACGGTGTCGGTATGATCGCCTCCACCAAGCAGGAATTTTTCGCGGCGCTCGAGGATGCCGACGCGGACGACCGCGCAAGAGAAATCTCGATTGCGACGGGTGTTGCCGCATATCCGCTCATGTGTGAGCTTTCCGAAGCACTCACAAAAAAATATCCGAATATCAAGATCCACGTTTACGAGATCAAAAACAATTATTTTGGGGAACTCGTTACCGTAGCAGGACTCGTTACGGGCAAGGATCTTCTCGAACAGCTCAAGGGCAAGCCACTTGGCGAGGCGCTCTATATCTCGCAGAATATGCTCCGTCATGAGGGCGACCTTTTCCTTTGCGGTATGAGCATCGATGAGCTTTCCGAAAGCCTTGGTGTGGAGATTTGCCAGACATCATCTGATGGATATGATATTTTCGATGCTTTGCTGGGAAATACTTGGTAAAAAAGAAGTGGACAGATAATGTTTGTCCCTATAATAAAGATAACAATTTACGAGGCTCGCCCTTTGGGAGAGCTGTCGCCGTAAGGCGACTGAGAGGGTAAATGCTTGATGAAAAAAGCCCTCTCCGTCACGCCTTTTGGCGTGCCACCTCTCCCGAAGGGCGAGGCTTTTGAAATCTTTTTGTAGCAAAAAGAATACGAATCAAAAAAGGAGGCGATCCCATGGCAAAAACAGTTGCCGCCATCGTCGGCAGACCGAACGTTGGCAAAAGCACACTTTTCAATAAGATTGCAGGCACCCGAATCTCCATCGTGGAGGACGTACCGGGTGTAACACGCGACCGAATTTACTATGAGACCGAATGGAACGGCAAACCGATCGTTTTGATCGATACGGGCGGTATTGAACCGAAAACAGATGACCTTATCCTTGCGAAAATGAAAACGCAAGCGCAGGTTGCCATCGAAACGGCAGACGTTATCGTTTTCATGTGCGACGTTCACGCGGGACTCACCGCAGACGATAGAGATATTGGCGTTATGCTGCTGAAAAGCGGTAAGCCTGTCATCGTTTGTGTCAATAAGATCGATTCTATCGGTGCGCTTCCGATGGAATATTATGAATTTTACGAGCTTGGCTTTGATGGCGACCCCATCGCGCTCTCGTCCCTTCACGGAACGGGTACGGGCGACCTGCTCGACCGAATCCTTGAGCTTTCTCCCGCGGACGATACGCCTGTGGAGGAGGACGATTCCATCAAGGTTGCGGTCATCGGTAAGCCGAACGCAGGCAAAAGCTCTCTTGTCAACCGTGTTCTCGGTGAAGAACGCATGATCGTATCCAATATCGCGGGTACGACGCGCGACGCTATCGACAGCTACGTGGAAAACGAATACGGTAAATTTACCTTTATCGATACGGCAGGTATCCGCCGTCAGAGCAAGGTGCTTGACCGTATCGAAAAATACAGTGTGCTCCGCGCACACGCCGCTGTGGAACGCGCAGACGTTTGCGTGCTTCTCATCGACGCGACCGAGGGCATTACCGACCAAGACGAAAAGATCGCAGGTCTTGCACATGAAGCAGGCAAAGCGACCATCATCGTCGTCAATAAATGGGACCTTGTCGAAAAGGATAATTCCACTGTTAAAGAATTTACCGATAAGATCCGCACATCTCTTGCGTATATGCCGTATGCGCCGATCCTTTTCATTTCCGCAAAAACAGGTCAGAGACTGGGTAAGCTTTACGAATATATCAATTACGTCAACGAGCAGGCGGCTCTCCGTATCTCGACCGGTATGCTCAACGACGTTCTGTCCGATGCGATCACCAAGGTTCCGCCTCCGACAGACCGCGGCAGACGTCTTAAGATCTACTATATGACCGAAGCAGGTGTTCGTCCGCCTACGTTCGTCATCTTCTGTAACGAAGCGGAGCTTTTCCATTTCTCGTATCAGCGTTATATTGAGAATAAAATGAGAGAGGTTTTCGGCTTCCACGGAACACCGATTCGCTTTATTATTCGCCAAAAAGGCGATGAAACGCCCTAATTCCAAAAATTTAACTTGCCGCCATGCGGCAGAACGGAGATTTTATGGGAGATTTTTATCATAAATGTCTTGAGCAGGGAATCGTTGGTATGCTCGGCTTTGAGTTTGGGACCGTACCGTTTTTCCTTGCTATGGTGATTTGTATCGTCGTGCCTTATCTGCTCGGCAGTATCAATTTTGCCATCATTTTTTCGGGGATATTTCATCATGACGATGTTCGTACACATGGCAGCGGCAACGCGGGCTCGACCAATATGCTCCGTACTTACGGCATCAAAACGGCGGCGCTCACGTTCCTTTGCGACTTTTTGAAGGGTGCTCTCTCTGCGCTTCTCGGTCTTTTGGTCATGCCGTATCCTTTCGGCTTTGCGTATATTTCGGGATTTGCCTGCCTGATCGGTCATGCGTTCCCGCTTTATTACGGCTTCAAGGGCGGTAAATGCGTAGCATCGCTTGCGGGCGTGGTACTCGTGCTGAATCCGTTTGCGTTTATTTTGCTTTTGCTGACCTTCGTGTTTATCGTTTTGCTTTCGCATTATATTTCGCTTGGCTCGGTCATTGCTTCGTTGGCACTCCCTGTTGTCAATAATCTGATGCCGTTCCATGCGACACCTGTTCCCCCTGTCGGCATCATCACGATGGTGCTGATGAGTGCGCTCGTCATCTTCTTGCACCGTAAGAACATCGTGCGCCTTTGGCAGGGTACGGAATCGAAAGTATCGTTCCGCTCAAAAAAATCCGAAAAAAATTGAAAAATTTTCAATAAATTTTGAAAAACCTCTTGCTATTTTTCAAAATAAATGATATGATAATGTAGTAATGCAGATAAAACGGGTAGGATGCCAACCTCTCATGGCAGAGAACCTCGATTTATATCGAAATCGACAAGGAGGTGTATACGATGCCGAATATCAAGTCCGCGAAAAAGCGCGTAAAAGTTATCGAAGCAAAAACTCTTCAGAATAAAATGTTCAAGACAGCTCTCAAGACTGACATGAAGAAGTATGAAGCTGCTGTCGTTGCCGGCGACAAGGCTCTCGCTCAGGAAACTTACAAGCAGGCTGTTAAGAAGATCGACCAGGCTGTTGCTCACGGTATTCTTCACAAAAACAACGCTGCAAGAAAGAAGAGCAGATTCACAAACATGCTCAACAGCATGAACGGTTAATTTCTGAACCTCATATAAAAAAAGACTCATTCATCTCACCGAATGGGTCTCTTTTTTTCGCTTTTCTTTGGAAAAAAAGACTCGCAAAAGAAACCTTTCGCTTTTCTTTAGAAAAAGAAAAGGCTCGCAAAAGAAACCGCTTGTGGTTCACGAACCGAGTACGTATTTTTGTCAAGGCATAGCGGTCGCGCGAGGGGCGGTTTAATTTTTTATAAGGCTCCCCCTTTGGGGGAGCTGTCAGCGTAAGCTGACTGAGAGGGCAAAAACTTACAGAAAAAGCCCTCTCCGCCTCGTAAACTCGGCATCTCTCCCGAAGTGAGAGGCTTTTTAGTATCTTTTTCTTTTGCCAAATTTAAGTGAAACAACAAACCGCTCGCAAAAGAAACCGCTTGTGGTTCACGAACCGAGTGCGTGTTTCTACCGAGGCAGGTCGGTTGCGTAGGAGGCGCTTTTCATACCGTTAAGCCTTCCCCTTTGAGGGGAAGGGGGACCGTTTTGCTTTGCAAAATGGTGGATGAGGTGTTTTTAAGCTCATGCTGGCGCTCCGCTTAAAATGACCGCGGAGTAAAACAAAAAAGATAAAGTTTTATAGTGGACAAGCGGAGCGCATTTCGATTTTCGCACGTCTAACGCATGGAATGGGTCAAGGGACAAGTCCCTTGCATTTCTTTTTGCTTCTTTTTCTTGATGGCAAGAAAAAGAATGACGATGCTTTCTTTTTGTGCCACTTTTTCTTTATTGTAAAAGAAAAAGTGGCATGGAAGGTTGACAAGAGAATTTTTGAATGATATAATAAATTTTATAGAGATGAATTTTACCTATTTGAAATATAAAGGAGACATAATATGAAAGTCAGCAAAATGCTCGGTGAACGCTTCAAGGAAGCACCGAAGGATTGTATCATTGCCAGCCATGCGCTCATGATGCGCGGCGGTTACATGAAATATGTCGGCAACGGCATCTATTCTCTTTTTACCCCTACCAAACGTATCACGACTAAAATTGAAAGAATCATTCGTGAAGAAATGGATCGCATCGACGGTCAGGAAGTTATGTTCCCCGTTGTGATGCCTGCAACTCTTTGGGAAGAATCCGGCAGATATACCAGCATCGGCAGTGAAATGGCTCGCTTCAAGGATCGTAGCGGCAACCCCATGGTTCTCGGTATGACACACGAAGAAGCGGCAGTACATCTTGCGCGCGATACCGCAAAATCCTATGCGGATTTCCCGTTCATGATCTATCAGGTTCAGACCAAATTCCGTGATGAACCCCGTGCGCGCGGCGGTCTTATCCGTGTACGCGAATTTACCATGAAGGATGCATATTCCTTCCATACCTCTCAGGAGGATCTCGAAGCATACTACGAAAAAGCACATGAAGCATACGAACGCATCTTCAAGCGTGCAGGCGCGAAAAACGTGATCTCCGTAAAATCCGACTCGGGTATGATGGGCGGTAGCGTTTCTCATGAATTTATGCTTCTTTCCGAAATCGGTGAAGATACACTTGCTATTTGTCCCGAATGTGGCTACAAGGCGAATATGGAAGCCGCAGATTGCCTTGTCAAGAACGAAGCAGGTGTTGCAGAAGAACTCACAAAGGTTCACACACCGAACAGCAAGACCATTGAAGAAGTTGTAAACTTCCTCGGCACAGACGCGAAAAAGCTCTGCAAAGCCGTTGTATATCAGAAGAATGAAGATGATTCTTATATCATCGTATTCATTCGCGGCGACCTTGAGGTCAACGAAACCAAGCTCCGCAACCACCTCGGCTATGAGATCCATCCCGCGACCGCGATCACAGAAGAAAGCGGTATCGTAGCAGGCTTTATCGGCGCTATCGGTCTTGATAAGAAAATCAAGACGGTTTGGGATCGTTCTCTCGTTGGCATTGAAAGCCTTGTTTGCGGTGCAAACGAAACGGATTATCACTACACAGGCATGAATGTTGCCCGTGATATCGGTGAAGTTGACTACGTTGACGTTGCAAAGATCTACGAAGGCGCGGTCTGCCCCGTTTGCGGTAAGCCTGTTATTGCCATCAATAAGGGTATCGAAGTCGGTAACATCTTCCAGCTCGGCACAAAATATACCAAGTCCATGGATATGACCTATCTCGATGCAAACGGCGAAGCAAAGCATCCGATCATGGGTTGCTACGGTATCGGTGTCGGTCGTCTTTGCGCTTCCATCTGTCAGGAAAGCCACGACAAATTCGGTCCTATCTGGCCGATGTCCATCGCTCCTTGGCACGTTGAAGTTTGCAACCTCCGTACAGATAACGAGCTTGTCAATAACACAGCAAACGAGCTTTATGAATCCCTTAAAAATCTCGGCGTAGAGGTTCTCTATGATGATAGAGATATCCGTCCGGGCGCGATGTTTGCGGATGCAGACCTTTTCGGTGTTCCCGTTCGTGCGGTCGTTTCTCCCAAGACCTGCGAAAAGGGCGTTATCGAGGTTTCTTTCCGTGATAAATCCTTTAAGGGTGAGTTCCCGATCGCAGAAGCGGCTGAAAAGATCAAAGAGATCGTTAAGGCAGAACTTGCAAAATACGAAATTTGATGAATACAAAAAAGGCGGCACTCGTGCCGCCTTTGATTATAGATATGATAATTGAAATTGAATCTTTTTTTGGAGATTATTAAGCCTTCCCCGGTGGGGGAAGGTGGCAGGCGAAGCCTGACGGATGAGGTGTTTTGAATAAAATTTTACTACTCATCTTCAAGTTTTAGTTAAGATGGGGCGATTCACGAATCGCCCGCGATATCTTTTAATCCCTCACATAGGTGAATGTCATGCCGAACGCGCCTTCATAGGTTTCGAGATACACCGTATCACCCGCATCCTTGCTTTGATACATCGAGGAGGGAATGGTATACGTTTCCTCTGTGCCGTCGGGAAACTTCACGGTGATTTTATAGACCGCACTGCTTTTTCTGCGATTTTCCTTTCGGTAATGTACGATTTGGGCGCTTTGTGTGGAAACGGGCTCATCGCCCATGGTCTTCATACCGATACCGCCGATGATGCTGGCAGAGATCAAAAATGCAAGCAGGACAAATACGATAGCGCCTGTTTTGATGAATTTGACCTCTCGGATATAGCGTGCAAAAATCACGGCTATCAGAAGAAGTGTGCAGATGATGGTCGGCAAAATCCAGCCCTCTGCGTTGTAGTCACCGAAAAGGAGTGGCGCGGCGTTGAACACAATGGGTGCCCAAAGGAATACGCCGATGGGCATTTCATCGTGATTTTTGATCCGACGCTCATTTTTTCCAGGATGATAAACGGAAAAATACGCGGGAAGCGCCAGCACCAAGGCGAGATTGATAAAAAACAGGATCGCGGAAATGGTGAAAACGGCATCGAAATGCTTGGATAGTAAAAATATGGAAATAATCATAAAGCCAAGCTGCGCGAATAAGTAGATGCTGATACATTTTTGCAGAAATGGATTTCGTTTTTCGCGCATCTCCTTGCGATATGCTTTTTCAAGCTTATCTTCTTTCGGTGTGGGCGGAGCTTTCTTTTTGATGGGGAACGGCATATCTGCGAAAAATTCTAAAAGCTCCGCTTCGGTGATGTCGCTGATGACCTCAAATTTCCGATGGTTTTGATTGGTTTCGATGATGATATCCCCGAAGAAAAGGTCGGTCTTTTTGCCGTTCTCATCATAATGCACATCTCCGCAAACGGAGATGTTTTTTATTTGGGAAAAAGGCAGGACGAGATCTCGGCTCGTCTTGGTTTCGATTTTGGGGAGCGTAGGGTCATTTTCGTTTTGCTCGTTCGTGTGGCGCAAAAAGAGCTCATTTTTCAGGCGAAAAAGGCGGTATATTTTGGTTTTTCCTGCGATTTCAAGATAAGTATGCTCCATATGAGCCTCCCTTTTGTAGTGCTTGGGTTCGGTGAAAATTTGAGAAAAGCTCCCCTCGCGGTCATCTTGAGCGAAGAGCCGCCGAGATTCCGCCTGCGGTGCTGCTGTGCAGTTCGATTTCGCTTCGCTCCACTCAGAATGACAGCGGCGGCTCGTAGTCGAAATCCGTAGGGCGTGCGCTTGCGCTCGGATCTTGCGATGGGAAAATATCAACTTTTAGTTGAAAGTGCGCTGAAAGGACAGGTACCTGTCCTTTTTCTCTATTATAGCATGGTTTACCTTTCAAATCAATAAAAGAACGGTTGAAAAAACCGCCGAAAATCGGCGGTTTTGGGTGTATGGGATAGCCTCCCTTGTGTAAAGGGAGGTGGATTTTGCGAAGCAAAAGACGGAGGGATTGGTTGTTTTCGCAGAATTTTTTGATGTAGCGATGGTGGTATTACTCAAAATCTGCGAAAATACGGTCAAATTCCGCAGTTGCCGTTTCTTTATCCTGCGGCAGGAACAAAAGCCAAGTCGCCATATCGCAAGTCCACATTTCGGGGCTATTGGTCGTCAAACGAACGATGATCTTGCCGTTTGCACAGAGGTAAGCGGCCGCGTCCTTATGCGTATAAGAACCGCTGGAACGGTGAAACATGACGATATTCAGTGCATGTTCCGCAAAAAACGCTTCATCATACTGCGCAGCGTTTGCAAGTGCTGTTCCGTTTGAGCCGTAATTTCCGCTTTCTTCATGTGGCTTCAGCGCGCTTGTCTGCCAAGCGAGAAAGCTTTCATAATCGTCAAAGCGTATAAGACTTGCCTTTTTGGAATCGAAATTGGTGTCGATCTCTTTCATCTCATAGCCTGTGAAAAGCGTTTCCGAATCCATATAAGACACACGGGAGAAGGAATTTTGCATATGCTCGGGGCAGATATCCGTTAGGGTGGAATGGGGAGAAGCATTTCCATTTTCATATGTGGAAACAGTGATGAGCATATCCACGCTTGCGTTTTCGATATTGTGTTTTTTATCGGGAATGAGAAGCATGGAATACGTTATATCTGCTGTAACCACGTAAGGAACGGAATAGGTCAGCTCGATCATGTAGTTTTGGTGAAGATTGGAGATTTTTTTGACTCCGTAAGGGGTGGAGGAGCTTCTTTCAAGGAAGATCAGCATGAGTGCATTTTCCTTGAAAAAGGATTTTTCATAGCTTTTCAGTACGGATGCTGTGTCGTAAATGGCGGGATTATCCAAGAAACCCTGCAAGGCTTCATAGGTAAAAAAGCGAAGCGCGATAAATTCGGCGTTTTCCCATGCGGTCATATGACCCGTTACGCGAAAGCCGTCATAGGATTTCATCTGTTTTTCATAATCTGCATAGCCGCCTTGAAATATAGCGGAGTCCGAAACGGTCATGGGGATCGCCATTGGGTCGGTGGGGGTGACGATATCGTTTTTCGTCGTTTCGGTGGTTGGGTTTTGGGTCGTTTGCTCGGGTGGTATTTCGATTGGCGGTGTCGTCTGCTCGGGTGTGAAGGGGCTTGTGCCAAACGGTGTTTCTTCCGTGGGCGGAGTTTTTCCGCAGGCGAAAAGGGAAAGGGTCAAGATCACGGTCAAAATGATCGCGGTTAGTTTTTTCATGGTGTTTCCTCCTTTTGCGGTCGATTTTTTCGCGCCCAAGTAGCAAAAAAGGCGCATTTTTTACGGTTTTAGGAGAAGTTTTTCTTCACTTCTATAACCTTTGTCGTAAAAATTGCGTCTTTTTCTCAGAGAAAATGAAAATTTTTTCGATGCTTTTGTGTCCGAGAAAGGGATATATATTCAGCCTTCTCCATGGGGGATGGCTGAAATAGCAAGTTCAATTTCCCGAAACTTCCAGATACCAAACCGAAATCTCGGCGTTTTCTCTTGCGCGGTCGGCAACAGGGAAATTTGGGTGCCACAAAATACCTTCTGCATCGCAAAGCAAGGGGCGGTTTTTCATGGCAGAATCTGCACCCGAAAGGAGCTTCTTGAATTTTCGTGTCATACCGCCGAAGCGATATCCCTCTCCGTTTTCGCGTGCGCGAAGATGGAGCGTTTCCAAGGCTTGCGGAGGGATTTTGGCGCTTACGGAAAAGACGGCGTTTTCGAGCGTTTGGGTGTCGGGTGTTTTATCTACGAAAACCAAAATGCCGTTTTGGAGCCTGTTTTCGCCTGTTTGGAGGGCGATTTTTTCTTTTAAGGGGAATCGGCTGTTTTTCGTTTCGTGCGAAAAACAAAGCGTTTTTCCGTCCAAACGGGCGGTGATGCTTCCCGTAAGGCTTACGGAATGTCCCTTTTCCTTGTGATATAAAAGGTCGATGACGGCGGCGCTTTGAACGGCGGAGAGCGTTTCGCCTCCTGCGTTCTGATAAAGCTCGGAAAGAACGGAATAGAGAAGGGCAGGGGAAAGCGCGCGGAGCGTATCGGCGTTTTCCGCGGTTTTCTTTTCGTTCAGAAGCTCTCTCGCTTCTTCCGTAAGGTGAGCTGCCGCATTTTGCGCGATTTCCGCGGTTTTGCGTGCGTTTTCTTCTGCTTGCGGATTGATTTCCTTTAGCTTGGGAATGATCTCATGGCGAATGAAATTGCGCGTATAATGTGTATCTGCGTTGGTGGAATCCGTCGTATAAGTGAGATCGTTTTGCGCGAGATAGCAGAGGATTTCCTCTCTCGTGCAATCCAACATGGGGCGCACGATGCGGATATTTCCCAAGGAGCGTGTGGGCGGTATGCCTGCAAGCCCTGCGAGCCCCGTACCGCGGCAGAGATGAAAAAGCATGGTTTCGAGGTTATCTCCCGCATGATGGGCAAGAGAAACGGTCGTACATTCATATTTTTTCGCAGTTTCTTCCAAAAATGCATAGCGGATACGTCTTGCGGTTTCTTCCAGCGCCGTACCGCCCGAGAGGGTAAGCACGTCGGCACGCTTGCAAACGAAAGAGATATCATGCGCCGCGCAAAAAGCGCGACAAAATGCTTCGTCGCGCTCGGATTCATTGCCTCGTAACATATGATTGACGTGAAGCGCCACGATACGTTCCTTGCCCAGCAGACCGCAAAGCGCAAACAAAAGCGCTACGGAGTCTGCGCCACCCGAAAAGCCGACGAGGGTCTTTTCGTTTTGGCGGTAACATTCGTATTTTTTATCGAAAAGACGCATTTTTTGCGTCAAAATATCACGGTGCTTCATCTTCACGGGTAACTTCCTGTGTAAGGAATTTGGTAAACTGACCGATCCAACTGAGCTTTACGGTGCCTGTAGAGCCGTGACGGTTCTTGGAAACGATACATTCGGCAACGCTTTGCTCGCCCGGACCGGGCTCTTTGTAATATTCATCGCGGTAAAGGAAGAGAATGATATCTGCGTCCTGCTCGATCGCACCCGAATCTCGGAGGTCGGAAAGCATCGGTCGTTTATCGGTACGGCTTTCGGGACCACGGGAAAGCTGAGCGCAACAGATAACGGGGATTTTCAGCTCTTTTGCTAAGATCTTCAGTCCGCGGGAGATATCACCGACCTCCAGAACGCGGTTGTCGGTTCGTCTGCCCTCGCCTTGCATGAGCTGGAGATAGTCCACGACGACAAGACCGAGATTTTTGACACGGCGGAGTTTCGCTTTCATACGGGTCACGGTGATGCCCGTGGTATCATCGATGAGAATATTGCTTTCGGAAAGCTCGGCTGCGGCATCGGCAAGCTGTTTATACTGCTCGGATGTCAGCTCGCCCGAACGAATGGCATAGCTATCAACGAGCGCTTCGCTGGAAAGCATACGGGATGCGAGCTGTTCTGCGGACATTTCAAGAGAGAATACGCAGACGTTTTTCTTGGTCGATTTGGCGATATTGGTGGCAAGGTTCATACAAAAGCTCGTTTTACCCATACCGGGTCGCGCACCGACGATGACGAGGTCGCCCTCGCCAAGTCCGACGAGCGTTCTGTCGAGCGCGGAAAAACCCGTCGGTGTTCCCGAAGCGGCGGCTTTGTCACGCGCAAGCAGGTCAAGACGCGCATAGGTACGGCTGATGGCTTCACGAATATGCACGAAGCCCTTATTTTCGCTTCCTTGCGCGATGGCAAAGACCTTTTGCTCGGCGCTGTCAATGATATCCTTGACCTCGCCCTGTGCGGAAAACGCCATTTCACGAATCTCATCCGATGCGCCGATGAGCGAGCGGAGCAGACTCTTTTCCTTGACGATCTGGGCGTAGTCCAAGACGTTTGCGGCGGAGGGTACGGTTTCCGCGATGATCTTGATATATTTCTTGCTTTCCTCCTCGTTGTATACGCCGCGGGAAACGAGCGTATCGATGAGGGTCACAAGGTCGATCTCTCTGCTTTTGGAAAAGAGATCATACATGGCGTAAAAAATTTCCCCGTGTTCTTCGAGATAAAAATCCTCCGCGCGAAGAATTTCGGTGAGGTCGGCAAAGCAGTTCGGGTCGATCAAGATAGAGCCGAGGACCGACTGCTCCGCTTCGAGCGCACACGGGAGATTTCTTTGCATATCTGCCATAAGAACCTCCGTTTGGGAATGATTTTGATAATATGAGATGTTTGAATTTGTGATTCAAACACCTCATCCGTCAGCTGACGCTGACACCTTCCCCTCAAGGGGAAGGCTTCCGGCTGCTTCTTATTTATCGGAAACGACGACGGTGATCTTACCTGTGATCTCGGGATAGAGCTTGACCTCAGGGAGGTACGTGCCGAACGCCTTGATGGGGTCGGCAAGGCTGATCTTACGCTTGTCGATGGTGATCTTATGCTGTGCGGCGAGCTGTTCTGCGATCTCCTTGGACGTTACGGAGCCGTAGATTCTGCCGTCTGCGCCTGCCTGCGCTTTGATCTTGACGGTGACGTTCTTGAGCTTTTCCGCGGTATCGCGGGCAGCCTGCTTTTCAAGCTCGATCTGACGGAGTCTTGCTTCCTCCTTGCCCTTGAGCTCGTTCATGATTTGATTATCTGCGGGGGTTGCGAGGTTCTTCGGGAAAAGGAAGTTTCTTGCGTAGCCGTCGGAAACGTTTACGACCTGTCCTTTTTTGCCCTGACCTTTTACGTCGCTTAAAAGTACAACTTTCATGGTGTATATCCTCCAAATTGGTTTCAAAAATATAGATAATCCATTATATCATATAATTTGCGATAAATCAATAAGATTTTTTGTATTTTCCTTGGCGGAACGGGGTGGGATTACATGAGAGGCGCGAAAAGACGGCAGATCTCTTGGAAAAAGCGCGTAAATACGTTGCATTTACATTCTTTTGCCGTCATTTCATGGCAGACCTCGAGCGTTTTCAGAAAATCGTCACGAAGCTCGGTGACGGCTTCTGCGCGATACATCCAGACGCCACATTCAAATTGCAGATACAGACTGCGGAAATCCATATTTGCCGAGCCGATGACGGCGGTATCGTCATCGGAAACGAAGGTCTTGGAATGGATAAAGCCCGGGGTATATTCATAAACGCGAATGCCTGCTTTGATCAGCTCGCGGTAATACGAGCGCGTGGTGAAATGGACGATGCGCTTATCGAAGCGGCGCGGGGTGATGATGCGGATATCGACACCGCTCTTGGACGCGGTGCAGAGCGCGGATACCATACTGTTATCGACGATGAGATAGGGAGTCATGATGTAGACGTATTTTCGCGCTTTCGTGATCATTTGCGTATACACGTGGTCGGTGACGTGCTCATTATCGAGCGGAGAATCCGCAAAGGGAAGCACGAAGCTATCGTGTTTTTGAATGGGGCAGGGTGTTTCCCGCCACGGATAAAAGGCTTTGACGTCATCTGCGATTTGGACATTCGGCTTCCAAGCCTTGGTGGTCACGAACTGCCACGTTTCCAAAAACATCAGCGTGAAGCTCCACGCGGCGCTCCCCTCGACGCGAACGCCCGTATCCTTCCAATGACCGAACGGGCTTTTGATATTGACGTATTCGTCTGCGATATTCAGACCGCCCGTATAAGCGATCTTGCCGTCGATGACGATGATCTTTCTGTGGTCGCGGTAGTTCTGAATGGCGTTCAGAACGGGAACGAAGCGGTTAAAGGTCGCGCAACGGATGCCGTCCGCTCTCATTTTTTTGACGAAATTTAAGGGCAGGCGGAGAAAACAGCCCATATCGTCGTAGATGATACGGACATCGACGCCTTGCGTGGCTTTTTGCTTCAAGATCGTATAGATGGAATCCCACATTTGACCGTTTTCGATGATGAAGGATTCGACGAAGATATAGCTTTTCGCTTTTTCAAGGTCGGGAAGAAGCGCTTCCCAAAAATCCTCACCGGGGGAAAGATGGCGGGTCTTCGTATTTTCATAGATGGGATAGCCGGAATATTTTTCCAGATATTCGATCTGACGCGCATGGTCTGGCGTTTGCTCCGTGGCTTTTTCATAGACGGAGGGTGTGAGCGCATAGGCGGGCTTCGTCTTTTGCGAAAGCGTTTCAACGGCGCGAATGAGCTTTTTGGAGCGGGTCTGATATCGGAACAGCAGATAAAAAATGCCGCCGAATACGGGGAATATCAAAATGATAAAGACCCACGTCAGCTTATACGCCTCCTTGGTGCGCTTGGATATGATATGCAGGGCGACGAGCAGGCTGATGATCTTTAATAGGTTGCCGATGACGGCGGATACCGTGCTTTGGTCGATCAGATAATATAAGATCGTGAACAGCTGGAGCGCAAGAAGCATGACGATAAAGAGTCTGCGGCGCAAAAGCTTACGAAACCATCCCTTCAAAAGCTTGGGCGATTCTTTCATATTCTTACCTCCTTGTCAAGATGACTTTATATAGTACTATATCATTTTATGGGTGAAAAATCAATCTATATCCCCAAATATTCCGAAATTGTTCACAAAGATGATGAAAATTGCGAAAAATGTTTCAAAAAAATATTGACAAAATATGCTTTCTATGGTATACTGTCATGGTGGAAAAGAACTTTCTAAGTTTTTTCTCCTTGCTGTGAACAAAAAATTCGACGGTTCACGGCCTTATGTCCAAAAGGAGGTGCAATTCAGATGGAAAACAAACTCGTATCCTATGAAACAATGTATATCATTGATTCTACCGGCTCTGAGGAAACCACTGCCGCTCTCGTTAATAAGTTCAAAACCTTGATCGAACAGAACGGTACCATTGAATCTTTCAATGAGTGGGGTAAGCGCAAGCTCGCGTATCCGATCAACGATATGACCGAAGGCTACTACGTCCTCGTCAACTACACCGCGGATCCCAGCTTCGTTGCTGAACTTGAACGTATTTTCAACATCACTGAAGGTGTTATGCGTTCTATGACTACCAAAGCCTAAAACAAAAGAGAGGTGTATTGCATGGCAAGCCTGAACAAAGTTATCCTGATCGGTCATATGGTGGCTGATCCCGAACTCAAACAGACACCGAACGGTGTCAGCGTTTGTTCCTTCAGAATCGGTGTGAGTCGTAGATACACCAAAGCCGGAGAACAGGCGCAGTCCGATTTTATCGATATCGTTGCATGGAGACAGCAAGCTGAATTCGTTGCGCGTTATTTCAGAAAAGGTAGCGCGATCTGTATCTGCGGTTCTCTTCAAACAAGAACTTGGAACGCAAACGACGGTTCCAAGCGTTACGCCACCGAGGTTGTCGCAGATGAGATCAGCTTCGTTGAGCGTAAGAGCGATTCCCCCCGTATGACGAATGATTTCGGTGCTCCCCCTCCTGCATATCAGGGCGGTATGACCGAAACACCCAAATTCGAGGAGATCGCAGGAGATGACGATCTCCCGTTCTAATCGTTCAGAATCAATTATATTACAAAAAGGAGGTTTCATACCATGGATAGAGAACAGAAGCCCATGCGTCAGAACGGTGCAAACCGCAGAAGAAAAAAGGTTTGCGTATTCTGCGCTGAAAAGGTTGAAAAGATCGATTACAAAGATGTTGCAAGACTTAGAAAGTTCGTTTCCGAACGTTCCAAGATTCTTCCCCGCCGTGTAACCGGTACTTGCGCTAAGCATCAGAGAGAACTCACAGACGCTATCAAGAGAGCACGCCACGTTGCATTGCTTCCCTTCATCAGCGACTAATTCGTGAGTGATTGGAATTTTATATCGATTTTATAAGGAGGCTGCGAAAGCGGTCTCCTTTTTTCCTTTTTCTTTTAGGATAAAGAAAAAGGAAAACAAAAAGAAAGGCTACGGTACTTTTCTTGACATCAAGAAAAGTACCAAAAGAAATGCAAGCGGAGCCCGCTTGACCGCAATATATAATAAAAACGGAGACCTCTTTTGATTCTCCGAAAAAACGGTTGACGAATGGCTGTAAAAAGGGTATAATGAAAGTATAAAATCATTTTTTCGGAGGTATACATATGAAAATCAGTGTTCAAACAGGCGGCGCATGCAATATTCTCGGTGCAGATGCCGGTATGAAAGCCATCAAAGATGCTGGCTTTGATGCCATTGACTTTGGTGAGCTTTGCGGTCATTATCCGTGGGAGGATGCGCAGGCAGAAAAGCCTTGTGCCTTTTTTGATGATGAAGCCAATTTGGAAGCGTTCATGAAGGAATATACCGATGCGGCTGAAAAATACGGCATCGAATTTGGTCAGTTCCATGCGCCTCACCCGTCTTACTATCCCAAGAAGCCGACCGCGACTAAGGTCCAGCAGGAAGCGATCTTTAAGAGTGTTGAAATCTGCGGTAAGGTTGGCTGTCCGTATATCATCGTGCATCCTTGCTTTGACGGCAGCGCACGTTTTCCCTCGCTGACAAAAGAGGAAGAATATCAGATCAACATTGAATTTTATTCCAAAATGATTCCGATCTTGAAAAAATACGATATCGTTTGTTGTCTTGAAAATATGTGGTGTCAGGACTGGAAGAGCAAGAAGATCTATACTGCTTCTTGTTCGGATATCAAAGAGGCTTGCCGTTATATCGACGACCTCAATGCTATCGCAGGTGAAAAGCGATTTGGCTTCTGCCTTGACATCGGTCATTTGCTTCTTCTCGGTATCGATCCCTGCAATGCGATCGAAGAGCTTGGCGACCGTTTGGTAACGCTTCACGTTCATGATAACGACGGTATCGGTGATAATCATACTGCTCCCTTTATGGGTGTTTGCAACTGGAATCGTGTTGTCAAGGGCTTGCGTACGATCGGCTACAAGGGTACGCTCAACTATGAAACAGAAGGATTTAACAGTAAATTCCCGAAGGAGCTCGTTCCCGATGCTCTGAAGCTTCTCAGCGCGACCGCAAGATATTTGCGCGATAAGGTCGTTGCAGAAGAACAATAAGTTTTTTTGAAACAATGAGGGGGTGAACGGATTGAAACATTATTTTATCGTCAGCTTGTGTAAAAACGGGCTTTTGGGCGGTGGAATCACTGCGAATACCGATGCGATCACGTATCATACGGGAAAAGTAACGGTTTCTCCGAAATACAGAAATCTGGAGATGCGGTATGAGGATATGCTTTCCGTTTCTCTCGGCAGATTTTTGCTTTTTCCAACGGTTGCTTTTGACATGAAAAACGGCGAAACGCATAAATTTATGGTTTTTGCGAGAAAACGCTTTTTGAAATTGCTCAAGCAAAATGGCGTTGGGGTGTAAACAAAAAAACGACAGATTTCTCTGTTGTCCTTAACGGAGAAATGCAAATATGAAATATCGGCAGAGAACTTGTGTTCTCTGCCGATTTGTGTTATAATTGTGTGGGTGATGAATATGGATAACAAAAAGGATTTGCCGAAAAGAAAAGATATACGGCTCAAGAATTATGATTATAGTTCTCCCGGGGCATATTTTGTAACCATCTGTACGAAAAACAGAAAGAATTATTTTTGGAATGGACAGATTGATCCGCAGAGATTTAATTGGCGTTCCGTAGGGGCGAACTGTGTTCGCCCGCAAAATCTACCATTATCCAATATTGGGAAGATAGTTTTAGACGAATTGAAACGATGGAATCAAACATATCCTGCAGTATCACTATATTCCTATGTGATTATGCCGAATCACCTACATATAATGGTTGTTATTTCTGCCGATGAATACGGGCGACCACAGGTCGCCCCTACGGTGGAACGGATGATAAAACAATTCAAAGGTGCGGCAACAAAAAAGATTGGTGCATCTATTTGGCAAAAATCCTATATTGAACACGTGATACGAGATAAAAAGGATTACGAAACCCGAGCTAATTATATTTTCGAAAATCCGTTGCGATGGTACTACGACGAACTATATGCAGAAGAATAGGGGTATGGACTTTGCCCGAAGCATTTGTAATACAAATGCGAAACTGGCGATAAAAACGAAATGGAGGAAATTATGAAAGTAAAAGGGTGTAGATTTACATGCGAAAATCCATTTTTTGTATATTTCAAAAAACACTATTGTCCTTACTGTGGAGAAAAACTGATTCGTAAGAAAGTATCACAGATAGTACATTCTGATTCTGAAGAAGCAAAAAACTATGATTTTGAAGTTGCTGATATAACTGTAAAAGGTAATATGAAATTTACTCATATAGAATTCTTTTGTTCTGTATGTCAAAGGCAATATTCAGTGAAAGAAACCAAAGAAAACGACTTTTTGATCGAACGATGGAAATAAATATTCCCCCACAGACCATTAAAAATCTGTCGGGGCTAATTATTTATTTACAACAGAACAAATTTTTCTATCCGTAGGGGCGTTCTGCGAACACCCACGGGCGAACACAGTTCGCCCCTACTACCTTGTTAATTCTAAAAGTTTATGTTTCTGGAAGCCTCTCACTCCGGGAGAGGTGGCGCGCAAAGCGCGACGGAGAGGGCTTTATCTTTATAAGTTTTGCCCTCTCAGTCAGCTTACGCTGACAGCTCCCCCAGAGTGG
>JAGBCV010000037.1 GCA_017937845.1 Clostridia bacterium | reverse complement strand
GTGAAATATTCGCTGACGCGAATGTGGGCAAATTTCATTTCACATCGAACAAAGTGAGATATTTCACAATTTTCGTCAGAAAATTATTTCACGTTTTGCCATAAGGCAAAATATTTCACTTAAAACCGCAAGGGTTCAAATTTCTAACACAAAGGCACGAAAATATCTTTTTTATAGCCTACTGACACTCAAGTCCACAACAGCAATGTTGTGGACTTTTGCTTTTGAAAATCAGTTATAAAACATGATGATGGAAAGGAACGTCGTGATATGAAAAGACGTTGCGCCTTACACGATTGTCGTCGGCAATCCCGCAAGGGTGCTTCGCAAGCGCTTTGATGATGAATTGACTGCACTGCTGCTTGCGTTTTGCTGGTGGGATCAACCAATCGAGGAGATCGACCGCTTGATTCCGCTTTTAACTTGCAGTGATCTTGAAAAGGTCAAGATTGAGATCAAAAAATTAACGACACATATCGATGAATAAATTAAAAGCTGTAACCGATGCTTATCATGGTGCATTGGTTACAGCTTTTGAAGCTTTAATCGTGTTCTTTGACGGAAACGGACTCAACGGCGATCTCCCCGTTTTCGGTGAAGAGTCCCCAATATGTTCCAGTAAAAGTCATTGTATGTGTAATTTCGGTGCAGAGCAGTGACGTTCTGCCGCGTCCCAGCTCGACGAAATCTCCATTTTTTTCATAATAGAAGACGTACCATTCCTCGTCGCTTGCCATTTTCAGATGTATCGAGCCTTGATAGTCGATCGATTGACGCGCGACGATGACGTCGATATCCGCTACGTGCTTTCGCAAGCATACGTCGTAATGCCCATCGGCTTCTTTTGTTATCAGAATATCGTAATGATAATCGTTGTTATAAAAGGCGGTCAGACCTGCGTATTGACCGATCTCTACGTCGCCGCTCAATTTTGCGACCATCTCCATCGCAAACGCTTGCTGGCGTACGGCGATCATGGTTGGCGTACCGCGAAGTGTGGAAAGATCGTCCTCGCCCGATTTCATGGTGAGCCGTCCTTTTTCGAGCGTATAACATTCACGATTGGGATTGCGAACGAAGTTCCAGCGCAGATGCAAGGTATCCTTCTCAAAGTGATCCTCAAAATCAAGGCTTACGGGATGCGGAGCAGGACCGGGAAGAGGACCTTCCATTTCAAAATGAAGCGTGCCGTCATGCCCCACCGTCGCCCAACCGTCTTCATGCCATGTGAAAGGAGCGAGAAACGTTTCTCGTCCGAGATTGTGGAGCATGACCCTGGGGAGCGGACGGATCCCAAGACAAACGAGCCACCAGTTTCCGTTTTGATCTTCCACGATATCGGCGTGTCCCGTTGCCTGAATCGGATTGTCGGGCTTATCACGATGAGAAAGTATCGGATTCTGCGGACATGGCTCATAAGGTCCGTAAATATTTTTTGCGCGTTGCAACGTCACCATATGACCGTATTCGGTTCCGCCCTCTGCAAGCATCAGATAATACCAGCCATCTTTTTTATAAACATGAGGCGCTTCAGCGCATCTGCCTCCGCAACCGCTACTGATACGGCGCGAATGTGAAAGCATTTCGCCTGTAAAGGGGTCGATCTCGCAAAGGTAAATGCCGGGGCCATCTTTGGCGGGTTCTTCCGAACCGGTGGAAACGAAATAGCAGATGCCGTCATCATCCCAGAAAAGAGAGGGGTCGATGCCGGCTTGCTTGACCCATGCAGGCTCGCTCCATTTGCCGTAAATATCCTTGGTGTGTACGATAAAATTACCGTAACGGGTCACGTTCGTCGCGGTCATGAAAAAAGTACCGTCGTGATATCGGAGCGTTGGTGCATAGATGCCGCTTGAAGGCTTACCGCGTTTTAGCGAAAGCTGGCTATCCTCTGTCAAACAATGATTGATAAGCTCCCAGTTGATTAAATTTTTACTGTGATAGATCGGTACACCCGGGAAAAATTCAAACGTAGAGGTGATGAGATAAAAGTCATCACCGACACGGCAGATGCTGGGGTCGGGATGAAAGCCCGAAAGGATCGGATTTTGATATTGCATTTGATACTTCCTCCTTGAAAAGATTCTGTTTTATGTTTTTATTATACCATGAATACGGAAATGAGTCAATATTTTCTGATATCGTTCAATCGGATAATATCCTTCATTGAAAAAGTAAACAGTTGACAAGATAGTTAAAATATGATATAATATGATATATCCTTTGATGCGATTACTTAAACACCGATTTTGATAATAGATGACGGAGTACGATATGGGAACTTTCAGGATCAGAACCAGAACCAAAAGAAAAATCAAAAAAGCACTCAAAAAATACGGTCCTGCCGTGGGACTTTTGATTTTTACGATTGCGCTTCTTTTCCGCGCTTGTGAAATCGAAACGCCGTATTCTTTACTTGGGGAGGCGATCCCGAAAACGCTTTCTTTGGATTCCTTTGCCGTCGATAATCAGATCACAGTCGTTTCGCAAGAGCAAGGCGTTTCCAAAACGAGAAATTTTGCAAAACGATTACAGATATCGGGATATCAGACCGGTACGGTCGTTTCTTCGGCGGATACGGAAAATATTGCATTTTATAACGAAGCCCTGTATTCCTATGCGGTCATCGACGGCGATTCCATGAAATTCAAAAAAGAAAATATCCCCGTGGAATATCTGGAATTTGTCGATGTGGCAGACGAGGTGGAGCATATGCTCATCGCTTTGCCGGAAGCGCTTCTTGAGGACGTGAAGATTCAAAAGGAAGATGGTGTGAAGACCATTTCGTTGCAACTGACGGTCAACACCTTTACGGCGTATTATGAGCAGTACGTGAGCGAAAACAGAGCGTCCCTGATTCGTGGATATCGATTGGATGATTTCGCGCTTTCGGATATCGTTTCCGTTACGGTTTCTGTCGATAAAAAAGGATATTTGGATTCGTATTCCATATCATATAAAGGAAAAGGAACGAAAACCGACGATGGCATTCGGGAAGAGATATGGTTCTCCGTGGAGGATCGTATGACCTTTGTCGAAACGGAAGAAGGTGTTTCCGTAAAGCCGATGGTGGGATATCTGCATTTCCCCGAAAACGTTTCCGCGCCGTATCATCTGCTTGAAAGCGCCATGACAAAGACCAAAGCCTTGGATGCGATTCAAGCAACGTACGCTTTGAATATGAACGTAGATATGGATCTCTTGGAAAATCCGACGGATATTCCGATCTACGCGGTGATCCAAGCGACCGATCTGCAAAGCGGTAAGCCGAGGCTTTATTCCAGACGAAATATCTCCATGCTGAACGTCAGCAAGGAAACGGAGGTCTACCGCGAGGGGAATTATTATTATATCTACGTTGCAGGGCAAGGGCTCAAAATCAAATCGGGCATTTATACGCATAATTACGACGTTTTGTCGGATTTGCAGGAATTGACGCTGATGCTGCCCGAACGAATCTTGATGAACGGCAACATCACAGAGCAGGCAGACGGTACGAAAATCGTGGGAATTACGGTGCCAAAGGCAGACGTTGTCGAGCTTTTTGATTTTCATATCGATGAAGTTGTGATGGCGATTTCAAACGATGCCAAAATCCAAGAGGTTTCTCCGACCGATGCGACGGTTTTGATCACCGTGAGCGAGGACGGATATCTGCTTTCGTATTCCACGGAGTTTGATATGAAGCTGACCTTGGGTATCAAAAACGAAACGGGCGCAAGAGATCCGATGGAGGTCAAGGTCACGATGGATTCCATCGTGAATTACACGCATCCGAGCGTTCCCGTTACGGTGACACCGATGGAGGGATACGAGGATTTCCCGTATATCGAATATTGATTCCTTTGAAATGCATATAACTTTTGACATAACTATTGCATTTTGTTCATCGTTATGTTACAATATGAGTAAGCAATTTTACATTGCAAATATTTCTGAAAAGGAGAAAAACAAAATGAAAAAGAAGATTCTTTCTATCACACTTGCCGTATGTATTCTTGTTTCGCTTTTCACCTTGACTTCTTGTGCGAAGGAAACACCGTTTACGCTCGTCAAGAACGCCGTTGAAAAAACGAGCGCTTTGGATGCCATCGACGTGGATATGACCATGGATATGAGCATGGACATGATGGGCATTTCGATGACGGTTCCGATGACCGTCGATATGCAGGCAACGGGACTCAAAACGGAGGCGCCCAAGATCTACACGAATATGAAGACCGAAACCTCCGGCATTGAAATGACGGTTGAAATGTATCAGGATGGCGAATATTTCTACATCACCATTCCGATGCTCGGCAATATCAAAACAAAAGCTTCCGCATTGGTCGCTGACTATGACAGTATGGCAGATGTGGAAAGCATGCTCAAGGTTCTTCCCGAAGAGCTTTTTACGGAGGAGGTCGCCATCGTTGAAAATGAAGACGGTACAAAGACCGTTGCCATCGATATCGCTGATGAAAAATTCAACGAGCTTTACAAGGATTTCGTAGACGGCGCGACAGCGACGATCGCAGAAGGTACGGAGCTTAAAGATTTCGCTCTTGCCAACGCTAAGGTTGAGGTTACGGTAAACGAAGACGGTTACGTTGCGGTTTATAAGATCGCCTTTGACATGGAAATGACCTTGAGCATGGGTGAAGAAATGGCAGATCTCGGTATGGGCGAAATGGAAGTGAGCGCTACCGTTGACAGCGTCATTACGTATAACGATCCCGGCGCTACCGTCACGGTGACACCGATGGAAAATTTGGATTCCTTTGAGGAGATCACAGAAGAAGACCTTGCAGCGCTCGGGAGACCCCGAAAAATTTTGTGTAAAAGAGAATAAATACTTCCAATCAGACGAAACTCAAAGTATGAGAAAAAATCTGAAAGGAAGTATTTTTTATGGAAAAAGCATCGAAAGAAATGTTGAGAGCGTTTGTGAACAGCCAG
>JAGBCV010000036.1 GCA_017937845.1 Clostridia bacterium | reverse complement strand
CTCCATTTGGGACAAGAAGCAAAGGGACAATCCGATGGAAAATCGCAAGATTTTCTACAACACCCATCCGGCAATTATTTCTTTGGAAGTCTTTGATAAGGTGCAGGAAATCCGACAGCAGCGACACCGCAGAACAGCAACAGGTAAGAGCAATATGTTCTCCGGTTTGGTGTTCTGTAATGATTGCAAACAGAAGCTTTACTACTCTACCACCAACTACTTTGAGAAGCGGCAGGACTTCTTTATTTGCTCTACCCATCGCACGAATAAGGACAAGTGCAGCGGACATTATATCCGTGCCGTTGTGCTTGAACAACAGGTCTGGAAGCACATTCAAGAAGTCATATCGGTGGTAACTCGCTACGAGGCTTATTTTCGTTCAGAGATGGAAGAAAAGCTCCGTGTGCAGAGTGAGGAAACGCTTCGGATACATAAGAAGCGGTTGGCACAGGCTGAGAAGCGTATCGGCGAACTTGACCGCTTGTTCATTCGATCTTATGAGGACAATGTATCGGGCAAGATTGACGATGAACGTTTTGCCATGATGAACAAGAGCTATACACAGGAACAAAAAGACCTCAAGGCTGAGGTCATAAGTCTGCAACAGGTTATTGAAGAACAGGAACGACAGGCAGAGAATTTAGAACAGTTTATCCAGAGGGTAAAGAGAAACAGCGAACTGACGGAGCTCACCCCTTACGCTCTCAGAGAGCTTGTCAAGGCGGTTTATGTAGAAGCACCCGACAAGTCCAGCGGCAAGAGAAAACAGAAGATTCACATCTCCTACGACCTCATCGGCTTTATTCCCGTGGATGTACTGACAAAAGCAGAACAGGCATGACCGAAATCATGCCTGTTCCAAGAAAAATTGCGAATTACTGTTTTACCAGCAGGGAGCCTTTCGCCATCCTTTTTCATTTGAAAATTAGTCAATCCACCAAACTTCGCCCTTGAGAATTACGCAGATAAGGTCGATAAGCCATACGAAAGGAATACCAACGATCAGCAATACAACAGCAAGAACGATACCAACGATGTTCTTCTTTTCAATGCTTCTGCAAAGACGATAAATTGTCCAAATGATATCAAGTGCAGGGATGCAAAGAATCAATTTGACAAGCTTCGGCAAACCAGCCATAGCATCAATCAAAGCCTTCATGTGATTTCTCCTCTAAAATATTATTTTCGCACATATGTACGATTACTAACATTATATCGTATTATCCGAAAAATTTCAACATTTTTTTATATTTTTACTAAAAAACATGAATATTTTGTTACAAAGAGGATCATTTATCGTTTCTGACTTTATCCACAAGATCATGGATGCGGTCAACGGGATTGAGGAGCTTGCTGATGGAGCCGTCGCAGTTCATAGTGTCGATGATATAAGCAACGTATTTAGCCATATCAACGGATGCGTGCCACGGACATTCATCGATTGCGGGGTCATGATAGTTGAGGTTTGTGGTGAAGATTCTGTCAATCAAGCCATTTTCATAAGCTTCATTGATCTTTGCGGGGCCGGAGGTGAAAAGACCGAACGTGGAGAACATGAATACACGGCGCGCACCTCTGTTTTTGAGCTGCTTGGCAACGTCAAGTGCAGAATCGCCGGATGCAATCATATCATCAACGATGATCACGTCCTTACCCTTAACGGAACGACCGAGAAATTCATGCGCTTCGATGGGGTTACGACCGTCGATGATGACCTTATAGTTACGGCGCTTATAGAACATACCGAGCTGAACACCGAGAATGGAAGAATAATACATGGAGCGGGACATCGCGCCTTCATCGGGAGCGATGATCATGAGTTGTTCTTCATCAAAGGTGATATCGGGATATTCCTTTACGAGAGCTTTGAGCATCTGATATGCGGGGCGTACGTTATCGAAGCCGCCGTAAGGGATCGCCTGCTGTACGTTGGGGTCATGGGCATCAAAGGTAATGATGTTGGTAACACCCATTGCGGAAAGATCCTGCAATGCCATTGCGCAGTCGAGAGATTCTCTTGCGGTTCTGCGGTGCTGTCTGCCTTCATAAAGCATCGGCATAATGAGCGTGAGTCGGCGTGCTTTACCGCCAACCGCGCAGATCATACGCTTGATATCCATAAAATGATCGTCAGGGCTCATCGGAACCTGCTTGCCGTACATTTTATAGGTAACGCCGTAATTGAAAACGTCTGCGAAAATATAGGTATCGTGACCGCGAAGCGATTCATGAATGATCGCCTTGCCTTCGCCGGAGCCGAAGCGCGGACATTCCGCATCTACAAGATAGGAGCCTTGCTTATCGCTACGCCATTCGTGCAGATAGGAATCTACCTTGGAGAGAAATTTGTCGCAGCCTTTCATGCCGATGATGCTGAGATCACCGAAATATGTTTTTTCCATGTCAATCAATCCTCCGTTTGGTTGTGATATAGGTCGAGGGGGGTAATATAAAGCTAAGATTAGTAATCAAAAGTGGATTCCACTTCGTGAAGCTCGATCGGTGTGATGCTGATGATCTCACCGCCGAGGCTTGCCGCCTGTACGAACGATTTCGCCGTATATTCCAGCATTTCGAGCTTATCAAAGGTATTGAGAAGCGAGCTTCCCGAGGCAACGATACAGTCGTTTTCGATGATGGCGACAGGATTCTTTTCAGAGATCTCCGCCGCTAACTTTTCGGGCTCAATAAAGGTCGCGCCGAACGGATATTTATGCACGTTGCGAAGCACCATGTACGCCTCGGGCAGGAAAGAGGCGTCGATCTCCTTTTCCGTTACGGCAAACGCCATGATGTGCGGGGGATGCGCGATGATCACGCTTTGAATATCGGGATTGTTCTTATAAAGCGCCGCGTGGAATTTATAGGAGCGGGAAGGTGTTTTGCCTGCCTCATGCTTACCGCGGCGAATGAGGACGAGATCCTCGGGCTCCAAGTACATTCTGTCCTTCATGCAGGGCGTGATGACGAACGTACCGTCGGAAAGACGGCAGGAAAACGTACCCTGGTCGCTTGTGAAAAGCTGTTTTCCGTATGCACGCTTGATGAGCGCGCACATATCGCGTCGGATCGCAAGCTCCTCGCTCGAATACGAAGTCTTCGTAAATTCCGCCATATCCTTGACGGTCTTATGCTGGAAAAGCTCCAGATTTTCCGCAGAAAGCGGGCGGATCGTACCGCCGATGGTCTTGGCGTTGATTTGAATACGGGCGCAAAATTCCAGCATTTCAAACTTCATAAATGCCGAAAAGATGGTTTCCGAGCCAACGACCACACCGTGATTTTCAAGAATGACGGTATTGGCGCCCTTTTCAAATTCATGGGAGATATAGTGTCCCAAAGCCGAGCTTCCGGGGAGCGCATACGGCACGATGGCGGTCTTACCTGTGAAAAGTCTGCCGTCGGGGAGCATCGAGGTGTCGGGCATACGGCGCAGCATACTGAACATGACGAGCGCAGGGGGATGCGCGTGAAGCACAGCCTTGATATCGGGACGCTTTTTATAAATGGCAAGATGGAACGGATATTCCACGGAGGGGCGATGGATACCCACGATGGAACCGTCGGGACGGATCTGCATGATGTCTTCTCTGCGGAGGTTTCCCTTGTCGATACCGCTGGGGGTGATCCAGACCGTACCGTCTTCATCGCGGATAGAAAGATTTCCTCCCGAAGTAATGGTCATATCGTTATAATAAATTCGGTTCATCAGCATCACGATCTGATCCGCCGGATGAAGCATTTCAAAGTTCATACAGAGCCTCCTTATTGTTTTTTGTCATAACAGACAGAATTTATGGTTGGCGTTGCCCACTTATTTCGTGATCGTAACCTTTTTGAGTACCTTGGTCGCGTCGGGGTCAACACCTCTTACGAGAGCAAGCTCGAGTGCCCAAAGCTGCATGGTGATGGCAGCGGTGAATGCGGAGATCGCGTCGGGCATTTCATAGGTGGAGTTATTGGGGAGAAGAAGTGCGGAGATGCCTTTTCTCTTTGCAAGTTCTGCATCGTCTGTGATCACGATGATGTCCGCCTTGAGGTCTACGAGCGTATTGATCATTTCGATCGCGTCGTCTTCAACAGCGCCCTTGAGTGCGATCACGAACGCTACGTCGCCCTCGTGGATCTGCGCCTTGGGACCGTGATGGAAGTCGGAAACTGCATAACCGCGCATCTTGATGCCGTTGGTTTCCAAGATCTTGAGGTGCGCTTCGCAAGCGATGGGGTATGCAAAGCCACGTCCGAGAACGACGCCGCCTGTCATATCCTTACGAGCCTCTGCAAGCTCTTTTACCTTTTCGGGCATATATTCAAGAAGCTTTGCCGCGTCGTTGTAGATGCCGGAAAGAGCGGCAAGGAAACGGAAATCGTCTGCCCAAACCGCCGCGAGAAGCGCGAGGGTCATCATCTGAGAGGTAAAGGTCTTAGTTGCCGCGATGCTGCTTTCTTCACCTGCGTTGCAGCAGAGGTGATATTTTGCAGTCTTTGCGAGCAGAGAATCGGGATAGTTTGTGATAGCGAGTGTGATAGCGCCTGTTTCGTTTGCGCGTTCGATGACGGACATAACGTCTGCCGCCTTACCGGACTGAGAAACGCCGATCACGAGCGTTTTCGCGAAGGAGAGCTTGCCATTGTACTTGGTGATGGCAGAGGGAGTTGCAAGTCCGCAGGGTACGCCGACGAGGGTATGGAGAAGATACTGTGCGTAGATACAAGCGTGGTCGGAAGTACCGCGCGCCGCAAGCTGTACGTTGGTGACGCCTGCCGCTTTGATATCCGCAACGATATTTCTTACGGTCTCCAAATTTGCCGCGATCACACCGTAAAGCACGCCGGGCTGTTCACGAATTTCTTTTTCAAGGTTAATCATCATAACATTCAATCCTCTTTCTTTCTGGTTTTTCAAAAAATCAAGGGGGAAAATGACAACGCAAACGCAGAAACGACGGCAAAGCACCGTTTTTGCTTGCAGGGGAGCATTCCATATGCTCTCGTCAAGACGCTTTTGACGGGCGGATATGGAATCCACCCCTACAAAGGCGCAAAATATCCGCAAATGCTGCAAAATCTTCCCCAAAATTTATCCTATCATATATAAGTTTACCTATAAAATCGCTCAATGTCAAGAGCAAAACACGCAGAGAAAATAAAAAACGCCGTAAAATCCGCAAATCTTTTTGGAAAAGGTATGACGAAAAAAGCGGCAAAGCCGCTTTTTTCGTTTTTTCGGATGTATTTGCCTTGGAAATCTGCCGCTTATCTTGCAAGAAGAACTTCTTTTTCGTACTTCTTGATCTCTTCAAACCAAGAGGTGTCAGCAGCAACGCCGCAACGTGCGCAGTATTCTGCCCAAACAGCGCTGAAGGGAAGCATCTTTGCTTCTTCCTGCATGACCATAAGCTCGGTGAAGTTGCTTTCGTCCTGGAGCTTCTTGAGCGCTTCGTTGGGTGTGCAGAGCGCCATGAGAAGTGCCTTCTGGAAGCTTCTGAAGCCAACGACCCAAGCGGAGATACGGTTGATGCTTGCGTCGAAGTAGTCGAGCGCGATGTAGGTGCGGTCAAGTGCGTTGCAACGAACGATCTCTTTTGCGATCTCCTTGGTTTCGTCGTCGAGAATGACAACGTGGTCGGAGTCCCAACGGATACCGCGGGTCACGTGGAGCGCGATCTCATCAAAGAAGCAAAGGAGCGCGGGGATCTTATCGGAAACGACTTCGGTGGGATGATAGTGACCGTTATCCATGAGGGGGAGGCATCTTTCCTTGTTCATAGCCGCGATGCTGAGAGCAAATTCTGCGCTGCCGCAGGTGTAAGCTTCGACACCGATACCGAATACCTTGGATTCTACGCAGGGCTTAACCTTGTTAAAATCGAACGGCTCGGAAAGGATCTGCTCGATGGAATCTCTGTAACGCATTCTCGGACCCATTCTGTCGGAGGGAACGTCCTTGAAGCCGTCGCCCGTCCAGATGTTCATAACGCAGGGGATACCGGTTTCTTCTGCGAAATACTGGGAAATGCGGATACAAGCCTTACCGTGTTCGATCCAGAAATCACGAACCTCTTTGTCGGGATGGCTGAGGGTAAGACCGTCCTTCTGCATGGGGTGAGAGAAGAACGTGGGGTTGAAGTCGATACCCATGTTTCTTGCCTTTGCAAATTCTACCCATTTCTTGAAGTGCTTGGGTTCGAGCTTGTCGCGGTCAACGAAGCCGTCTTCAAAGATCGCGTAGCAAGCGTGAACGTTGAGCTTCTTTGCGCCGGGGCAAAGGGAGAGAGCCTTATCCATATCAGCCATGAGCTGTTCGGGTGTGGTCGCCTTGCCGGGGTAGTTACCTGTGGTCTGGATACCGCCTGTGAGTGCGCCGTCGTTATCAAAGCCGATAACGTCGTCGCCCTGCCAGCAATGTACCGCTACGGGAACCTTTTTGAGAGTTGCAATGGCTGCTTCAACGTCAACGCCGACAGCAGCATACGCTTCTTTTGCGAGTTCAAATGCTTTGGTGGACATAAGTTTGGTTTCCTTTCTGATTGTATGTATATTTTAATTTTTTGATTTCTCTTGCCTTCTCCTGTGGGAGAAGGCATATGTATTCCGACTTATTTCTTGATGAGCTTGAGGAATCTTTCGTAAGCCTCGTCCCAAGCCGCCATCTTGTCTGCTTCGGGCTCGTAGGTCTTAACTTCAAAGGAATCTGCGATGACCTGTCTTGCTTCCCACATATCCTTGATCTCACCGAGCGCGATCGCCTGAGCCGCGATGTTACCGAGTGCAGTTGCTTCTACGGGACCTGCATAAACGGGACGGCCGCAAGCGGTAGCCGCAAACTGAGAAAGCTGATCTTCTTTTGTACCGCCGCCGACGATGTTGATGGCAGGGATTCTTTCGCCGCACATTTCATCGATGCATTCGCAGGTGTAACGGTAACGCATTGCAAGGCTTTCGAGGATGCAACGAACGATCTCGCCCTTGGTCTGAGGAACGTACTGACCTGTTTCACGGCAGTAGTCTGCGATTCTCTTCGGAATGTTGCCGGGAACGCCGAAGCGAGCGTCGTCGGTATCGATGAAGCAACGAAGCGGTTCAGCCGCTGCCGCCATAGCCGCGAGCTCACCGAAGGAAACCTTTTCGCCTTCTCTTTCCCACTGACGCTTGGATTCCTGTTCGACCCAAAGACCTGTGATATTCTTGGAGAAGCGGATGGTATCGCCATAACCGCCTTCGTTCGTGAAGTTGTATTCTTTGGATTTTTCGCTGATAACGGGGTTCTTGGTTTCCGTACCCATGATGGACCATGTACCGGAGGAAAGCCAAATGAATTTTTCGCTCTTTGCGGGAACGGCAAGAACAGCACTGCCTGTGTCATGCGCGCAAACGGAAACGACCTTGGGGCAGATACCGCCAAATTCTTCCACGAGAGAGGGAAGAAGCTCGCCGCAGGTGGTGCCGGGCTTTACAACGTCGGAGAAGAGCTTGTTCGGAAGACCGAATTTATCGATCAAGGTCTTCGACCATGTTCTGGTATTCGCGTCGAGAAGCTGGCTTGTGGAGGCGATGGTGTATTCTGTCTGCTTTTTGCCTGTGAGGAAGTAATTGAGAAGGTCGGGAACGAAGAGCATATCGGATGCGATATCAAAGAGTTCGGGAGTATCCTTCTGAACCGCAAGAAGCTGATAGAGAGAGTTCAGCTCCAAGACCTGGATACCGGTGATGCCGTAGACCTCTTCCGCGGAAACGATGCTTGTGGAAGCGGCAGGCATACCTACGGTACGAACGTCGCGGTAATGAACGGGATTGCCGATGAGGTGACCTTTTTTGTCAAGGAAACCGAAGTCAACGCCCCATGTGTCGATACCGATGGACGCGATATCGCGGTCATCGCTGTTCGCACAGTTGCGGATAGAGGTCTTGATCTCATGCAGGATACGGAGAATATCCCATGTGAACTGACCTGCTACCATAACGGGTTCGTTCGGGAAACGGTGGTTTTCTTCGAGTGTGAAGCGTTTGCCGTCGAATGTACCGACGATACCGCGTCCGCTCGACGCACCAAGGTCAATGGCGAGCATTTTTACTTTTTTCATATCTAAAATATCCTTTCAAATATATAAATTCTTGTGGTTCAGTAGGGGCGATTCATAAAGTCGCCGTGGACTTATTTCAGCTCCGCGATGGAAACGCCCGTATCGCCCTCACCGTACGAGCCGATTCGCACGGAAGCGATTCTGGCATCGCGGCGCAGGAAATCGGTAACAGCTTTGCGGAGCGCGCCCGTACCCTTGCCGTGAATGATACGCAAGGACTTGACGCCCGCGCGCTTGGCATCGTCGATATATTTATCGAGCAGGAAGCAAGCGTCGTCGCCGTAATTGCCACGTAGGTCGATTTCGGGATTGAAAGCGGCAATGGCACGGTCGCCCGCGCTCTTCGCGGGTCCTTTTTTGCCGTTTTTATCGGTAAACGTCACCTTTACGCCGTCAATGAGCATGAGGTTTTTGATGTTGGTCTTGGTCTTGATGATGCCCGCCTGCACCTGTACGTTTCCGCTCTTATCGGGGTCGGAGAGCAGAACGCCCTTTTGTCCGATGGAAACGAGAACGACCTCATCGCCCTTTTTGAGCGCGCGGGGCAATTCATAATTTTCCACCGTCTTGGGGTCAACGGGGTCAAGATTGTCGCTGTTTTCTTTGAGGTGTATCTTAATATTTCTGCGTGCCTCGTCAAGGGATTTCGCAAGGTTCTCGCTTTCGCGTTCCTTTTTCACCTTTTCAAGCTCCGCAAAGATATAATCGCTGGAAACCTTTGCGCTTTCCACCATACGGACCGCGGTCGCCTTGGCTTTTTCAAGCTCTTTTGCAGCCTCCGCTTCGCGTTTGGTGACGAAGTCGTCCATCTCCGCCTTTTCGCGCCGCGCCTGTGCAAGGAGCATTTCCGCCTCCGTTTTGGCGGTCTCCATGGCGATGCGTTCCTTTTCAAGGCGTTCGATGACCGCTTCAAAGCGGCGGTTCTCGCCCGAAACGTAGGATTCTGCGCGTTCAATGATGGACGCGGGAAGTCCGAGCTTTTTGGAAATGGCAAACGCATTGGATTTACCGGGCGTACCGATGATGAGCTTGTAGGTCGGACGGAGCGTATTCACGTCAAACTCACAGGAAGCGTTGCAAACGCCGTCCGTATCGAGCGCGTAGGATTTCAGCTCCGCATAGTGTGTGGTTGCGGCGCAAAGCGCGTTTTTCTCGCGTACCGCCTCCAAAATGGAAACGGCAAGCGCCGCGCCTTCAATGGGGTCAGTACCCGCGCCCACTTCGTCGAAGAGAACGAGGCATCTGCCTTCGATATTCGCGAGCATTTCCACGATATGCACCATATGCGAGGAGAAGGTGGAGAGGGATTGCTCGATGCTCTGTTCATCACCGATATCCGCGAGGATATCGTCGAAAATGCACATCACCGAGCCGTCAGCCACGGGGATATGAAGTCCCGATTGGGTCATGATGGCAAAAAGTCCGAGCGTTTTGAGGGTAACGGTCTTGCCGCCCGTATTCGGACCCGTGATGACAAGGGTATCGAAATCCTTGCCGAGGGAAACGGTGATGGGCACGACCTTGTCCGCGGAAATGAGCGGATGGCGTGCGCGGAGCAGGTTCATTTCTCTTGCCGCCGTGATCTGGGGGGCGATGGCATCGAGCTTATAGGAAAATTGGCTCTTGCCGAAAATAAAGGCAAGGAGCGTCAGATTGCGATAGTTTTCAAGGAGTGCGGAGGCGATCATGGCGATATCGGCGGAAAGCTCGGAAAGGATTCTTTCGATCTCGTCTGCCTCCTGTCTTTCGAGCAGGCGAAGCTCATTGTTGGCTTCGACAACGGAAAGCGGTTCGATAAAGAGCGTCGCGCCCGAAGCGGACGTATCGTGAACCAGACCCTTGATCTCATTTTTGTATTCCTGCTTGACGGGGATAACGTATCTGCCGTCGCGCATGGTCACGATGGATTCCTGCAAGAATTTGGAATATGCACCGCCGCTGATGTATTTCTGCAAGGAATCACGTATTCTGTTGTTTTCCGTCCGCATTTTGCGGCGGATATTGTAAAGCGTATCGCTTGCGGTGTCGGCAACCATGTCCTCACCTGCGATCGCGCGGTCGATCTTATCTTCTAATTTTTTATTGGGAACAAGGCGCATGAAGTATTCATCGAGTGCCGTTTCCTCTGTGCGGTCCTCTTTGCGGTATTCCTGTACCGCACGGGAAGCGGAAAGCATTCTGCCGACGGCGAGGACCTCGCCAATCGAAAGAACCGCGCCCTTATCTGCGCGTTCCACAGCCGCCGTAATATCGGAAACACCGCCAAACGGAGGCATTCCCTTGGTCATCTGCATCGTCTTTGCGGTATCCGTTTCCGCGAGCATTCGTCTGACCGTACCGATGGCACGCGAGGGACGAAGCGCACGCGCAAGCTCCTTTGAGCCTTCTGTCGGACAAACCGATCCGAGCATTTCCCGTATCTTATCAAATTCGAGCGTTGTCATCGCTCTGTCAAAATTTTTTCTCTTTTCCATTTGTACTTTTCTTGCCGGCAAGAAAAGATACCAAAAGAACCGCAAGGGACAAAGCCCCTTGACCCGATTTGGTTGTGTTCGTTCTTGCCGTAGGTTTCTGTGTTTTGGGGATGTATATACGGATTTTCACCGCTTTTTGTAGTACCTTGTTAATTCTAAAAGTTTATGTTTCTGGAAGCCTCTCACTCCGGGAGAGGTGGCGCGCAAAGCGCGACGGAGAGGGCTTTATCTTTATAAGTTTTGCCCTCTCAGTCAGCTTACGCTGACAGCTCCCCCAGAGTGG
>JAGBCV010000035.1 GCA_017937845.1 Clostridia bacterium | reverse complement strand
TATATCCTCGACTCGCGTAAGGGCGTTGCCATCGAATACTTATCTAACGCAGTTTAACCCCAAAAACAAAAAAGAGCAGGCGAACCTGCTCAAAACAACTCAATATTTAACCGAAAAGTAAGCATAAGCAAAAAATATCGAGTGTCCATAACTTGAATCTGTTATGAACACTCGATATGGTCTGAGTGACAAGACTTGAACTTGCGGCCTCTACCACCCCAAGGTAGCGCGCTACCAACTGCGCCACACCCAGATGCATTTTGCGTAAACTATTATACCAAAGAATTTCTTAAAAGTCAATAGTTTTTTGAAAATTTTTTGAAAAATTTTCAAATTTTTTTGAATCAATCCCGCATCCGCAAGGGATGCGGGGTCGATCAAAAGACAAGTTAAAGGGAATTGAAATACAATTATTTGATTTCAACTTCTGCGCCAGCAGCAGTAAGGTCAGCTTTGATCTTTTCAGCTTCGTCCTTAGCGATACCGGTCTTGATTGCCTTGGGGCAACCTTCAACGAGTTCCTTAGCTTCCTTGAGGCCGAGGCCGGTAACTTCACGAACAGCTTTGATAACGCCGAGCTTGGAAGAACCGAAAGAAGTGAGAACTACGTCGAATTCAGTCTTTTCTTCAACTGCGGGAGCAGCAGCGCCGCCAACAGCAGCAACAGCTACGGGAGCAGCAGATACGCCGAATTCTTCTTCGAGAGCTTTAACGAGGTCAGCAACCTCAAGAATGGTAAGAGACTTGATGCTATCAAGGATAGCAGTGATTTTTTCAGATGCCATGATAATGTACCTCCATTTGAGTGTTTTTTAATAAATAAATTTTAAGTTAGGATTAAGACGCGAGAGAGATTAAGCGGAAGCAGTTTCTTCGTTGACCTTGTCGACATACGCCTGAAGAACGTGTGCAAGACCATAGAGAGAAGACTGAAGGCTTCCGAGAATTTTGCCGATAAGGATTTCCTTGGAAGGAAGTTCAGCAAGATCGTTAACGCCGGCAGCGTCAAGAAGTTTACCGTCAACAAAGCCAGCCTTGATTTCAAAGGATTCAACTTTGTCAGCGTATTTTTTAAGGATCTTAGCAGCAGCAACCGGATCTTCTGCGCTGGTAGCAACAGCGGTCATGCCTTCAAGAACGTTTGCGAGGTCGCCGTAACCAACATTTTCGCAAGCTCTCTTTGTGAGAGTGTTTTTGATGACGGAGTATTCAACGCCTGCTTTACGAAGTTCAGCTCTGAGAGCTGTATCATCTTCAACGGTAATGCCCTGATAAGTTACGATAACACCGGCAGTTGCGCCCTGAAGTTTTGCAGTCAGATCAGCAACGATTTTCTTCTTAGATTCAAGAACCTGTGCACTTGGCATAATTTCACCACCCTTCAAATATTTGGAAAGCCAAGACATATAATTCGGAAAGAATATATGAAAAAAGCCTTTACTGCAAATCCATAGAAATGCAGGAAAGACTTCATAAATAATCAATTTGATATTATGGAATTCTCTCCTCGGCGGGGAAGCGAAACGCTTTTACCATGATTTGTGACCAAATCACAACCTGCTGTCTTAGGATTGCTAAAGCATTATAACATAGAGAAACCATGTTGTCAATAGGTTTTTGATAAAAAATTATAAAAATTTCAATTTTTTATCCGCAGAGAAATTTCGCCCGTCGTGAGGGTCAAGATTTCGTTTTCCGCAGTCTTAACGACAAGACCACCCAAGGCATCTAAACGAAGCGCAAGACCTTCCCCCTCTTTTGCGCCGAAAAAGCGGACGCATTTGCCGAGTACGACACTGTTTTCGGTCAAATATCCAACGAGCGAATCCGTGGATTCATGGAGTACGATATCGAGATTTTGGAGGATATTCCATAAAAGCTCCTCTTTTTTTTCGCAAGGAAAGGGAATGGCAGTCGCAATTTCGGCAAGCTCCTCGGGGAATTTTGCCCCGTCTAAATTGATACCGATGCCAACGACGTAACCTAAAATCTCATTGCCGTTCATGACGGCTTCGGTCAAGATTCCGCAGACCTTTTTTCCTTCCAAATAGAGATCGTTGACCCATTTGATGCTGATAGCAAAGTTCATTTCGCGGAGCGTACGGCAAACGGCGACGGCAACGGCACTTGTGAGAAAGGAGGGTGCGAACGGAATTTTATCGGGAGCAAGAATGATGCTGGTGAAAAGTCCGTTTTCGGAGAAAAAGCTTCTGCCGAGTCTGCCTCTGCCTGCGGTTTGCTTATCCGCAAGGAGTACTCCCTCGCGTACACCCGAAAGAAGGAGCTCTTTTGCTTTCGTATTGGTGGAGGGGAGGGTGGGGTATTTTATGATTTTCATGCTTTTCTCCTTTTTCTTTGGTTCAATCAACTTTTTTCTTATTTTAAGAAAAAAGTTGCAAAAAAGAAGCAAAAAACCTGCGGTTTTATCGCTTATAGAGTCTGAAAGCTTGCTTTCGCGTTCTCCTGTTCTCGCCGTCGCATAGTCGTATCAGGCGCTCGAAGTATCTCGCTTCTGATACTCCTTGCTTTGGGCGTATCGCTCACTCACTGCATCTGCCACAGGCAGCGTTCATTCGCTCACACCTATTATCCGGCTCAAAGAACGCGGTCGTATCGTCGCTTTCGTCCAATGTCGCGTAATTCATGTTGGCGAAATAGGTCTACCTTAGATGTGCTCGCGCTCAGTGAAAAAAGCGCTTGCCGAACGGCGCTAAAGCGCCGTCACAAATAAAATCCGATGCTTTTGCCCATCGGCGTGGTTCCGCCGTGATGTCCCGTAGCCGACGCCGGCGGAGGGCTTCATGAACTTGTTCATGAAGAATCCGTGCGGGGAGCCGATTTCGCTAAGACTTAACATTTACGCTTCGGTCAAGCGGAACGCTTGCAAATTTCTTTTGGTACTTTTCTTGTTTTGCACAAGAAAAGTACACGTCCCTTTTTTCTTGCAACAAGAAAAAAGTTGATATTTTTATTTTCCCACACAAAACCGATGGAAAATACTATCCACCACATCCACCGTCACCTGTCTGCCGTCAAGCTCACCGAGCTTACCCATCGCAAGCTCAAGCTCTGTGCAAGCAAGGTCCGCACCGAGAAAATCAAGCGTGTCAAGCGCGCAATTTGCGTGTGCAAGCGCATCGCTGACGGCGGCGTGTTGACGGGCGTTTGTGATAACGGTCGTATCCGAAAGTGAAAAATCACTGCTTTCAAAGGTATCTTCGATGCGAGAAACGAGTGCATCACGGCTTTCGTCGTTTTTCGCGCAAAGGAGGATAGGCTCTGTGCCGAGCGTTTCGCGGATGCGACGGATCTCCGTTTCGTTTGCGCTTGCGTCAAAAAGGTCACTCTTGTTGCAAACCGCAATGACGGGAACACCGATTTTCGCGCGTTTTGCAACGTGCGAAAGAATTTCTTCGTCTTCAGCGTCCAGACCGTGAGAAAGGTCAAAGACCGCAAGCACAAGCTCTGCTTCTTCGAGCGCTTCCATGCTCTTTTTCACGCCGATGCTTTCCACAGCGTCCTCTGTACCGTGAACACCTGCCGTGTCGGAAAGACGAAGCGTTACGTTGCCCGCCGCCACGGTTTCGGAGATAACGTCGCGTGTCGTGCCTGCGATATCGGTCACGATGGCGCGTTCTTTTTCCGCAAGGAGATTGAGGATCGTGGATTTGCCCGTGTTGGGCTTGCCGAAAATGACGGTGCGAACGCCTTCGCAAACGGCGTGTCCCGTTTTATAGGAACGGCGGAGCGCTTCCAGGGCTTCGATGACTTCGCGGATTCCAGCATGGACCTCATCGTCGTCCATGGAGGAAAGATCCTCGTCGGGAAAGTCGATGACGGCGTAAACGCTGGAGATCAGCTCTTTCAGCTTTTCATAGATCGCGTCTGTTTTACGGCGAACCGCACCGCCGAGATTGGTTTTGGAGAGGGAAAGTGCAGCGCGTGTTTCCGCGTCGATCATACCGATGACGGCTTCCGCTTGGGAAAGAGAGAGCTTGCCTGCGGAAAAGGCGCGTCTTGTAAATTCGCCGGGACCTGCCTGTACGGCGCCGCAAGCAAACGTGCGGGAGAGAATGGATTCCGTCAGCAAAACACCGCCGTGACAGCTGATCTCCACGGTATCCTCGCCCGTATAGGAGCGGGGCGCGCGGAAAACGGTGACGACGGATTCGTCGAGGATATCGCCGTTTTCGTCGTAAACGTTCGTGAGAACGGCAGTATTTGCCTTGATTTCGGAAAGAGGCTTTCCGTTTTTGGGGGAAATGAATTTTTCACAGATGGTGAGCGCATCTTCGCCCGAAACGCGGATGACGGCGATACCGCCCTTGCCGCGCGGCGTGGAGATCGCCGCCACCGTAGAACCAAACATAGAATACATAGGATATGCTCCTTTCTGTAAAATACGGAAAACGGGACGGAAAGCCCGTCCCGTTTATGGTTTTTGTTGTGATCTCATAGGAAATCGCTCGAAAGGCGAGCAATTTCCTGCGGATGTTATCCGCTTATTGAGGATTATTGCTGGAAAACTCTTTCAGCTTTGCAAAATAGCTGTCGAGGTCCTTTGCTTTTTCAATCTTACGCGGAGCGGGACGGGGCGTATCGGGACGCTTATAGGTGCGTGCTTCACCCTCGGGCTTGCGTTCGGTCTTGGGCGCGCGATTTTCAGAAGCTTCCTTCTTTTCTGCGTTGCGTCTTTCGCCGTTTGCGGGCTTGTCGGAGCGCTTACTGCCTTTTTTGCGGTCGCCCTGACGGTTTTTCTTTTCGGGCTTGGTCATTTCCGTGGGCTTTGCGGAGCCTTCGGGGAAGATGATGACGCGGCGGTTGCCCTCTGTGCCGACGGAGTTTGTGGAAACGCCTTCAATTTTCTGAATTTCCGCGTGAATGATACGGCGTTCATATGCGTTCATGGGTTCGAGCGCGATATTTTTGCCTGTTTTCTTTACCTTAACCGCCATTTTGGAAGCGAGCTTGCGGAGTGTTTCTTCTCTCTTTTCGCGGTAATTTTCGATGTTGATGGTGATTCTGGTGTACTGACGGTCCTCGTCGTCCTTTTTGTTTGCGGCGAGGTTTACGAGATACTGGAATGCTTCGAGGGTATCGCCGTGATGACCGATGAGTGCGGAAACGCCTTCGCCCTCGATGGTGATGAGCGATTCGCCGTTACCGTCGTCGTGGATGAGGATCTCACCTGTGATACCGAGGTCGCGGAGAAGGGTTTCGATGAAGCTTTTTGCGGCTTCAAGGGGCTTCAAAATATAGGTGATCTTTACCTTGGCAGGGGTCGCGCCGATGCCGAGGAAGCCCTTTTTGGGCTCTTCGATCACGTCAAGAGTAACGTCATCACGATTGACACCGAGTGCCTTTGCGCCTTCGAGCGCGGCATCTTCAACCGTTTTCGCAGTTACGATGATATCTTTTTTCATGGATTGCTGTTCCTTTATTGATTACTTTTTCTTTTTCAAGGGTGCTTTGGCAACGACGGAATCGTTCGTGGGCTTAGGCTCTTCGATGACGGGCTTTTCGTCGTAAACGGAATGATAGTCGCCAAGGTCTGCGTATTCGTCCTCGTCCATCGGGCGGGAAAGAGCCGCTTTGGTTCTCTGAACGGTCTCTCTCTTGGTTGCGGCCTTGCCTGCGTATTCACGTTCAGCGGCTTTGAAATCTTCTTCCGTGAACTTGGGAAGCGGGATGGCCTTTGCCAAAATGACCTGCTGGAGGATACCGAGGATGCTATTGAACATCCAGTAGATGCCGATCGCCGCGGGAACGCCGAATGCGATGAACGCGGTCATACCTGCCATGAAGATGTTCATGAACTTCATATTGCCCTGCTGCATCTGCTGATCCTGCATCGGCTGGAAGGTGAGCTTTCTGGAAACCCACATGGAGAGCAAGGTAAAGCCAAGGTTGAGAAGCGGAATGAGGAGAAGCAAGGACCAAATGTTATCTCCGGGCTCAACGGCGAGCGCCGTGGGATTGCCGAACATACCGAAGTTCGGGATGTCCTCGAGAAGGATATTTTCGAGGTTTGCGGCGGAGAGTGCTTCGTTGATACCGCTGATGTGCGTTTCAATGTGCTGGATAAGGCTGATATCTCTGCCATTGAAGATGCCGTCCTTGAATCCCTCCACGACGATATTCTGACCGGAAAGGTAAGTGGCGATGGTGTTGAGCATATCCGCAGTGTAACCGCAGATGTGCTTGAGGGGGTTGATGACGACGTTATAGAGGATGATGAGGATGGGCATCTGGATGAGCAGAGGCAAGCAGCCGCTCATGGGGTTGTAGCCCTCCTGCTGGTAAAGCTCCATGACCTCCGTTTGCATCTTCTGCTGGATGGGTTGGTCGGTTCTGCCCTTATATTTTGCGCGGATCGCCATTTCCTTCGGGCGAACCTTTGCCTGCTTGACGGAGTTCTTTTGCTGCTTGATACCGAAAGGCAGCATGATGAGCTTGACGATCAGGGCGAAAATGAGGAGCGCGGGCAGGTAGTGACCTGTGATCTGCTCAAAGAAGCCGAGGATCGTACCGAAAAACTTGTAGATAAAATCCATTTTTGAATATGATCTCCTTTGTCATTTGTGGAGGTTTTTGGTCTATTCCTTGCGTTTTCTTTTGGGTACGGGGTCGTAGCCACCTCGTGAAAAGGGATTACAGCGCAAAACGCGCCAAACGGCGAGGAAAAAACCGATGAAGAAGCCCCATTCGCGGAAGGCTTCTATCGCATATTGGGAACAGGTCGGTGAAAAGCGACAACAGGGCGGCTTCAAGGGAGAAATGAATTTTTGATATATTCTGACGAGAAAGATACCGATATATCGCATTTAAGATCTCCGTTCTGCCGCCCATAGGGTCAGATTATGGTAACGGGAAGACCGTTACGTTTTCCCGAGTGAAGTCGAAATCACTTCAAATATCGCCGTTTTGCCATGCTTCGTATGAATGAAACGCGGGGGAGGCGAGTTATTGGGTACGGGCACTGCCCGTTTTCTCATGTGGAAGCCCGTCCGAAAGCAGGGAAAGCTTTTTTGCGGCGTAGAGAAGGTCCGCGTAGATATCCGTGCTTTTCGCTTTCACCGCGGCGTCGCGCGCCGTTATGACGATGAGCTTGCCTTTTTTGAGGTCGTTTTCTTTGTCCAGTTTTTGATATGCGGCGCGTATGATTCGGCGAACGCGCGAACGCACGACCGCTCCTCCGAGTCTTGTTGAAACCGTAAGTCCGACGCGGTTTACTCTCTTTTTGAGCGGGTTCTCACGCGCAAGGCGTGAAGCGTGGTAATCGGTCAAAACATATACCACGATATGCTTGCAAACGGCTTTCGCGCCCTTTGCATACACCTTTTTGTAAAGGTGGTTTTCGGAAATAGCCATGTTTTTCACACAGAAATCCCCCGTTTTAATAGAAATCCGATAAACTTTCGCAAAAAAGGAAAAGCCTATGGTTTAGTCATAGGCTATCTCTCGGATATTAGTAAGAGAGTCTTGCTCTGCATTTAGCGCGTCTTCTTTTCAGAACCTTGCGGCCGTTTGCAGTTTTCATTCTCTTTCTGAAACCGTGCTCTTTTTGTCTCTGACGTTTTTTAGGCTGGTAAGTAAGCATTCTTTCACACCTCCTTGCAATCGCAGACGTAAAAATCCGCGCAGATTGCTACATTTACAAACTCCATTATCGCACAAAAATGCCGTCTTGTCAAGAAGTTTTTTCGCATTCTTTCAAAATATTTTGAAATTTTTGAAAATTTTTTTGGATTTCGCTAATTCTTGACTTGAAAACTTGACGGAATTTGATTTTTGTGATATGATAAAAGTGCAGATTTTGACATTTTGACGTGTAAAAAAAGAAAATTCGATACCGTATAAGGAGGAAAACTTATGTCAACCGTATTGCAAACCGGCGCTTTGGTCAAGGATTACGGCGGAAAGATCGCGCTTTCCGGTGTGAATCTGAGCTTGGAGGGCGGAAAGATCATCGGTCTGCTCGGCTCGAACGGCAGCGGCAAGACCACGCTTCTCAAGCTGATCGCCGGCATTTTGACCCCCACCGTGGGAAATGTTTCCGTCTGCGGACTTCCCGTCGGCGTGGAAACGAAAAAGCTCGTCTCCTATCTTCCCGAGCGCACGTATCTGAACGATTGGATGCGTATTTCGCAGATGCTGGAATATTTCGCGGATTTTTATGAGGATTTCGAGATCGACCGCGCAAAGAAGATGCTCCTTTCTCTCGGCGTTGACGAAAACGCCAAGCTCCGCACGCTTTCCAAGGGTACGCGCGAAAAGGTACAGCTCGTGCTCGTCATGTCCCGCCGCGCAAAGCTCTACCTGCTCGACGAGCCCATCGCGGGCGTTGACCCCGTGGCGCGTGAATTTATCCTCGATACCATTCTCTCCAACCGCAGTCCCGATTCGACGATCCTCGTTTCCACCCATCTCATTTCCGACGTGGAAAAGGTTCTCGACGAGGTCATCTTCATTCGTGACGGCAGGATCTTGCTCCAAAGTCCCGCGGACGTGATTCGTGAGGAGCAGGGCAAGACCATCGATGAATATTTCAGGGAGGTATACAAATGTTCGGAAAAAGCATAAAGCATGAGCTTCGCGCCACAAGACGCAGTTTACTGCCGCTTCTCGTTTCGATGCTTGCGGTGAGCCTTTTTATCGGCTTGCTTTTCCTTGCCGATGGCTTTTTGTTTACAAACGCCGATACCGATAGCTTTGCGATATTCAGCTCGTTTTTCAGCGCGATTTTGATTCTCGGACTTACGGCGCTTGGCGTTGCCGTCGCCATCGTTTCCTTTATCATGATCATTCGCCGTTTTTATACCTCGTTTTTCACGGATGAGGGGTATCTGACCTTTACGCTCCCCGTCAGCGTGAATCAACATATCATGTCCAAATTCACCGTTGCTTTTCTTTGGCAGGTCGCGTCGAGCATCGTCGCGCTTCTTTGCGTGGTGCTGATCGGCGTGGGCGCACTCCTCGGCTATGGCGTGGCGGACGAATTTTGGGTAGAGATGCAGGAAGCCTTCAAAGGGATTTCTTTCTTATTTGAGGATATGGTGGATATGTACGGCGTAGGCAATGTCATCTTCGCTGTCGTGCTTGCCGTCGCGCAAATGATCCTCAGCCTTGTTGCCTCCATCTTCATGCTCTATCTTGCCATCTCTCTCGCTTGCATGATCGCCAAAAGACACCGCGTGCTTTGCGGCGTTGCGTGCTATTTCGTCATCAATATGGTCTTTTCCTCTCTGACGAGCCTTGCGAACAGCATCGCGGATATGGTAGATTGGGATTATGCGTTTTACGTATTCATGATTTCGATGGTCGTTTTGACGCTGATCCAAATTCTTGTCAGCTACATTTTCACAAAATGGATTCTGACCAAAAAGCTGAACTTGGATTGAGGTAGCCTATGTTTGGAAAATGTATCAAGCATGAGCTTCGCGCCACAAGACGCACGCTCGCGCCCATTTTGCTTGCCATGCTTGCCGTCAGTCTGCTTGCAAGCGTGCTCGTGGCGATCGAGGGCAGACTTCTTGCAAACGGAAAAGCGATGGCGTTTTCCGCGCTTGGCGGTACTTTGGTCGGTATTTTGCTGATTTCGCTTTTCGTGCTTGCCGTTACGGTCGGGGTCGTGGCGTTTATCATGGTGATCCGCCGTTTTTATACCTCGTTTTTCACAGATGAGGGATATCTGACCTTTACGCTTCCCGTGACGATACACGAGCATATCCTCTCGAAGCTCGTCGTGTCGCTGATATGGCAGGTGCTTTCTGGCGTTTGCGTTTTGGTGTCCTCGGGGATGCTCGTCCTTGCGTTTCGGTGGGCGCTGAACGATGAAGAGATCTTTATGGAGATTTCCGCGGCGTTCTCCGAGCTTTTCTCGGAGCTTGGCGCGATCTTTTCGGAAAATTTCGGAGTAGCGTTTCTTCCGCTTTTTGCCGTATACGCGCTGCTTTCTATGGTGTATACGATATGCCTGTTGTATTTCTGCATCTCGCTTGCGTGTATGATCGCCAAAAAGCACCGCGTGGTGATGGGAATCCTCTGCGGTTACGGCATCAACTGGGGCTTTTCCTTGGTTGGCGGTATCGCCGCGGTCGTACTTTTTCTCGTCATGGCTGTCACAAACGTGTTGTCGGAAAACGTCACGCTTTTCTTCACCTTGATGATGGTGCTTGCCACGGTGCTTGCCGCCCTGCAAGTGTTCCTGTGTTATTTCGGCACGAAATGGATATTGACAAAAAAATTAAATCTTGATTGAACAAAAACAGCTCCTTTTGCGTAAACTGAAAAAGAAGACGCTTTTCAGAAAAAACGCGAAAGGAGCTATTTTGATATGGCAATCAGAATTTTCATCGACCAGGGACACAATCCCATGAATCCCAACGCAGGTGCGGAGGGCAACGGCTACCGTGAGCAGGACCTCATGTATACCATCGGCAAGGCGCTCGAAGCGCTTCTCAATGCCAATCCGAATTTTGAGGCGTTGACCTCGCGCAATGACCCCGAGGAGATTCTCGGCACGAGTACCTCGACGAGCCTTGCGGCGCGTGTAGGCGCGGCAAACGCATGGGGCGCGGATGCATTCATCAGCCTTCATGCCAATGCGTCGAATCTTCCGCAGGCATCGGGCAGTGAAGCGTTCGTATATAGCACGACCTCGTCCGCGTACCCCTTGGCGGAGGATATCCTCACGGGGCTTTCCGATGCGACGGGGCTTGCCAACCGCGGCGTATTTCCGCGTCCGACGCTGTACGTTCTCAGAAAAACACAAATGCCCGCGCTTCTTTTGGAGGTCGGATTCATCACCAATATCGGTGACGCCGCCTTGATGGCGGAAAATCCGAACCTCGTTGCGCGGGGCATTTATAACGGTATTTTACGATATTACGACCTTGGCTGAGTGATGTTCATATCTCATTTTGAAATATTCCGTGATACCGAGAGCGATGATAAAGCCGAAAAGGATATCCGAAAGGAAATGTGCGCCTGCGGCAAGACGTGAGAACGCCATGAGCGCAATGAAGCCATAACCGAGCGCCGTGACGGCGGGGCGGTATTTTTCGGCTTTTCCGTAGAGCCATTTGGAAAGCATCAAAACGAGGGTCGCGTGTGCGGTATGACCTGATGGGAACGAATATTCACCCGCGAAAAAGTTCGGCTTATACCAAGGCGTGTAGCTTTCGAGGGAATTATCGTCCACCATATCGCGTAGCCTTGTGCGCCCCCAAACGGTTTTGAGCGTGGAAACGGTCAGCAAAACGGTGATGGAAGCCGCAAGGGTATATGCCGCAGGCAAAAAGAGCTTCTTTTTGACCTCGGGCGGGATCTTTCCGACGAGCAGATACAGAATGGCGGCAATGGCAAAGGAAAACGCCGCAAACATCATGCGTCCCATGATACCGCCGAGCGAATAATTGAGATATTCCGCCGTCTTACTCGATGCGTAAGCCATGAGCCCCATCGCGGGAATGAAGGAGCCTGCGCGAGCGGCGACCTTTCCCGTTTGCGTTTTACAGTTTTCCGAGCCTGCGGAGGCGAAAATGAGAGCGGAGGTCGCCGCAAGCACGGACGGCGCCCATTCTCCGATGATTTCGAGCGTGGAAGCAAAGGTGGGCACGTCCAGCGTAAAATATTTTCCGTTGAATTTCAGCCCTGCAAGCGTTGAGGAGATCGCAAGGTCGAAGCGCGATGCCAGCGTGATCCCCGTCGCAAGTGCGGCGGATGCGCCGAGCTTGAGGGAACATTTTTTTGTTTTCGGATTCATGTTTTCTCCTCCTTTTTGTTGATACTTAGTAAAATAAAGAGGAAACCTCGTGTTTCCTCTTTATTTATTGCATAGGAAATTGCTTTTGCCGCTTTTTATTTGTCGTTTGCGAACGCTGCTGCGCCGATGATGCCTGCATCATTGCCGAGCGTTGCAATGCGGAGGTCGGTCTTGAGGGTTTTATCCTTAGAATAAATCTGTTCGCAGACCTTTTCCTTGAGCGGAACGAGGAGATTATCGCCTTCACCGGAAACACCGCCGCCGATGGTGAATACCTCGGGCTGGAAGATGTTGATGAGATTAGCAACACCGCAAGCGAGATAGGAGATGTAAGCGTCAACGACTTCAGCGCCTGCCTTGTCGCCTTTTTTCATAGCGGCGAACGCAGTTTTACCGCCAACGCGGTTGATATCGTTTTCGCACATTTCGTGCATGAGCGTACCGCTTGTCGTTTCAAATTTTTCTTTTGTGAGCTTTACGAGAGCGGTTGCGGAGCAGTATGCTTCAAAACAGCCCTTTCTGCCGCAGGAGCACTGACGGCCGTTCAATTCGATGACGGTATGACCAAGCTCAGCACCGCCGAATGCACAACCCATGAGCATTTTGCCGTCGAGGATGACACCGCCGCCGACACCTGTGCCGAGGGTGATCATAACGGAAGAGGAAGCACCCTTTGCCGCGCCTGCAACGGCTTCGCCGAGAGCGGCAAGGTTTGCGTCGTTACCAATCTTGACGTTTTCTGCGGGCATATCCATTTCCTTGGAGAAAAGCGCAACGAGCGGGAAGTCGGAGAATTTAATGTTGTTGGCATATTCCACGATACCTGTCGCGGGGTTTACCGTACCGGGGCAAGCGATACCTGCGCCTGTCACGTCGTCCATGGCGATCTCACATTCCGCGAGAAGCTTTTTGCAAAGCTCAGCCATATCGTGAACGATGGGTTCGGGACCTCTCTGCGCGAGGGTGGGAACAGAGCCTTTCTTTACGATTTCATAATTTTCGTTGACGATACCGACGGCAATATTGGTTCCGCCGAGGTCAACACCAATGGTGTATTTCATAGTTGTTTACATCCTTTCGGTTTTTATACATAATGATCTATTCTCATTATAATATATCAAGGGAAACTTGTCAATATCTTTGATTTTCATTTCTCGGAAATCTTTTTTGCACCCATATCTCTTTACAAGGGCGCAAAACTATGATAAAATGAGGATAAAATCAAATTTATTTGTCGAAAGGACTGAAAATAAGATGTTACGATTCTGTGATTTTTCCAAAACCTATAAGGGTGGTAAGCGCGCCGTGGATTCTCTTTCTCTTCATGTGGAAGCGGGCGACCTGTATGGCTTTATCGGACATAACGGCGCGGGCAAAACGACCTCGCTGAAAGCCGCTTGCGGTATTTTGGATTTTGAGGAGGGCAATATTTTTATCGGCGGCATCTCCGTCAAAGACGACCCGATGGCGACGAAAAAAATGATCGCGTATATCCCCGATAATCCCGACCTTTACGAGTTTATGACGGGTATCGCCTATCTGAATTTCATTGGGGACGTGTACGGTGTGCCCGCGAAGGAGCGAAACGAACGCATCGGAAAATACGCCGATATGTTTGAGATCTCTGCCGACCTTGGTACGCAGATCGCCTCGTATTCTCACGGTATGAAGCAAAAGCTTGCCATCATCTCCGCGCTCATTCATAAGCCGAAGCTCCTTATCTTGGACGAACCCTTTGTCGGACTTGACCCGAAGGCATCGCATCTCTTGAAGCAGGTCTTTGCGGAAATGTGCGCGGAAGGCTCCGCTATTTTCTTCTCCACCCACGTTTTGGAGGTCGCGCAGAAGCTCTGTAATAAGATCGCCATCATCAAGGGCGGTAAGCTCGTCGTTTCGGGTAAGACGGAGGAGATCGTCGGTGACGGCAGTCTGGAAGAGGTGTTCCTTGAGCTTGCCGACATGGAAGGCGGTGAAGCGGGTGAAGCGTAATTTTTGGAATCTGTATAAAGCCCAGCTTTCCATGATGCTTTGGGCGGGGAAGAAGAACCCCAAAAATAAGAAGCGCGTAAAGGCTCGCTCCGCAAGCGGAACGATCGTTGCGTGGGTGATCGCAGGCGTACTCATCGCCCTGTATGAGTATATTTTCATGAGTATGCTGTACGTAGAGGGAAATACCGCCGTATTTCCGCCCCTTGTCGCCATGTTTGCGATGTTTTTGACGCTTCTCACATCTGTTTCGTATGCAAAAGCCCTGCTTTTTGAAGCGAAAGACCACGATATGCTCTTTGCGCTTCCGATCCCGGGCAGAACCATCGTCGCGGCAAAGCTGCTCACGATGTATACCTTGGATTCGATCCTCAATATCGTCATGCTTGTCCCCTGCGCGATATTCTACGGCATTTTTGAAAGACCGCATATCTCGTTCTATATCTATTATTTTATTTTAATGCTTTTCGTATCGCTCATTCCGATTCTCATTGCCTCCATCATTTCGGCGCTTATGAGCATCATCGCCTCTCACTTCCGTCATGCACAATTTGTAACCGTCATTCTGTACGTCATTTTCCTTTGCGGTGTCATGGGCTTTTCCATGACGGTCGGTTCTTCCGCGGGTGGAAATGAAGATGTTTTGGTCGGTGCGATGTTTGAAGGTATGCTAAGTGGCTTGTCGTCTATCTATCCTCCGCTTGCATGGTTCAAGGAAGCGACCATGGAGGGAAGTCTTTCCTCCGCGCTGTTGTTTGTCGGCGTATCGCTTTTGGCGTTTTCCATCGTTGCGCTTGTTTTCGGCAAATTTTACGGCAAGATTCACGAGCTGTTCCGTCCCCGCGCAGTTCGCCGTAAATATAAATCGAGCGAAAAATCCTCGGGCATCATGCTTGCGCTGATGAAAAAGGATATGAAGCGTCTTTTCTCCTCCGCAACGATCTTTATGAACCAGTTGATAGGACTTCTCATGCTCGTTGTCTTCGCCGTGATGTTCAGTATTCAGAATTTCGGCGCAGAGGGAGAAGAAGTTGCAGAGCTTTTCTCCATCATGTTCCCATTCATTTTTGCGATGGCAGCGGCAATGGTCAATGATACCAGCACCTCCATTTCCTTGGAGGGTAAGACCTTTCCGCTTCTCAAAAGCCTGCCCGTTTTGCCGAAAGAGATCCTTCGCTCCAAGCTCTATCTGCATATGGCGTTTTGCGCGCCCGTGATTCTCGTCTGCGGTATCGCCGTTTCCATCGTAAACGGACTTCCCATCATCGGGGCGATCGCCACGGTCGTGATTCCGCTTTGCTATGCGTATAGCGCAGGCGTCGTCGGACTTCTCATCAATCTCAAAAAATACAAATTCGACTGGACGAGCGAGGTTACGATCGCAAAGAACAATCTCCCGATGGTCTTGACGATGCTCGGCGGTATGGTGCTTTCCATCGAGCCGATGGTGATTGCGCTCGGACTCTATTTCGCAGGACTTCCGCTTGCCGCCATTCTCGGCGCTTGTACCGCGCTTGCCGTGATCTTCGCTGTCGTCATGACGCTTCTCATGAACGCTTTGGGCGAAAAATGGTTCTTGAAGATCGAGTATTGATTTTTGCAAAGGCTTTCTATAAGGCTCCCCCTTTGGGGGAGCTGTCAGCGTAAGCTGACTGAGAGGGCTTTCAGCATCTTCTTTCCAAAAGAAAAGATGAATAAACAGAAATAACATAACCCCGAAATATAAAAGAAAGGACTTACCCATGACAAAACAAGCTCCCCTCCGCCTTTGGTATACCGCCCCTGCCCCCACCGCCTGTGAAACGGATTTCGCATGGCAAAAGCGCCAACCGCTCGCAGGCTGGGAAAAGTGGTCCCTGCCTCTCGGAAATTCCTATTTTGGCACATCTGTTTTCGGCAGGATCGCCGTTGAGCGCGTCAATGTAACAGAAAACAGCTTTTCCAATCCCTTTTATTGGGGCGTTCCGCATTGGGGAACGGGAAACGGCGGCACGAGAACCTTTGGCAATCTCTATTTTGCTACGGGACATGAAACCGACAAGGCTGAAAATTTCGTCCGTGATCTGACGCTTGACGATGCCGCGGCGCACGTATCGTATGATTACGAGGGCATCACCTATCGCCGTGAATATATCGTAAGCTATCCCGACCGTGTTTTGGCGGTGCATTTCACCGCCGAAAAGGACGGCGCGCCCGTTTCGGGCAAGATCTCGCTCACCGCATATACAGAAATTCCCTTTGTCCGTGGTTATTGTATCATGGAGGGCGACGGCGGCGGACGTACGGACGAGTCCTACGCAACGAGCGACCGCCTTATCATGCGCGGTGTCGGACTTGGGTATATGGTCACGCAGGAGGGACAGCTGAGGGCGAAAGCCGTCGGCGGTACGGTATCCGTTTCGGAAAACGGTATCCGCGTGGAAAACGCCAATGAGGCGACCTTCTATTTCACCTGCGGTACGAATTATCAAATGGAAGCCCGCGTATTTTTGGAAAGTGATCCTCATAAAAAGCTCGCGCCTTACGCAGATCCCCATGAGGCTGTGACCGAAAGACTGGATAAAGCGTGTGAAATGTCCTATGCGGAGCTGTATGCGCGTCATATCGCGGATTATAGAAGCCTTTTTGACCGTGTCAAGCTCAATATCGGCTATGACGAAGCAGACCTGATGATCCCCACCAATATCCTTGTGACCCGCTACAAAAACGAAAGCCGAAGCGCATATCTTGAAACGCTCTATTATCAGTACGGCAGATATCTGCTCATTGCGTCCTCGCGTCCGGGCGGTTATCCCGCTACCTTGCAGGGAACGTGGACGGCGTACGATAGCTCGCCTTGGGGCTCGGATTATCACCATAATATCAACGTGCAGATGAATTATTGGCCCTCGGGCATTGCGAATCTTGCGGAGTGCTTCCTGCCGTATAGCGAATATGCAAAGGCGTATCTTCCTAAGGCAAAGCGCATTGCAGACGAATATATCGCAAACGCATATCCCGAAAATCTTTCTTCCAAGGGCGAAAACGGCTGGGCGCTCGGTACGGCGGCGCTCCTTTATTGCATCACGGGAACGAGCGCGAAGGACCACTCGGGTCCGGGTACGGGTGCGTTCACATCGCTTCTTTTCTGGGATCATTACACCTATACGGGCGATACAGAATATCTCCGCGAGGTGGCATATCCAATTCTCCGCGATATGTCCCTGTTCCTTTCCAAGGTGCTTGTGGAAAAGGACGGCAAGCTCCTCGTCAAATATTCCGCCTCTCCTGAACAGCAAAACCCCGACGGCTCGTATTATCAGACCATGGGTTGTGCGTTTGATCAGCAGATGGTCTATGAAAGCCACAGACGAGTGCTGGAATCTGCGGATATCCTCGGCATCACGGATGACCCGCTTTTGGATGTCATTCGCGCGCAGATCGACCGCCTCGACCCTGTTCTTATCGGTCTTGACGGACAGATCAAGGAATTTCGTGAGGAGGAGCATTACGGCGATATCGGTGAATATACGCACCGCCATATCTCGCATCTCGTCGGACTTTATCCCGCGACCATCATCAATAAAAATACCCCCGAATGGCTCGAGGGCGCAAAAGTTTCGCTTACCAAGCGTTCGGATAAATCGACGGGCTGGGCGGCGGCGCACCGTCTTTGCGCGTGGGCGCGTACGGGACTTGGCAACCGTGCGTATGACCTCTATTATTCGATGCTGAAAAACAATACGCTTCCCAATCTTTGGGATGATCACCCGCCGTTCCAGATCGATGGCAATTTCGGCGCTGTGGCGGGCGTTTCCGAAATGCTCCTGCAAAGCCAAGCGGGATATATTGATTTTCTTGCCGCACTCCCCGACGTTTGGAAGGACGGCTCGTTTGACGGTCTTGTCGCAAGAGGCAATTTCGTCTGCGGTTGTGATTTTGCAAACGGTAAGGTAACGGAAATGCGTATCACAGCGCAAGCAGCAGGAAAATGCCGTGTGAAATACGCAGGCATTGCAAACGCTAAGATTTCCGCGCCCGTTGCCGTCCTTGCGGAGGATATGATCGAGATCGATATGGGTCTTGGCGCATCGATTACGATCGTCCTTTGATTTTTTGATAACATGTAAATAAAGAGGCACGCATTGGCACACCTGCGATAAAGCAGGTGTGCCAAGCTTTTCTTATAACAACTAATAGTTGATATCTTAGATGTTGACTTGTTGAAAATATTGTGCTATAATAAAAATACAAAATTGATGCTTAAAGGAGGTGGACAAAATGACAAACTTAACACTGATAAAATCAATTGCCGTTTTGTCCGCAAACTAACTCATATTGTTACGTCTTGACTTAATGCTCTTGATTTTATCGAGAGCATTTTATTTTTTAAGAAAGAGGTAGCAAAATGAAAGAAATCGTTACAATTCAAATCAGCAAATTCTTAACAAACGAATATGTGGAACAAATTGCGCAAAATCAATGGAAAGCATTAACCCCACAGTTTACAAACCGATCGAGACAGTATATCTTCGACGAGCTTGTCAATAGCAACGATTGCTTTGGGGTAATTGCCACCACTGCAAAAAATCAAGTTATCGGCAGAATTCATTGTGTGAGAAATGAAAACAATCCTCATCTTTGGTATTATGGTGACTTGTTTGTGATTCCGGAATACAGAAGAAGAGGGATAGCAAAACAAATGATTCACGCGGCGACAAATCACTTATCCGAAATGGGAGCAACAAAACTTCGGTGTTATGTCAAGCCCGACAACATTCCAAGTTGCAACCTTCAAATGTCATTATGTTTTTCAGAAAAGCCGTTTGAATCGTTTAATGATTTCATAAATGACGGTGAAATCATGTATGAATTAGACATTCCAAACTCTTTAACTATTATCCCAGCAACAAAAAACGAGGCATATTTTGTGAGAATTCTGTTTGCTCAAAACAAAGATATTTTGAATTTCGGAAATATATCTCTAAGCGAATGGAAGGAAATTCTTTCTGTCGAAGATCCAGATGAAAAGCATTTTTTAGTTTGCAAGGGCGCGATGCCTATCGCTTACATGAAAATTAATGGATTGCTGAATACAGATATAGTCTGGGTATCTATGTTATTTGTTGCAAAAGATTTCCAACGCCAAGGAATTGGGTCTTTTGCGCTGAATTATGCGGAGCAATATGTTAAGGGGCTCGGATTTAATACGATTAATATTCAAACCGATAAAGAAAATATTGCAGCCATAAATTGTTATTCCAATTCCGGATATCGCATTTATGAGCAAAATTCAAAAACCAAGTTTAGTAAACTGCTATAAGTGCCTCCCCCTACGCGGGACTTCGCTTTTGTGTCCACAAAAGCAGTGCTTGTTCAGGAAAATTGTCGGACTTTCAGGACGCACTAAATAAGCCTTCCCCAGTGGGGGAAGGTGGCAGCCGAAGGCTGACGGATGAGGTGTTCTAAACGAAAAGTAACTCCTCATCCACCGCTATCGCGGTCCCCCTTCTCCCACAGGAGAAGGCTATATTACCACCCGACAGTACACCAAAAGGTGTAACACACTATACCTTGCAAGGCAAGACGTGTGAAAAGGAGCACGAACAAATCGTCCGTACTCCTTTTGCTTTGCGGTAGGTTAACCTGCTTTATCGCAGACACCCTCTGGCGTGCCTCTTTTCTGTTTATTTCAAGAAAGGTCAAAATGACGGATCTCGCCCTTTCCGCTGGTGTTGGGTGCGTCGTAGATATGGTCAAATACGACTTGATACGCGGCGTCCTCTGCGGTAAGGACGGGCTTTTCGTTGATGGTCACGTTTTTCATGGTCAGCGTATCCAAAACGCAGGAAACGTACGGGTCAAAAATTTCATATTCTCCCGAAACGACGGATTTTGGACCGATAACAACGGGAGAACCGAGCGGGAAACGTTCAAAATCGATTCGGATACGAATGTTTTCGAGGTGTAAATATCCGATGTTGGACCCGATCTCCCATGCGCCGAAATGTCCCGTAACGGGGTTATTTTCCCGATAGCTTTTCATGTTGCAATGACGGGAGTATACATCGATATCTTCAAAATAGATATGGTCAGCGCTGCCGGGTGCGCCCCATTCTGGGTCTTCACCGATGATATAACGGGGCGTCTGATAGTACATCTTAAAGCATTGCACACCCGAAACCTTGCGGACCAGTACGTTTTCGAGTGAACAATCCTCGATGGAGCCATCGTCAAAGCGATACATACCGGGCTGGATACGAATATCCTTGAATCGGCTGTTGGGATCGATGAAGAGTCCCTCCACAAAGGCATTTTTGAGAGGACCGAAATTGATGGAGGAATCCTGCCAATCGTACATATTGAGCGCGATGAGGTCATCGCCGACAAGCCCCGAAAGATTTCGGACGGCGATATTTTCCGTGTTTCCGTTGACGTGAATACCGTCTGCAAAGCAATCGTCAAAAGAAATATCGTGAATCACGATATTTTGTGCATTGCCGATTTGCACGGAAAAGCCGGCGGTATGACGAAACGTCAGGTCTTTCAGATAAAGATTTTTCACGTTGGAAAAGAGCATACAGGTGGAAACGCCGTACATACTGCGTTCTTCATCGATCTTACCGCTTTTTCCATATCCCATACGGGCAGTATGGGGTTCTTCCCAAGTACCGCCGAAAATGGCGATGTTTTCGTTGGTATCCTCTCCCATGACGGTTTGCTTGTGCGTGCCGTCTTTGACGTTGCGATTACGAAGCATCAGGACGTTTACGTCGGGCAAAAGGCGAATGGTTGCGCCATATGCGATGATCTTACAATTTCCATCTATCAGAACCGAGCCGTCAAGGTCATAGGGAATATCGGACGGAGGAATTTCAATGATTTCGTTTTCATCAATGGCGCGTTGCAATGCGCGAGTCCAAACGATGCGGTTTTCATCGTTGCAAGACACGATGTCGGTATCACGGATATAGTCAGTAAGCTTAGCGGTTTTGGAAAGTGTTTGTATCGTTTCGGAAACAAAGCGTTCGGTTTCCTCCGCCATAAGGCGAATCGTTTCTTTTCGGTTTTGCATGAGGTCAGCTCCTTTATATTTGCTTTTAATAGGAAAAGGAATGTTTACGAAATCGTCACGATCTCATAATTTGTCGTGCCGAGTCCGAGCTTTTCGCCCGCTTCCACGGTATGGATGCCGTGACGGGAATCCATGCGTTCGATGAGTGCGGCTTTGCCTGCGTCGGGGGAGTTTTTAACGGCATCATAGCAAGCGCAGTCGAGCGCTACGGGGTCGAGAGAGGCAAAAATACCGAGATCGCCCATTTCGGGTTCAGCAGGGTGAGAATCGCAGTCGCAATCGACGGAAAGACGGTTTGCAATGTTGATATACAGGATATTTTCCGCGCCCATATAATCCACAACGCTGCGGCACGCATCTGCCATCGATTCAAGAAAATCGTCCTGTTTTGCGGTATTTTTCCAAATGATCTTGTGGTCAGAGGTCTTACCTGCGGTATGGATATGGGTCTTTCCCGCGGTGGAAGCGATACCGATGCTCATATTTTTGAGCGCACCGCCGAAACCGCCCATGGCGTGACCCTTGAAATGCGAAAGCACGAGCATGGAGTTGTAGTTTTCAAAATGCTTGCCGATGATATTGGTCTTGAGATGAAAACCGCCCTTGACGGGAATTTCCATATCTTCAAATTCATCGAGGATATCGCAGGGCGCAATGGCGAGGAAGCCGTGGTCCTCAATGGCTTTCCAATGATCCTTAGGCTCAAGGCGTTTGCCGCTGTATGCGGTACAGGATTCAACGATGGTGCCGTTCAAGCTTTTCACAAGGTCTCCGATGAGAGCGGGCTGTAAAAAGTTATGACCGCCGGGTTCTCCTGTGGAAATCTTGACGGCGACCTTGCCGTCAAGGGTTCTGCCGAGGGCTTCATAGATTTTCATAAGGGATTCGGGGGTAATTTCTTTTGTGAAATATACTTTTGCTTTTTCCATGAGAATTTCTCCGTTTCTTTTTTGTTTATAATGCTATTATATAACGAAAAATCCCCTTTGAACAAGGGGATTTCATGAAAAAATTGATGAAAACGGGCAATTTTTACTTGCTTTTCTGTTATAGAAAATCACCCGAGCTTATTTCACTGTCTTTTTGAGATAGCGCACGAGATAGATTCCTGTGGCAAAAACCGCAATACCGATCAAAAAGCCGATGATATCTATAATCAAAAACGGATTGATAAAGCCTGTGCTGGTCGTAGCAACGGAAAAAACGAGCAAAAAGCCGTTGGTAAGTATCATACCGACACCGACGATTGCCACGATGACTCCGAGAATCCAACCGTATTTGCGGAAGGAACTTTCCACAGTATGGGGGATATTCTTTGCCCAATCGGGTGTTGTAAAGTTCTTCGGCTGTTCGGTTTTTGGGATTTCTTCTTGTTGTTTTTTTGGTTCTTCAAAATTTTCTTCTTCGGAGAGAAGAAAATCTGTGGTAACACCGAAAATTTTCGCCATCATAGGAATTTTAGAAAGCTCGGGAATGGCTTCTTCCGTTTCCCATTTGCTGACCGCTTGACGGGAAACGCCGAGCTTTTCTGCAAGCGCTTCTTGGGAAAGTCCCGCTTTTTTACGGCAGGTATAAATTTTTTCTGAAAGTTTCATAGGGAATCTCCTTCATTGATAGAATTGGTATGATATTTCTTTTTCAAAAAAATCGCGATAAATATTCCTACGACTAAAACGATGAGTCCGATTACTAAGAAACCATATGCAAAGTCAAGCGCCGTATCAGCAGCTTCAACTTTTTGCGAATTGATAATGGGGATTTCGCCTTCGGGGGTAATCATAAATGACAGCGGTGTTTTTGCTTCCGCCAAAGCATTGTAAGCGGACCCCACTTCGCATAGAGCAATCAGGGAGAGAAGTGTACCAATAAAAGATAGATAGATACCGATAATCCAAGAATTTTTTTTGATCGAAGTGTTCAAGGGGCTTTTTAAGGTTATCGTGACGGGTATTTGGGGAGAGGTTTCTTCGGTTGGTTTTTCTTCAAAATTTTCATTATCAAAAAGAAGCCAATCGGTAGTAACATCAAAAATTTTCGCCATCATAGGAATTTTAGAAAGCTCGGGAATGGCTTCTTCCGTTTCCCATTTGCTGACTGCTTGACGAGAAACGCCGAGCTTTTCCGCAAGCGCTTCTTGGGAAAGTCCTGCTTTTTTTCGACAGGTATAAATTTTTTCTGAAAGTTTCATAGGATAATTCCTTTCTCTTGGGTGTTATGGGATATGGTGAAGGCGCGCGAGATACATTCGACTGCGCCGACCACGGTCATTCTGAGCGTAGGGCGTATGCCCGTAGTCGAAATTTTGCGTCAGCAAAATCGCCGTAGGCGGAATCTTGGTGGGCTTCGCTCAGTATGACCGCGCGGAGTTTTGTTTTTTGTAGCTCTATTTTATCATAAAAAGCCCTCAAACACAAGCATTTACGGCTTGAACTTCCGCAACCGGTGGTTGCGAAGGGGAATTTTGGGGTAAAAAATGGTATAAAAAAGGTGTTTTTTACCCTTGAAAAAAATATTTCAAAATTTTCAAAAAAACTTTCAAAAAGGTATTGACAAATAAAAAGAGTTGTGATATACTTGCTATCGTCGTCGAGAGAACAAACCGACAACGACAAACAAATGGGAGCATAGCTCAGCTGGGAGAGCATCTGCCTTACAAGCAGAGGGTCATAGGTTCGAGCCCTATTGTTCCCACCATTTGGCCCGGTAGTTCAGTTGGTTAGAACGCTAGCCTGTCACGCTAGAGGTCAGGGGTTC